>MCBE01000218.1 GCA_001723845.1 Candidatus Altarchaeales archaeon WOR_SM1_SCG
ACTTTTTCAATCATTTCATCCCTTGTCAATTTTTTTGTTTCTTCCTCACTTTCTAAACCAACCTCCTGTGTCTGATAAATGTAATTTTCAATATTTTCTTTTGTAAATTCTTTTTCACCATGTTCAAGAACAGTAAGAATCCTTTCATCATAAAATTTTTCGTATAATTCACTAAAAATTTCGTCGCTTTTATCAAATAATTCAACCATTGTTCCCCTTTCCCCTTCAACAATCATTACTTTCCCTTTTGCAGATTTCTGCATCAAAATAAGAAGTCCATAATTTCTTTTAACCTCGTCCATAAAATCTGGAAACTCAAACTCCAGAATGCACCACTTGGTAAGCAGTTCCTCCTCCAACTCTTTACCTTCACCTAAAATGCCTTTATTCTCTGCAAGATTCCTCTGGAGTTCAAACAGGTTAAGAAACCTTTTAATTCTTCTCGGATTGCTTTTAATTCCCTTTGAAATAATTTTGATATAATCTTTAATCATTCCTTTCACGCCAAGCGATTTAATAAATCCCTCAATATCAACTCCCCTGATCGGTGGGAGATTAAACGGAAGTTGAATAATCTTCTCCATAAACTGTTTCCCGTCAAAACCTTTTGTTTCCTTGTATGCTTTCTCAACCACATTTGAAACAACTTTCATGTCTGCTCCGATAACAAAAACACACCCTTTTTGATCCATGAAAAGTTTTATTGTTTCAATGACTTTGAGAACCTTATCGGGCGGGCATCTGTCAAGGTCGTCAATAAAGATTACAAGAACGCCTTTTCTGTCGTCAAGTATGCCGTCATCATTTGAACTTCTGGTTATGTATTTTTCTAAAACATCGTTCAGTGTTTTTTGAAATTCATCATAATTCAAACGAGATTTATCATCTCTCAATTCAATTCCGCCGCCCTGACCCAATACGGAAAGATTAACGGATTTTATATTTTTACAATTTTCTTTAAATTCATTAAGTTTTTTAAGAAGTCCTTTTTCATCCTTTTCAATTTGCTCAATTATTTTATTGACCAGCGCCGTAAGAATCGACTCCTCAT
>MCBE01000219.1 GCA_001723845.1 Candidatus Altarchaeales archaeon WOR_SM1_SCG
TAATAAAAGTTATGGAAGAAAATGGAGGTTTTGCAACGCTGAAATATCTAAATGAGAGTGTTTTAGAAGTGCCGGGCGTTGAATGGAAAACAAGAACTCCCTTCGCTTCCATCAGAAGAATCGTTCAGGATTCCAGATTTTTCTTTAAAATAAAACCGGGGCTTTGGGCATTGAAAAGTCATAAAGATAAACTTCCCCACAGTATATTAGAAATAATTGAGGAATCCAAGACACCCGAAAAAGAACAAAAATATACTCATTACTATTATCAGGGAATTTTAGCCGAAATTGGTGCATTGCATAATTTTCAGGTTTATATCCCTGCTCAAGATAAAAACAGACCATATCTCAATAAACAGTTAAAAGATGTAAGAACATTAGAAGAGATTCCTGCGTTCACTTACGATTATGTTGTCAATACCATCAAAAGCATTGATGTTATCTGGATGAATGAAAGGAATTTTCCAGACACCGTTTTTGAGGTAGAACATTCAACCGATTTTAAAAATTCACTGGGCAAATTTCATGAACTGATAGATTTCTATGCTCGCATGGTTATTGTTTCAGACAAACACAGAATGCGCCAATTTAATTCGGTTTTGGATTTGAGTATTTATAAAAACTTAAAAGATAGAGTCAAATTTTGCGATTATGAATATCTTGAAAATTATTACTCAAATCCTTTTCAATTTAAACAATTCATAAAATAAAAAACACAAAAAACAAGCACAAAATGAAGTGTAAAAAATGTAGCAATGAATTAACATTTTTAACTGTTATCCAAAATTCAACAAAAGAATGGGAGATGGATAAAGAAGGAAGTTTTGAAGAAGATAGATGGGGAATAAACTGGAACTTTGATGTATATCTTTGCCCTTATTGTGGATTTGAATTTACGCGAGATTATGATGAAGCAGTGGAACTTTTAAATAAATAAGGAAAATACAGTAGGATTTGAGTAGAATATAAAATAGATGGCGTTATATAAAATTCGGCTTGGTGGCTTAACAAGAAATTTAAAACCCGTGGAAATAATG
>MCBE01000220.1 GCA_001723845.1 Candidatus Altarchaeales archaeon WOR_SM1_SCG
AGGAGGTATAAGAAAAAGGTTAAATGATGTTTACGCGATAGGTGATGCAACATGCTACCTGACAAAGAAAAATTATCCCGCATCGGCAATATTTGCGGAAAAATCAGCAAGGGTTGTTGCTTTCAATGTGATGAACGGGGATAAAGAGAGGATTGTGTTTCGCCCGTCAATTTATTATAAATTTATTGACATGATTTTGAGAAGAATTATCAGTTAAACTCAAAATAGAATTGAAATTTCTTTATAAAACCAGGTGAAAGTTAAAACCATTCAAGGAATACAAGGAATAAAAATAAAAATGTCAATATTTGAAAGACCACACATCGGGAATCTATTTGGGAAAACACCGTTTGAGCCGCTCCATAAGCACATACTCCCGGTCAAGGAATGTGCAGACCATCTAAAACCCCCGGACTTTTTGAATAATTCACCCAAATTTCATCAAAACAAGTTCTGCATTCATTAATTGATTTTGATAAGACAGGAAAAGGATTTAAGGAAACTCAAAGTTATTCAAATGGTTACGGGATTTTCCATAATTTCATAAAGAAGTCAAAGGATAAACTCATGCCGGCACAAAGAGCAAACTTAAATATCGGGCATGGTAGCCCGAATTTGACGGGTGATCAAAACATCTCCGTTTTTCATAATCTTTACCCGCATATACAAGGACTACATCCTATTTTAAAATCAATTGAATTAAATCAATGCTAAAATTCAATTTTTCATAAAATTCCAAACATCTCGGCACTCATAAAAAACATAAACACCGCCAGGATAAGAAACAAAATTGCAGTCAACATTTTAATTGTTGAAACATTTTTTGCAAAAATTTCTGAAATTTTCTTTGATGTCGTTCCGAAGTATGCAGCAAGAAATATAATTATGAGCGGCAGGATGAAAAGCAAATTATAAATAATCAGATAAAATACTGCTTTTGCCTTTAATTCGGGAATTCCCATTATATATATTATCGTCGGGAGATAGACCTGTCCCGTGCAGAGAAATTCAAACAGTGAAA
>MCBE01000221.1 GCA_001723845.1 Candidatus Altarchaeales archaeon WOR_SM1_SCG
AAATTTTAAAAATTTTAATTCAACTATTTATCAATTAATAACATGCACAACATTAAAATCATTGAGGTCGCAGGAAAAGTACAGGAAACGCGTAAAAAATTACTATATCCGAGATTTTTATAATTCCTTCTGTATCCGAATGAAATACGAGGGGAATTTGACATGCTGCCTGTTCATTGACACACCCGCAGCAGTTGCAGTGTTTTAATATTTCATTTAATTCATCTTTAAAAGATATTGTCTCCGTGGTATTGAATACGCCAGGATAATCCAGGTTAATTTCGGAATTGTTTCCGATGTCAATCGCCGTATTTTCAGGATAACTTTTTGCATGGTAAAAACTGTCTATCTTTCTTGCGATTGCATGCTCCGTTGTTGTGTCTGTCGGCTCCCAGAACATTAAATATTTTTTGCCCGGATGAATAATATAAAAATTCTGCATGACCTGCTCGTCGTAATTGTAGCCGGGATGGTTTTGATTCGAAGCGCCCAGCGGGTTATGTCCTGTGTTATTTACAAGCGTTACCGCTTCACTGCCGCAGTTCGCATTCCCCGCATCGGTAATGTTTGTTTCGCAAATTATTAAATTATAATTTCTCGGGATCCCGCCGTCGCTCCTGTCCGAGTGTGTCGTATGCGTATATATTTATTTAATTTAATGATTTGAATTATTGAAAATTAATTTAGTCCATCCTATGCCGTCAACGGATGAATAGCCAAAGCAGTATGTGTCTTCCCCGGTGCAGTATGCCATGGGCCATATCCACGCGTCTGAGCTTTTCCATGAATCAATTTCATTTATCGCGGTTTTAATTTCATAGGGAAGTCCCGTGAGATTTAACCCTGCAAGGGTTATATTTGAATTTTTCGGGATTTTAATATATGCCACAGATGTTTGATTTTCCTGTAAATGCAGTTCCTTTTCATAAGAATCACAAGAGAGCGTATCAATTACAAAAACATTTCCGGGAAGAACATAGATTGTTTTGTTTCTTTCATTATCGCTTTTATTGAA
>MCBE01000222.1 GCA_001723845.1 Candidatus Altarchaeales archaeon WOR_SM1_SCG
CATGGAGAGTTATGAAACATTTGAACTTCCTATTCCCGAAGAATTAAAAGACAAGTTATCCGAGGGTGTTGAACTGCTTTACATGGAGTGTATGGGCAGGAAGAAGATACTACAGACCAAGTAAATTGAATTGAAATAAAATTTAAAATTATTATCAAAATTCCTTAGTGTATTGGAGCGTAGCGTAAATACGCTCCGCTATCGTCGGGAGCGTGACCCGACATGGACATGGAGAGTTATGAAACATTTGAACTTCCTATTCCCGAAGAATTAAAAGACAAGTTATCCGAGGGTGTTGAACTGCTTTACATGGAGTGTATGGGCAGGAAGAAGATACTACAGACCAAGTAAATTAAAAAATTATTATCAAAATTCCTTAGTGTATTGGAGCGTAGCGGAAATACGCTTCGCTATCGTCGGGAGCGTGACCCGACTTTTACATGGGGACCACGGACAGGAAGAATATACTTCCGAATCAAGCAAATTAAAAAGTTCGCCATAACTCCAGAATAATGGGCTAAAACGAACTAAAAGTTTGGTTGATAGAAGTTAGACGAAATTTCTTCGGGGGAGAATTTACACACCAATATAATCAAAAAGTTAATTAATAAAAAAGAGGTATTTTCAGAGATGAACACAAAACTTTCATTTACCGGAAAATTTTTGACTTCCCTTCTGGTTTTAGTTTTTGTATTGGGTGGGGGGACTGCATACAGTAATGATGGCAATGGAAATTGCACATGCAGTGGTTGTGGGGACTGCACCAATGCAGTGAATGATAACAGTTGCACAGTAGTGAAACTCAATGGCAGTATAACAAATCATTCTGGAACATGCATAGATTACCATGCAAATTTTAATAACAAAATATTTGATTGTCAAGGGTTATGTTTCATATGAATTAAGGACACTTTTTAGGTGAAATTAATAAATATGATTAAATTTAAAATTAAATATCAATAAGCCACATTTTTAATCTTAAAATTTATCTCCTTTACCCCCTCAAGTTCTCC
>MCBE01000223.1 GCA_001723845.1 Candidatus Altarchaeales archaeon WOR_SM1_SCG
CTCTTGATCTTGAGAGTGTTTTGAAAGAGGTCAACTTTTAATAATTTTGAAGTTTAATTAAATAATTGACACGGCAACATAAAACGATATGCTGAAATGTCATTTTTAGACATCTTTGAAACTCAAGTCTAAGTATAATAAGATAAACTATTCTTCCATGGAATAGTGAACTTTTTCTCCAATCTCTGGTGACTTGCATAATTTTTGTAAAATTCAATTCTTTGGTGGGTTAAATGAATACCTAAATCAACTCCTACGAATCATAAAAAACAAGCAGGTAGCGTATTCGCTCTCTTATTTTTGGTTTTGCAGTGTTTGAAAAAACGGCTTTGTTAGAATATGCCTCATTAAATCACCATAAACGACAAAAATACCTCTTAGTTCAAACACTGAGATAATCCTCAGCAGAATTTAATTAACAATCCGGGGGCAAGAACCAATTTTTACTTCTATAACAAATTAATATATTGATCATAGAGGTTGTCCAACAATTCAATTTTTGGATTTTTCCAAAAATTAAACCAATATGCTGAAATGCCATAAAAATTTGAAAAATGGCATTTTCATAATTGTTAGACAGCCTCCATATAGTTAAAAATATATTTTCAATTCCATTACAATATCACATCAGCACTCATAAGCGTCATCACAGCTTAAAAGCTCAGCGTAGTGCATGCTCATCATCGTGATAAGTGTTATGATTCCTCCTTTATTATTCCATTTAATTCGTCATATTTCCTGTACCCCCCGTACTTGTGGTCGTTGATTATCATTGCAGGGACTGAAGTTATATTATGTTTCTCCCTCATCAAATCAATCACAGGGCTTTGTGCGTTAACATCAAAGGAATATATCACAATTTTCCCCGGATTATTCTCCCATATCCTGTCCAGCACTTTTCCCTGGTCTGTTCTCGGGTCATAGTCCTCGCCGTTTGAGTAAAAATAATATATAATAATTTTACTTATATTGCATTTGTCTTTAATCTGCTTCAAAAGCAGCG
>MCBE01000224.1 GCA_001723845.1 Candidatus Altarchaeales archaeon WOR_SM1_SCG
AAGAGATAACAAAATAATAACATATGTCCGCAGGTTAGTGATTTTGAGATTTTTCAGATGAAAAACTTGCAGAGAAGGTAGGGTTAATTATGATAGATAATGCCTCTGTGAAAATCCCTGTTAAATGAAAAAGGCATTATCTATTCTGATGACAAGAACCGTCTTTACCTGCCAGAGAAACTAAAGGCAGGATTTATATTTGAGTATATGCTCGGAAAAGAACAAAAAGACATTATAATGACATTGAAAAAGGAGGGTAGGTTAAAGCAAATTGAAATAACCGGGAAGGTGGGGTTTTCAAGAACCACGGTTTCACGAAGATTAAATGACCTTGAAAAAATGGGTATTGTCACAAGAGACGCTGACGGGACAAGTAAGAAAATTGAACTCTTGGCGTGGTTCAGGGATAATTTATAAAACCAGGCGGGACAATTGTCATCTGCTTGTCACACAATCATTTTTAATTATGGACATTCTATAATTTAACATAGCAACAAATAAAAAATAGGCGTCGGTTTTTCAAACCTCGCGATTTCCAAGTTACACGAGGAAATATCGCGAGCGATAGCGAAGTCTATATTTTTTATTGTTGCAAAAATTCATATAATTTATAATACAATAGAATACAATAAAAAATGCAAAATAAAATAAAAAGTAAGGCACATATAACATTTTGTTTTTTTGCTTTACTTACAGGAATACTCGTAATGGGATCAGCAATTGCGGAACCGGTTAAATTATGGGACAAACCCACAGGTGGAAGCGACCGCGATGAAGGTTATGGTGTTGCGGTTGACTCAGATAACAATATTATTGTGGTTGGTGTTACAGAGTCATTTGCAAGGTCTTCCGGTGACGAGGATGAGGATATGTGGTTAATAAAATATACTCTTGCAAGGTCTTCCGAAGACAGGGATGGTGATATATGGTTGATAAAATATACTCCAGATGGAACCGTACTGTGGAATAAAACAGCAGGGGGGGTTTACATGGATGAAGGTTATGGTGTTGCGGTTGACTCAAATAATAATATAATTATTACGGGCAGTATAAGTTATGGGGATTATGGAGATTCGTTTTTCCTGGGGCAATATTACAGCCAGTTTCTTAAAGAAGGCAAAGTTCATGACGGATTAATAAAGGCATTTGAAGATAACAACATAACCCTTTCAAAAGATGCGAAAATTACAAAAAGAAGTGATAACGTCCGGGAGATAACTGACGGTAAAATGATTTATGAAGTACATGTATTTAATGATAAACGCCTTCATATACACGCTTTAAGAAATTCTGATATGTTGACAATAAAATATGATTCATCCGGGAATATGCTGTGGAATAAAACAGTTGATAGAAATGCTTGGGATTATGGTAAGAGCGTTGCAATTGATTCAAGTAATAATATAATTGTCGCAGGGCATGCTCCTTTGGGTTTAGGGGAAATTGGCGGGTTGATAATAAAGTATGATACACAAGGAAATATGCTGTGGAATAAAACAGCGGGCAAAAGTTCGTCTGATGAGCTTTACAGCATTGCGGTTGATTCAAATAACAACATAATCGCGGCTGGCTTTATGCGGTATTCGGATATAGGAAATGTGTGGGTCATAAAATACGATTCAAACGGGAACATGTTATGGTATAAAACAGCGAGTATGGGTGGCTGGGACCGTGGTTATGGCATTGCTGTTGATTCAAGTAATAATATAATTGTTACAGGTTCTGCAAATATACGATATTCTGGTCGGAAAGTTTGTGTATTGACAATGAAATACGACTCTTTCGGGAATCTGCTGTGGAACAAAACAGCGTCGGGAATTCATAATTCTTTTGATTCCGGCAAAAGTGTTGCTGTTGATTCAAATGATAACATAATTGTGGTTGGCTACACCGAGCGAATTAAGGCAATTGAAAATTATGAAATTGTTGTTTTGGAAAATGCAACATACTATGCTGTAGAAGGTATAGAGTCGTTTTATTATACGGAGCCGCCTGTTAAAAGAAATTATGAATTATGGACAATAAAATACGACCCTTCAGGGAATGTGATATGGAATAAAACAGAAGGCGGAATTGATAGAGATATGGGTTTTGGTGTTGCAATTGATCAGAATAATAATATAATTATTACCGGAGAAACAAATTCTTTCGGTGCGGGAAAAGGTGATGTGTGGGTAATAAAATACACGGGAGATATGGAAAGGCAAAAACAGGATATGAATATTTATTTAATTACAGGGGCATTAATATTAATCTTGATTTTGTTGATAATCATGATGATAAGAAGGAATAAAAAAACAATGAAATAATTTAAAATCAATTTCAAAGTAGTTGTTATTAATTCTTTCATCCAATAAAGTAATAACAACCAACAAAAATTTAAAAAACAATAAAAAACAAAAACAAAATAAACCAAAAATGAAAACAAAGAACAATGTCATGAATTACAAATAAATTAAATGAAATAGATAATTTTTCAATAAATTCAACAATTAAATATTTTTGTTGTAAACTAATTTATAATACACATATATACTAAAATACTAAAAATAATATACTAAAAATTTTAATTAAAAATATAAAAATGATAAAACTTAATCCTGAGAATAAGTATGAAAAAGGCGTTGAGATTATGTTTGACCGGTTTGAGAGAGAAAGAGATTTTGAAAAATCAATTGAACTTTTAAAGATGTTGAATGAAAGGAGAGAGAAACATAGAATTGAAATGGGTGCCGTCTTTGCCCAGGATTTAAAAAAGAATATCGGGGAGGTATGCAAGAGCAGAATTTATAATACATTCAGGTATTTAAAGAATGATTTTCCGAAATTAAAGGTTGACGGTTATGTGAGCCAGAGGTATGTAAACGCTGCGGAAATACTTGAATGGCTTAACAAAATTGCAGAGGAAGAGGATATTCCCCTTTTCAGGTTTTTAAGAAAAGAGAAAATTATGGGTTCCGAGGGCGAATATAAAGTAATGCTTTATAAAATTTATGACCGTGCAGCAAGAGCCGAACTTATTAATTCAATTAAAAAAATTGAAGATCTTATCAGGAAAGGAGATAAGGATTACGGTGATGTCATAAAATCTTTAAATAATGCAAAAGATTATGCAGGCAAATCAAGCAAACTCAAGCGCGCATCAATCAGCCCGGATGTCAAAAAACATATTGTGAGGGCGTATGATAAAAGTGCAAAGGTGCATCACAAAAAATTACTGAGGCACGGCACGGAATATGATCTGACAACTTACGATGGTTTCACCGCGGCAAAAAAGGACATTGATATTATTGAACTCTGTAAAAGCAGCATAGAGGACCTGGTAAAAGAAGAATACACGATTGAAGGTCTTAAAAAAATAAAGAAAGAAATAACCGGTAAGTGGATGTCTTCGGCAGGCATTTACGGAAAAGAAATAGAGGCACTGCGCGATAAATTGTTGAATTTAAGCGAAAATTATGAAGCAACTTACGAAGGTGCGATGGGTGCAAAAAGTGATTACGAGAGGTTAAAGTCATGGAAAAAGGACGCTGAACTTCTTTCCGAGAAGGAATACCCGCTTGAGACAAAGCAAATAGAAAAAGAAATAAAAGAATACAAATTGAAAGCAGCGCCCCAGTACGACAGAACCGCAAGAGAAATTTATGCAAAATTATCAAAATACAGCGAAAATTATGACCTTGATATTCCTTCGGGAAGAGAAAGTGCAAAAGAGGACATTAAAAAATTAGAGCAAACGCGGGACATGATAGAGGAATTGACAGGCGAAACTTACCCCCTACACGGTCTTGACGCGATAAAAAATGCAGTCGCGAAAAAAGAAGAATCGGAAAAGAAAGAGGAGAAGGCAAAACCTGATGTGGAATTGAAAGATGCTGCCCCGAGAAAAAAGAGAGAAGAATGCGGTCTTGACCAAGACGATTTCATGCAGAAAATGTTTAAAGATAAATTCGGCATGGGCGCATTTTAACGGTAACGAATTTTTAAAATTATTGTAAATTAAAAGTGGAATTAAAAGGAGATATATCCTGTTAGAAAATCCGCCGAAATTAAATCAATATTTTTATTTTATTTATTTTAAAAATATATTATTTATAACACAAAATTAAAATCACAAAATAAAAAATAAAATTTAAAACGAAAATGAAAAACAAATACAAAATTTCGGGGAGCAAAAAAATAAGCAAAATGAATATGGTAATTGGAATTTTAATTTCAATAATTTTTTTAATGTTTTTGCCGGGTGTTTTGGGCTTGAGCATAAGCAGCGTTGATCACTCGCCCAAAAGTCCGTGCTATCATCCGGATACGGCAGATAATGTTATCATAACATGGACAACAAACGAGAATTCAACTTCAAAGGTTTATTACAGGTTAACGGGTGGTGAGGGATGGCCAAATGAAAAAAGTAATGACTCAAATGCGATGTCTCATTCGGTAAACCTGGAAACTCTTGCAAATGGGACATATCAGTATTATGTGGAATCATGTAATGCAACAAACTGCATGAATTCTTCTATAAAATCTTTTACAGTTCGTAATGACTATTCTGTTGTGGTACGTTCTGATGTTTCATCAATTTCCGGAGACCCCACTGAAACAAAATCTGTTAAAATGTGGGCAGAGAACACGGGAAGCGAGAGCGATACTTACACTTTGACAATTTCAAATAACAACTGTAATGCAGATATAACAGGAGCACCTCAAACAGTAAATGCCGGACCTTGCGGGGGAACATCATCACAAAAAACACTCACAGTTAAGATTCCTATAAAAAACTGGGGCACACCCTGTTATTTTGATATAAATGCAGAATCAGTTAATGGTCCGACAAATACAAAAAGGATTACTATAAACATTAACGATGCTTATAATGTAGATTTGAATGCCTCCGTAACTGAAAAATCCGGGAACCCCGGAGGGAATGTTACATACACAGTAAGGGTTACAAATACTGGAAGTAACAGCGATTCCTTTAATTTAACAGTATCCGGGGCATCAGTCCCTGCTTACCTTAGTACAATCACAGTAACAAAGGCACCGGGTAACTATGAGGATGTAACATTGACCGTTACTATTCCATCAAATGCAGCGTCTGGAGCACAGTATGAAACGACACTGATGGCAAAATCAAATAAAAATCCAAGTAAAATCGACTCAATAACATTTAAAACAACAGCAAGCACAGGTTTCGGGGTTACATTAACTCCCAAAACACAAAGCGGAAGTGCAGATCCCGGGGGAAGTAAAATATACACAATCACAATTAAAAATACAGGTAATGCACAGGATAATTTCACGCTGGGAGTTAATAATATTGGCGGTGCGGCAGGAGCAAATTTAAGTAAAAATAATGTAACTCTCAATTCAGGACAGCAAACAACATTTACATTAACCGTAACCCTCCCGGGCAGCAGTGCAGCAGGCACAATTTACAGGGTAAATGTCACGGCAACTTCAAAAAGCGATACTTCAGTAAAGGATAAGGCAGAAACAATAACCAACACAACATCTGTTGCAGGAGGAGGAATTACTGACTTTTCCGCTCCCGATAATGCGTCCCTGCAGGATGTGATAAAATTCTATATAACCTTTAATAATACGGGAAGCGTTAATGTAAATGTTACGCCAAAGGTTCTAATAATGAAAACAGGGTCGGTTATTAAGACAGTTACGGGGGATGTTACTCTTGTTCAGACACAAAATACGGCGGTTCTTGAAGTTGAATGGACGGTAACGGGTTTAACAAAAGGCAGCACATATCTTCTAAAGCCAAGAGTTGAATTTGGTGCAAATACAATAGATGCAAATACGGGATTATGGGAAAATATATACATACTAAAACCTGCGAATATAAGTGTTGAGCCGCAACAAATAGACCTTGAAATTTCCCCAAATATTCCTATTGATATTACATTAACTGTTAGAAACACAGGAGATAAGAAATTATTTGATGTTAAATTTTATGAGTTATCTTCTCCCCCCTACCCATTTCGGATATCAGGATTTTCAATAAATGAATTTAATGTTTCGCCAGGAGAATCTAAAAGCATAACAATGACTGTAAATTCGGTAAATTTAGGTTCTCATTCCGAAGATCTTCAGATATTATATTATACTGACCCTTCTTCACCCCATACTCTTAAAATTCGATTCAATGTTGTTGTTTCATCCGGACCTCACTTAATTTTTGATAAATTTAAATACGAGCACATACTGCAAAACGGCACCCCGACCCAGACAGAACAATTAACAGTAACAAATGTCGGAAATGAAAATGCATATAATATTACAATTAGTGCGACCGGGGATGTTCTAAATTTGATACCGAGCATACAACAACAGCCAACAATCAACTCAAATGCAGGTGTTACTCTGGATTATGATATAAATATCCCTGCAACAAAGGCGCCGGGTACATACACCGGTAAATTCAAAATTCAATATAAAAACAATAACGGAACAGGTTATACGAAGGAAGCAGATATAGAAATAACCGTAATTGTTCCCGGAGCAAATCTCCAGGTTCCAAATAGTTTAAGTGCAACCCTTCGCCCGGATGAATTTAAAACAATAGCAATAACCCCTCCGATTAAAAATATAGGAACCGAGAATTTAATTGTTAATTTAAACGGTAATGTTGATTCTACGGACATAACATTCACGCCAAATAATTTTCAACTTTCGTCAGGTGAACCAAAAGATGTAGAAGTTAATATCCAAGCACCTTCCTCAACAGGAACATACACAGGAACTATTACGGTCAGTGCGGCAGGTGTTTCTTACGACATACCAACAACGATTACCGTGGTGTCGTCCTGCGGGGACGGTCACTGCGATGCGGGTGAATCATGCAGCTGCAGGGACTGCGAGTATGCCTCAAGATGTACTTCCGGCGGCGGCAGACCCACGCACCGGCTTGAAATTAAAAGAATTGATGATGTGACTGCAAAACTTGGCGACACGGTAAAGGTTAAAATAGAAATTGAAAATACGGGCAGAAGGGATGAAGACGACATAGAATTATTTATAGATGACTGCCCGAAAAAATGGATATGTGAAAAAATAAAGGATATTAAAATAAATGACGGTAAGTCATTAACAAAATATCTGGAAATCACGGTTCCCGAAAGTGCAGTGCTGAAAACATATAAATTAACCGCAAAGGTTGATAACAAGGATGAGGATACTGAAAGTTTTAAGTTAATTGTCGGCAAGCAGTGCTCAAAGGACTCTGACTGTAAATCGGACGAATACTGCGAAAACGGGGTTTGCCGCCCTAAAAAAGATTTCAAAGAGTCATGCACGAGACCCGACGGCTCGGAGTGCGAAAGCGGGATTTGCAGCGGGGGTGTTTGTATTGAATGCGAGTCGGATAATGACTGCGATTCCGATGAATATTGTTCATTAGGCGAGTGCCTGGATAAAAAGGGGGTTGGAGAGGGCTGCAGCGAGGATTATGAATGCGCTTCGGAAAGCTGCGTTAATGATAAATGTATTGAATGCGAGTCGCCTGATGACTGCGATTCCGGCGAGTACTGCGATGACGGCATCTGCACAAACCTGAAAAGTTTAGGAGAGTCATGCGAAAGCAGCGATGAGTGTGAAACGAAAAAATGCAAAGACGAAAGATGCGGCTGCATGACTGATTCCGATTGTGTGAGCGGAGAGTCATGCGAGAACGGCGAGTGCAAGAAAAAAATTATTGAAAAATTATCATTTGAAATTATTGTAATTCCTGAAAATGTAACCGCCGGTGATTCTGTAGTTGTCATGGTGCTGTCAAACGGGGAGCCGGTTACCGGTGCGGTTGTTTCAATCAGGGATAAGGTATATATTACCGATGAAAACGGTGAGGTTAATTTCACTGCAAATGAAACTGGAATTTTAAATATTATTGTAAGCAAAAGCGGTTATAATGAATTAACAAGTGAAATTTTTGTGGAAGAAAAGGAAAAGGA
Organism: Candidatus Altarchaeales archaeon WOR_SM1_SCG; assembly: GCA_001723845.1. GTDB lineage: Archaea > Altiarchaeota > Altiarchaeia > IMC4 > WOR-SM1-SCG > WOR-SM1-SCG. The sequence continues at coordinate 7,962 of MCBE01000224.1, forward strand.
AGGATTCTGGACACTCTGGAATATATTTATAATTTTATTTATTTTATTGATTGTTCTTGTAATTTTAATTGTAATTTTAATTTCAAGAAAAAAAGGCGGAAAAGACGAAAAAGGTGAAAAAAGCCTTCAAACACTGCGCGGGTTCAGGGAGAAATTCAATTACACTTCTCATGAAATTAAAGAGAAAATTAAGGACATGATGGCGTCTAAAAAAGATAAAGAAGCAGGAGAAGAAGGTAAAATAAAAGAAATAAAGAAAGTAAAGAAAGTAGCAAAACACGAAATAGTAAAAGAAGCGGTAAAAGAAGAGATAAAAGAAAAACCGAAAAGAGAGATTGCAGAAGAAGAGCCGGAACTTTTGAGTATAGATGACATAACACTGCCGCCGATAGGAGAGATTGTGAAGGAGGATGAAAAGGAACCTGAGGAGGAAAAGGCAGAGGCGGTGAAGGAGGAAGAAAAGGAACCTGAGGAGGAAAAGGCAGAGGCAGTGAAGGAGGAAGAAAAGAAGCCAATTGAGGAGGAAAAAGCAGAAGAGGTGAAGGAGGAAGAAAAGAAGCCAATGGATGAGGAAAAAGCAGAAGAGGTGAAGGAGGAAGAAAAGAAGCCAATGGAGGAGGAAAAAGCAGAAGAGGTAGAGGAGGAAGAAAAGAAGCCAATGGAGGAGGAAAAAGCAGAAGAGGTAGAGGAGGAGACGCCGGAAACCGGAGAAAAGGAGAAAAAAGAAAAGCCGGAAAAGGCAGAGGAATCAACCCCCTGGAACGATATACTTAAAGAAAAATAATAAATAAATTCATATATTTTCCATTTTCAGTGCCGCAACGGGACACACATCAATACACGCCCTGCACATTATACATTTCGTTTCGTCAAGTTCTATTGAAAAATTGTCAGAATAAAGAGCGTCTGCGGGACACAGTGAAACACACGCCCCGCAGTCAATACATTTATCCTTGTCCATGATAATTGACTCCTTGATTGGCGTGACCTCAATTTTATATTTATTCATGAAATCGGTGAATTTTTCAACCCCTTCTTTCGGGACATCAATAAGCATGAGATTTTTTTCCCCGTCTATTTCCGCACGAAGCACATTTATTTCTATTCCCGTATTAATGATTGCCCGTGCAAATATCGGCTCTTTAAGGGCTTTTGCCTCCTTTGAATAAACCACTTTTATTTTCATTTTTCAATTGTTAGATATTAAATTCTCTTTTTTAAATTTTGTTTTTAATTTTATTTAACCAATTTCCAGTAACCTTTTCTCGGTTCAAATAATACGCCCCCGTCTTTTAATTCATCTAAAATTTTATCAATTTTTCCTTTATCAATCATCATTTCCCCTGCTTTTTTTGTTATGTCTTCAATAGATGTGATTTTATTTGGATTGATTAAACATAATTCTTTTACGATATTTTCAACGGAATGAATATCGGGTTCAATGATTTCGGGATTTGGGGTTTCTTCGCAGTTCAAATCTGCCAAAGACTCAGAGATATATTTGCCGCAGTAAGGGCAGTAATTGAATACTTCCTCTATTTCTTCCCCGCAGTGTTTGCATATTTTTTGAGTTGACTTAAGGGCAAGTATAAGAAAATTATTCCTATCTAAAAATTCCCCGGGAATTTCTTTTATGAATTCCGATTCATTTCCGACTTCACTTATCAGGAAAAGTTCTTCCTTTGCTCTTGTTAACGCAACATAAAAGACCCGCCTTTCCTCTTCCATCAAGAGTTCAAAGTTGCTCTTTTTTATCATCTGGAAAATTCTGTCGGCATCTCTTACATTCGGAAAGCCGCCGTACCCTTGAGTTAACCCGATGATAAATACTATCTTTGCTTCCAGTCCCTTTGCCTTGTGGATTGTTGTAACTTTAATTCCCAGAGTTCCTAATTTTCTCTCGTAAACAGGATAAGCATCGGATTTTGTGGTTCTTGTCAATATGAGAATATCATCTCTTGAGTACCCGTTTTTCAGGAGTTTTTTTATGTTTTCAACAACCATTTCAACCCCGTCTTTTTCTTCTTTTTCGGCGCAGTAGAGGTAAATCTTTTTACCGGTTTTACTAAATGACCTCACTTCTTTATCTATTCTATGTTTGTTTCGGCTGATTACCTCGTTTGACGCGTCAACTATCGTGTCACTGCTCCTGTAATTTATGTCAAGTTTAATTATTCCCGGGTTTTCAAAATATGTTTCAAAATTAACGATATAATCAAGTTCAGAACCCCTAAAACCGTAAATGCTCTGCCAGTCATCACCTACGCAAAATAATTGATTATCTTCTTTAAGAAGCTGATTCAACAGTATTACTTGCAGGGTGTTAACATCCTGGAATTCATCAACAAGGATGTATTTGAATTTATCCCGGAATATTTTTCTTACCTCCTCGTGGTTTTTAAATAATGTGATGGTTTTAATCAACAAATCATTGAAGTCAAGATACGAACAATTAACGCAGTAACAATTATAATCCTCAAACAGCAACTTAAAAAATTCATAGAAATCCCTCACCCTGCGGTGCGGGTCATCTAATGCTTTCAGGTATATCTCATTGAAATTTTTATTTTCAACCTTGATTTTATCTATAACCCTTATAATGTCAAGGATAAACTGCCGTAAATGCTTATCATAGCCCTTGAACTCCTCTAAAACATTAAGTGGCGAAACTTTCCTGAAGTCCCTGTCAAGATGAGAAACTATAACTTCATCCATAATTTTGTTAAAATCACTGCTGTTATGGGTTTCCTGTTCATAAATTTTAATATAATTCTTTCCCGCCTGCTTCATCTCTTTTTCTTTATCGGAAAGAGGATAACTTCTGCTGCTCACAAGTTCAAGGTAAAGGTCTGCTTCATTGATATAGAAATCAGGTCTGCACTCAAAACTCACTAACGCCGTTTCCGGTTCATAGAAGTATTCAATTCTATGGCGGTAAAGCCAGTCGGCAATATCTCTTTCGGATTTTGATTTAACATGGTCGCCTTTAAGGGTCGTGTACGGGTTTTTGTAATCCGCATGACCTAATTTATGCATTTTTACCCTGAACTCATCCACATAAAAATCAAGTATGTATCTTTTAAGACTCATAAGATATTCAGGGTCCTCGCATTTATTTAAAATTAATTTATGGATTATCTGCTCAGGGGTTTCCTTTGCCCCCCTCCCGTAATAATCATCGTAAGAGGGTTCCCTTAACATTTTAAATTTATTGTCAAATTCCTTTGCACCGTAATTTCTCATTACATGGTGGCATAGGGCATGGAATGTTTTAACGGTTATGTTAGAAAGCCAGGGATATTTTTTAATGTAATCCCTCCTTCCATACTCTTTTACCTTTCTTGCAACTCCCTTATTCTCTAAAATTTTTTTGTACTCGCCGTCTTTATCAGATGCCAATATAAGACGGTCAATCATCTCGTTAGCAGCATTTCGTGTGAAGGTTATAGCAAGAATATTGGAGGGGTCAATATTTCTTTCCGAGATAAGATACAGTGCCTTCTGGATTAGGGTTCTTGTCTTGCCCGAACCTGCTCCTGCTAAAACAAGCAAGCGTTTGTGTTCGCTTACGACAGCTTCTCGCTGCTTTGTGTTTAACCTGGAAAGTAAGGGTTGTGAGTCCATTGTTTTGATGAAGTTTAACTAAAGTTTAACTAAAGTTTAACTAATTTTATTTTTTATACCATCTATTTTTTGCAATGCACTTCTTGCAGATTTTCTATTGTATTCTTTCTCGTCAGATAATAATTCTTCTATATAGGATTTTGCTTTTGGGTCGGCAATTTCACCAAGTGCCTTAAGAGCATACTGTCTAACTTGTGGTTTATCATCCCCTAATAATACAATAAGTGCCAATACCGCTTCGTAGATTTCTGGCTTGAACATTGATAATTTTCCAAGAGCAGATGCTGCCAATCTTCTTTCATTAGCATTTTTACTTTTTGTGTAATCAATTAGTTCTGGAATAACTGCCGGATTATTTGATTCTCCCAATTCCCACACATGAGATGGTTTTGATTTTGATGTTTTATCTTTTTTCTCAAAAACAATTTCATTATGACTAATTATGTTTTTTCCAGTTGATTTATGTTCCCTTATAATTTCCAGTACACCATTCCCATACTTTTCAATTCTCTTTTTGCCGAATCCACGAATATTCATTAAATCCTCTTTTGAAGAAGGCATACTATTTGAAATTTCAATCAATGTTGTGTCGTGAAAAATACAATACGCTGGGAGATTTTCTTCTTCGACAACTTTTCCGCGCCAAGATTTTAGTTCGTTCAATAATTCAGGATTTCTGGAAACTCCGGTTCTATGTTCGGTGCTTACTGGCAATTCTAATTCAATTTCTTCTTTTTCTTCTAATGCTTTTTTACCTGAATCTGTTAGGTATAAAAGAGGTCTTGGAAAATATGATGTATCACTCTGTTTAATTGTCAGATAATCCTTATTTATAATTTGATCTATAACATTAATCGCTTCCTTACGAGTATATCCTTTTAGTATCCCATACTGCTCTAACTTATCAATATTTTGTTCGATTAATTTCCTTGATTTAGAACCAGTTAGTATGCTTGCCAAAAATGATCTGCCCATATGAAAATTCAGGGTTTCTATTAAACTTAATATTTTTAATCCAATGTTGTCTTTAGCATCCTCTTTTTCTTTTGATATTTCTGGTATTGACTCTTGAATTTGTTGTTTTTCCTTCTCTGATTTTGACCCCGAAGGATGCTGCTTTTCTTCTTTTCGCTCATAAACATCATTTATCCTATCCAGATAATCCGGGAAAGTATAAACTCCACTAATCTGGAGATAATGTCTATTTTTAAATGATCGAGCTAAACCAATACGAAGAAAAACTAAAGCTTTTTCAAAAGTGCATTTTAATTGAAATCCAATAGCATTGGTATATATATTTTCTTTTCTCATATTGTCGCAGCAGTATCTGAATGCTAAATCAGTAACTGGTAAATTATATTCCACGCAACGTTGATCTTGAAATGTAATTCTGTAGTTGAATTTTCCTTCTCTTTTTGGCGAGTAATCAACAAATAGTATATCCTTTGCTTTTATTGTTCCAAGAGACCTATTGCCTTCACCTTCATTTAAATACTGGTTTTCGTAAATCTCTGCACCGAATATATCTTCAACTGATGAATCTAATATGCTTTTCAGGAATTCCTTTTTTTCTTCATCTGAAAGTGTTCTTATAAATACGGGTGGATAATGTTTATTTATTTGCATATCCTCAGTGTGTGGTGGATTGAGATTAGAACTTGGTGTTAAATTAAGTTCTATTTCATTAAATGGTTTAATATTATTCTCAATAGCATACTCTTCACTCATGCCGGGATACATATCTGGTCTTATACATATATTGTGTTCATCGATCCCAAAAATACATACGCGATCTTCCTTCATACGGGTCAAATCGGTAATGATTAATCTTTTCTTCATCGTTATTTTTTTATAAATGTATTATTTTAACATCACTCCAGTGTTCTTTCAAATATTCTGCCAATAATCTTCTGTGACAATTTTCGGGCGTGCTTTCCGCACAAAGTAAGCATGTTCTTTTTTCAAAAAATGGTTTATCAAGTTTGTTTAGTATTTTCCTGTCATTAAGAAGTTGCCTGAATCTTTTAACATACAAATTCCAGTCATTACCCTTCGGGTATATCTCTCTAAGTTCCTCTGTGGGTGCAAGAAATTCAAAATGAAAATATTCAATGTTTAGTATCTCTTTCAAAAAATATTTTAAATCATTTTTCTTTGCAAACCCAGCTAATTGCGATGTATTGTTAAGCCGTATATCCACTACCTGCTCTATTTTATTCCTTTTTAATATTTCAAAAAATTCTTTTGCACTCTTTTTTGTAAATCCGATTGTATATATATTCATTTTGATTTTAATATCCTAATAAGGTTGCTTGAGGAATATGCTTTCCTGCCACCTCAACAGTACCGCCCCCCCTTATATGCAAAACACTCATCCCCCTCCAAAGCAAACTCTGCGTTATTAAAAGATGCCTGTGGCACTTGCCCGGGTTTTCCTCGCTGCACATTACTGCAATTTTATTTGCTTTTGCAATTTCAATCAGCCGGGAAATACCCTTCTGATAACCCTCTTGCTCTCTTATTTTTTCATATACGATATGCTGGGGCTTTCCTCCAAGCACATTTCCCATGAAAATGTAAACAATACCTGACTCTTCCAGTTCTCTTTTTATATTATCTTTATTGAACTGGGGGGCATACCTGCTGAATGGAACGCTTCTGACATCTATTAGCACTTCTATATTGTTCTGCTTCAATATGTTGATAAATTTCTTTATGTCTATGTTGCTGTGCCCGACAGTATAAATTACTTCATTTGCCATTGCAATTTATCATTTATTAAATTTATCATTTATTATTAATTACCTATCAAGCAAATATCATTCCCCCTCTTCCCTCAAAACAACAAAAACACTATCCGTATCCCCGTAAACAACCTCAAATCCAAACTTCTCCGCCTCGTCAACGGCTTTGTGAATGTATTTCCTGCCCCATGCGGTCGTCGCTTCTGCGCAGTCCTTTGAATACCATCTTGCTCTTGCAAACGCCAAGTAGCCGTAAAATGAATTTGCGATTAATTTAACCGCCTGCTGCTGTACATCAAAAAGTTTTTTCATGTCCTCGTCTGTTTCCGCTTTTAACTTTTTCTTGATTGCGACTCTTTTTGCAATTAATTTATTTAAAATTTCGGGAATAAATCCCCTGTTTTTTTTGCAGAACCACTGCCCTGTAGGTGCAATGTATTTTTCCTTATCTTCCCTGCAGCATTCGCAGTTCACGGTTGAGGGGTCAATGTTGTGCGATATAATCACACTCGGGTACAAGCTCCTGAAATCAAAAAGAACAATATTATCATGAATTCCTTTTTTCGGGGTGACAACAAAACCTCCGACATAACTTGTCCTGCTTCTTGCTTTTGCAACAGAATCGGATGGTCTGTTCGGAACAAGAATTTTCTTTTCGCGGGCATTTTCAACCAGCAGCTGCTCAACCCTCTGCCCCGAGCTCATCCTTGAACCCTCGTAGATTGTCTCCCTGACAGTTCTTGAAAGTTCGTATTGCAGGGGAAGCATGGTTTCGGCAATCCTTAAAGTTGCTGTGACATCGCTTAATGAATAAATTAATAATTTTTTAAATTTTTTTGCATCTCCCGAGTCCCAGTACTCGTGGATATTTCTTGCCTCAATATCGGGTTTTGTCTCGCCGAAGATTCCCTCGTAAACATCTTCAAGGGTATATCTTGGAAAATTAAACGCCTGCCTGCACACGGGAAACATGTCAACATGAGGTCTTCCCTTTACCTTAACACCCAGGTTCATACCTCTTCGCTCGGACCTTATTTCACTCCCGTCAATTCCAAGGTCAAGTTTTATCCCGTATTTCCCTGATCTGTCCCTGATGTACGGGAAATCAAAATTGTCCCCGTTATACGAGGTGATTATATCAATTTCCCTTTCCCTGATGAGTGCAATGAATCTCTGGATTACTTCTTTTTCATTGTTTAAAAATTCAAAGACACCCGGGTCAAGATTCATGTCCTTAATTAAATTTTTATTTGATTCTGTCCTGTATGTAATCACTTTTTCCATTCCTTTCGAGTCGGCATAACTTATCATAAGAATAGGGTCCCTGTCCGCGCGGCAGTCGCCGTGCGGATTATAGGATTCAATGTCAAAGGCGCAAACATTTAAGCCGGCATCCTCGGCATCTTCCATCGGCACCAGACCGGAATCAATTATGTATCTTCTCGTGAAAGGAATGTCTGCTTCCCTTATCTCTTTACAATTTTCAAGATTTTTAACCTGCTCTCTTACTTCAGGAACATCCTTTGGGTGATTTAAAATTAATTTAAGAACCGCGACTTTTTTGTTTAAATCGGTCATCTCCAGCCGCTCTGTTCCCAGGATTTTATTTAAATTTTTAATTTCATTTTCAAGTTCATCAATGTCATCAGGGACTGCGTAAAAATACGGCTCAAAGTCATCTATTTCTTTAACGGTTCTGATTCCCTTATCCTTGTAGAATAAACGGATTACTGCTCGTTCATTCCTTGTTATGTAGTCCGCATCAAGCAGGGTTTTTGCATTTATTGCTTTCCTGAATCCCGGTTTTGGTTTTTTGGGTTTTTGAGGCAGGGGTTCAATTCCGGGGGGTTCTTCTTTGAGAGTTTTTGTTTCTCTTTTCTCTTCTTGCTCTTCCTTTTTTATGTAGTCGGTTAGTTTCATTATTGTGTTTTAAAAAATTCAAATTTTAATTATATTGCTTTGCTTACAAATTTTTTTGATTGCTGTCTCATTGAGATGTTTGTCGGCACAGAGGTTGGACGATGTAATGCCTGCGTCAACCTTGCGTCAGCACATAGATCAGGTAGTTCTCCCGGTTCTTTCTATTTTTCACTACCTTTTCACTATAAACGGACACTAATCGGACACTAATGAATAATGGGTGCTTCGACCTTTACCAATCCTTTTCACTATCTTCTATTTCATGACATACCTTGTTGCCCTTCCCGTGTCAACACACACCAAATCATACACTAATCGTTACCTAATCGTTACCTAATCGTTACCTTATAAGTGAATATCTTGTGGCTCTCCCTTTGCCCTGTAATGTAAAAATTTTTTTTCCAAGAAGGTCATTTAGTTCAAGATATGCTGTTTTTGATGACACATCATTTATGTCAGTGTACTCTCGTCTCGTAATCGCCCCTTTCTCCTTAACATATTTTATCGCCCTTTTCTGCCTTTCATTTATATCAAGGATATGATATTTTTCTTTCTCAATTTCTTCTTCAAACTCCTTTCCAGGACCATGGACAATTACTTCAAATCCACCGGATAAATTCTGAAATACAGGTTCGGGCAAGTTATGGTCTAACAAGCTTTTGATAACTCTGTTTGTTCCCCTTCCCCACTGCTCAATGTATTTAATCAAAAACAAATTTTCGGCAGTTAAACGATTTCTCGGTATTGATCTATGCTTTCGTTTTAGATCTTCGGGGGTTAAAGGCTCAGGTAATTCGCCCGGATTCCACAATTCTATCCTATCGTCAAAAATAGACAACTGGATCTGTGCCGGGCTGTTATATTCCCTGTGTGCCAGCGCATTGCTAATCAGTTCTTCAAATGCCCGCAGAGGATATTCCCATCTGTCATATCTCCTGTTCTCATCAAAGAAAACACCGTGTTTAGTGTGCTGCATGATGAATTTTATTGTGTTTTCCCTGAGTTCGGGTATTGTGCCTTCAAGTACTTTCATGTCAATATAATCGTCCCCGTCCATTCCTTTGAATCTGGCGCATCTTATTTTTGCCTGCAAAAAAAATTTCTGCGGATACTTTGCGAACAACAAGACCGCAGCGTTAGTAAAACCTTTCTGTTTAATCAATTTCAGTCGTTCAAGAGCATCCTTTGTAGGGGTTTCAGGATCCACATCAAAATTTCTCTCTTTCCTTGCCTTTCTCAAAAACCACTTCACTTTCTTATCATCAATATATTCTAAAGTCGCGTCCTGACACATTTGCTCGTCCCAGTAAACCTCCCCGCCGGACTTCCTCGCAAGCGTTCTTATCTCGTTTGCAGAGAGTTTGCGATTCGCCCTGCCGACCCGTTTGTATGCGTCTTTCTTGAAAAACACAGGTTTTTCAGGCGCTTCTGAAACATCTACTACAACAATGTTTTTACCTTCTATTTCTTCAACAACAAGTGAAGGAAAAACAACGGGGTCAAAGGTCTCCCTTATCTTTTGCGGGATTTTCTCCAGTGTATTTTTTCCGATATCCGCCCCGATTATTTCACTTTTATCAGAAACACCAATTAGAATCTTCCCGCCTTTCATGTTTGCGAATGCACATATTGATTGTAAAATTTCCTTCTGTTCTGCAAAACTTTTCTTAAACTCAACGGTTTGCGATTCTCCTTTTTTGATTAAATTGATTAAATTATTCATGGTCTGTTAATTTTTATTGTACTTTAATAAATTAGGTGGAAATTGATATATATCGGATTACCGGATATTCTATTTCCGTGGATTCTTGAGAGTTTTTGTTTCTTTTTTCTCTTCTTGCTCTTCTTTTTTTATGTAGTCGGTTAGTTTCATTATGATTAATTAAATTATAATTTTAAACAGTACCAGTGAAGCATTTATATTCTTCTTTCATTGAATTCCAATCCCGGAAATTAATTTTATTACAATTATTTTTGATTCCCAAAAAGCACTTGTAGGCGGTCATTAGGTCGTTGTAGTCGTGGGTTATTATTCCATCTTGGTTGATGTCACATACTCTTGGAAATCCACTACATGAATACCAACAATTATCAAATCCTTCATCAGTCCAGTTTCCAGTATCACATTTGTTTTTGTTGCCGTAACTCCCATACCAATTAGAACTATTGAAATCTAAAATACTATTCCTACAGACAAGATTTGAGTTTATAACTGAAGTTGAATTTTGTGAGTAAATTCCAATGCTATTGTTTAAAATTTCATTTTCTTGCAAAGTACTGTTTGAGGAAGAAATCAAATGGATACCACTATGATTATTTGAATTTATGATATTTTTAATTATGTTATTATTGTTTGAATAATTTAGATAAATTCCAGAATAAAAACCGGCAATTATACAATTTCTTACTGTATTATTTGATTTTCCATTTAAATAAATCCCATATTCCCCTTCATCCCCACACCCATCTATTTTATACCCCTGGCAGTCAAAGATTTTATTGTTGAAGTTTTCTGGATTGTTGATGCAAGTTCTCGTATAGTTTGTTATATCTGCCATCAAATAAAGTGTGTTGTCCTTTAGATTTGATGAGTTGAGTTTTTCTTCACATTCATCACAGGTTGAGCAATATGGGCAAACATAGGTGCATCCAGATGCTCCAGTATCATTCCATCTATCTGGTTTGTTACAGGTATTATCATCCCCAGAACTTGATTTCCAATCAGAAGAATTAAAGTCGTAATTTGTATTTCCACAGACGATATTTGAATTTATTGTTGAGTTTGAATCTACTGATTGAATTCCAACACCGTTATTTGAAATTTCATTTCCTTGTATTGTGTTATTTGTATTTCCTCCATGACAGAAATCCATTAAAGGCTCACAGTTAGAGATTGAAATCCCCCTATCATTGTTTAAAATTTCATTGTTTAAAATTTCATTAAACTTAGAATCATTCCATAAAACGATTCCACTATAATTATTTGAACTCACCGTGTTGGAAGTTATTGTATTGTTTGTTGACTCCCATAAGCCAATTCCATAGTAATTTGAATTCGCTATGTTGCCGGTTAGAGTGTTGTTTGATGAATGCCCTACATAAATTCCATAGTTATTTGAACTTGCAGTGTTGTCAGTTAGTGTGTTGCTTGAGGAAGAATTCAGATAAATTCCATAACCCGAATTATCATTCGCGGTGTTGCCGGTCAATTTGTTGCCCGATGAAGAAGATAGATAAATTCCAAAATAAAAATCGGTAACCACACAGTTTTTTATCGTGTTCAATGATTTATCATTTAAATAGATTCCCTTTTCAACTCCTCCACCAAACCCGGCAATCGTATGTCCCTGACCATCAAAGGTTTTATTGTTGAAGTTTTCTGGATTGTTGATGCAAGTTCCCGTATAGTTTGTTATATCTGCCATCAAATAAAGTGTGTTGTCCTTTAGATTTGATGAGTTGAGTTTTTCTTCGCATTCATCACAGGTTGAGCAATATGGGCAAACATAGGTGCATCCAGTTGTATTAGCATCATTCCATCTATCTGGATTATCGCAGGTATTATTATCTCCAGAAGACAAGAACCAGTCAGATGAATTAAAGTCCAGATTTGTATTCCTGCAGGCAAAATTTGAATTTGTTGTTGAATTTGAATTTTCTGAGTAGATTCCAATGTTGTTGTTTAAAATTCTATTCCTCTCAACTAAACTATTTGATGATGAATTCATATAAAATCCAATAGAATTGTTATTGAGAGTGTTATTAAGCACTGTGTTGTTGGATGACGAAGATAGATGAATCCCATGATAATTTGAATTCGCAGTGTTGTTTATCAGAGTATCGTTGTTTGAGGAATATCGTAAAGAAATTCCATACTCAAAATTTGTTATTATACAGCTTCTAATAATATTTCCAGATTTTTCATTTAAATAAATTCCTATATCTGGCCATTCATCATATATGCCATTTCCATCAATCATATGTCCCTGACAGTCAAATGTTTTATTATTAAAGTTTTCAGGATTATTGATGCATGTCCCAGGTTGATTGGTAAGGTTTGTGGTGAGGTTTACGCCATAACATGTACTGTCATTTAATGCGTTTGTGCAGTCAATACAACTGCCGCAGTTACAGGTATCATTCTTTTTCATTGGTGTAAAATAGATGTCATCTATATAAATTACACCCTCATCTGGAAAGAGATTGTAATCAAAAACGATAGTAAATAATGTTACATTACTCCAATTGATTCC
>MCBE01000225.1 GCA_001723845.1 Candidatus Altarchaeales archaeon WOR_SM1_SCG
TGCCATTCTCTTTTTTTATATGTATTTGATGATTTTAAATGTGTATTATTTTGATATACATCTGATGATTTTGGGCAGGAAATATCGTATTGAAAAGAAAAAGAGAAAAAGAAGCGTATTGAAAAGAACGAAAATGAAATAATTATATCTGTAAAAGAATTATATCCAAAAAGCATTAGAGAAGTTGCTGAAATTCTTTATAAAATAAGAAATCAATTTGTACATAATGCAAAATTAGATTCGGTTTTCAAAAAAGAGGAAGCCGATACTCCTACAATCAGCATAGACCCAAAGCATCCAACAATTGCAATACCGATAACTAAAATTGAAGATATATTCAAACGAGGAGTATTGAAACATTATGAGTTTGATATGAAAAACGGCAGCATCAAAATTCATAATGTCATCGAGCGAAGCGAAGATGGCATCTGATGATTAACCTTTTCCGAGTCATACGAAGATTTATGAGTCATACGAATAAATGCTTGAACGATAGTGAAAGTAAATATTTTGAGTGTTAGCGAAACATATTCAGAAGGTTGTGGGGTATAAAAATTATGATTTATTTTTAAGGATTTCTAATTATTAATAAATCAATTTTTTGAAAAATTTAAAAGTCCACTCTATCCCAGGGTGTGCCTTCTCTGGCACCCCCGTTAATTCTCTCTCCTTTTAAATACATTCAATCTTTAATTTATTTTTATACACCAGATTCTAATATTTATGATATAATGCAGGTCTAAATTTTTTTAAAATTATTTTATCCGCATTTAAAGATAAAAAATATAGAACATGATATTAATTCTTATAGGCGCCCCCGGGAGCGGCAAAGGCACGCAGGCAAAATACCTGAAAGAAAGATACAAGATAACTCATCTTTCAACGGGTGATATGCTGCGCGAAAATGTAGGGAATGCAACAAAACTCGGGAAAAAGGCAAACGAATACATGCAGAGAGGAGAACTCGTTCCCGATAAACTTATTATTGACATGATTGCAAAAAGAACTTTAAAAGAGGACTGCAAAAACGGTTTTCTTCTTGACGGGTTTCCAAGGTCGCTTCCGCAGGCAAAAGCACTTGATGAAATGCTTGGCAAGAAAGAACTTGAACTTGACGCTGTAATTAATTTAATTGTCCCGGAAGAAGAACTTGTAAGAAGATTGCTCGGCAGGGGAAGAGCAGACGATAATGAAGAAACAATAAGAAACCGGCTGAAAGTATTTAATGAGCAGACATCCCCTGTGCTTGATTACTACAGAAAACAAAACAATGTAAAAGAAATAAACGGCACGGGTGCAATTCCAAAAATCCGGGAGCAAATCATTAAATCGCTTGCTTAATGCCAATGGTTCTTAAATTTCAATAGATTTTAATAGAACTGAATCCTAATTTTTAAAATAATTAAATAATTTATTAATTTTCACGGAAATAAAAACAATGGTATTATCCGAAAGCGCAATAGAAATTGCTCTTATATCCGCAGCACTTGCATTTATGAGTGCAATGGTAACAAAAATTTTCCTGAGCGAAGAAGGAAAGGCGGCAAAAGAAAAACTGAAAGAACTTCAAAAAGACATGAAAAACGCGCAGAAAAAAGGGCATGTAAAAAAAATGCAGAAATTGCAGGGCGAGATGATGACCACAATGATGGAGAGCTTTCGCCACCAGTTCAAACCGATGCTTATAACAATGGGTCCATTCCTTCTGGTATTCTGGTGGCTTAAGGGCAATTATGAGTGGATGGGCACGATAGTAAACCTTCCAATAACCCTCCCTATTATAGGATCAGGGCTCGGCTGGCTCGGCTGGTATTTCCTGTGCATACTGGTTATTTCAATCCCGCTAAATAAATTATTAAAAAATTACTAAAAATTTAATAAAAATTATCTTATCAAAACAGATTTAAAATGGTATCAAGGCAACTGAGATCAAGGAGCAAGAAAAGAAGAAGCGTAAGAACACCCGGTGGAAAGGCGATAATCCATTACGGTAAAAAAAAGCCGAAGAAGCACCACTGCGGAAGGTGCAGGAAAGAACTCACGGGAGTTCCGAATGCGGTTCCTTCAAAAATAAGAAAAATGCGAAAAACCGAGAGAATTCCCGAAAGACCTTATGCAGGCGTTCTCTGCGGCGAATGCATGGAAAATTTAATGAGATACAAAACAAAATACGAGATAAAATTCAATTACCCGGGATTTTCAGGTATGGATTTCAGCAGGGATTTGACGATTGAAAAGTTCCTGCCCGGTGGCTGGTGGCAGGAAATCAGTTCTGCAAAAAAGGCAGGGAAAGAGAAGTTAGAGTTCGGAAAGAAAGAGGAAGTTGAAGAAAAAGTAGAAAAGGAACCTGCAGAAAAGGAAGAAGAAGAGGCATTGGAGGAAGAAGAAGAGGCGGCTGAAGAGAAGTTGAAGAAACCTGCGAAAAAGAAAAAGGCAGGGGAGGCAGTTTCGGAAGAATAATTTTAAGATTATAATGAAATGAATAAGATAATAGTTCCGACAAAATATATATCATCAATCTTCTAGTAGGATATAAAATTTAAAGAACTCAATAACTGGTTATACGGAAGAATACAAAAGATTTAAAATAAAATGGAATATACGACACTTTATGAACTGCACGAGAACGGAGAATTCAAGGAAATAAAGGTTCCAAAAGAAGACATAGGGAAAAGGATAGACAGAATGCTGAAGGAAGATAAAGAAATGCTTGAAATTTTAGAGAAATTATAAATGAATAATAAAATGATAATCACAATCGTCGGACAGGTTTCCTCAGGGAAAACAACGCTTGCAGAGAAAATTTTCCGGAAATTTGTTTTGTGAGTTAAATTCTAATAAATTTAATATAATTTAATAAGTATGATACTGTAAGTTCAAATGACAAACTCTCAAAATCTTTATTGTAAAATAGTAATCGGCGACAGCAGAAACATGAAACACATTAAAGATAATTCCGTTAATCTTATTGTCACATCCCCACCTTATTTTAATGCAAAGGACTACAGCGAGGACAGAACGGGAAAGGATCTGGGAAATATAGATGACTATGAATTATGGAAAAAAGAAATTAAAAAGGTCTGGACGGATTGTTTCAGGGTTTTGCAGCCGGGCAGGAAAATGTTTATTAATATTATGAATCTGCCCCTATCAAATGAAAAAAATAATGGAAACGGCTTTAAGACACTTAACATTGTTGGACACACTGTTGATATGTGCGTAGATATGGGTTTTATTTTTAAGAGGGAAATTATCTGGCACAAGACAAATGCAGTAAAAGCGCATTTCGGTACCTATCCCTATCCTGGCGGGATTTTGATAAACAACATGCACGAACAAATTTTGGAGTTTGAAAAACCAGCACCAAAAGGATATAGTAAATATGCTCATCTAACAAAAGAACAAAAAGAGGCGTCAAAAATCAGTAAGGACTTCTGGTTGTCTTTAAAAAACAGTGATGTCTGGGTGATGAAACCGTATAAAAGCGGAACACGAGAACACTTGGCACCATTTCCGTTGGAACTACCGGAAAGGTTGATTAAGGCATATACTTACATTGGTGAAACGGTTTTAGATCCTTTTGCAGGTATGGGAACTACTGGTAAAGCAGCGTTGAAAAATCAAAGAAATGCTGTTTTGTATGAAATAAACAAGTCGTTTTTAACTTTAATAGAAAATAATTTACCCAGTCCTTTTTTCACAAAATATAAAAAAGAAATTATTTATCAGGAAGATGAAATAAAATGAATAGAAAAATTTTAATAGTAGTTATAACTTTAGTAGCATTTGTATTTTTAATTGGAATATTATTTTCAAATGAAGGTTTATATTTTATTTCTCCCAAAGATGAATTATTGAAATTGTTAGCGATTCCTGCTGAAAAGAATTATAATGCTTCATATTCTTTTTCCGCTGGTGGCTCGGGAGCATATACAAATATACAAAGTTATATCAGTGTGCAAAATGAGACAGTTATGTATTATAAATATACAAGTAATAATCGGGCAACGAACACATTAAAGGAATATTCTTCTGATAAGGGGTGGTTAAATTGTAAAGACGCGCCGGGAGCCGGTCCGACGACGAGAACAGAAACCATCTATTTAAATTGCAGTGATGATTATAAAACAATGACCGAAGATTATATAAAAAATAAATTTTTTTCAGAAGTTTCTTCCACACAAAATGTTACATTCTTTTTTAATACAAATGGAAATTCTTGTTTTCATCTCAAAAATTTAAATTCTTATGGTAACTATAATATTTGTTTTGATAGAGATAAACGACTTGTCAGCTGGGATATTCCATATGATAGGGGTAGTCAGAGATGGACAAAAAATTTAACAAAGAGATAAAATGAAAGACGCTAAAACAATTTATGCACAATCAAGCGATATAAAATCAAGAACTTATCTGGAGTATAGGAGAGATATGAAGCAGAAAGCAATTGCTGAATTGGAGATTCTTCCCTGGCTGAGAAAGAAAATTCAAAAAGAAGATAAAACCGCAACGGTTGAGAAATATGGCGGAGACAGATTTATGTGGTTTTTAAGAAAAGGAGGAATTACGAGAGACCCGGATTTTATTGTGAAATATTCCAATGGTAAAGTGAGATATATAGAGACACAATACGCAAAGAAGGAGATAAAGGCGTACGATTTTAAGATTTCTAAAATTGCACCAAAGGATAGAAAGCTAAAAAAGAGAGTTCCAAAGAAGGATACAACAGTCCTTTATGTTATAAAACCGATACGTAAATATTGTATCATTGAGCCGGAATGGATAATAGATAATTCCAAGAAAGCAATTGCATCAGCGTGGGGTAATGCTCCTGTGTTCAGGGTCAATAGTGAGAATTTTGATGGAAGATTGAAGGGAGATATATCATTTAAAAGAATATGCGAACTCATTGATATGAAAATAGAGATACTGGATTTCCAGCACAATGCAATTGACATGGAAAAAGATAAACTTTCCTATCTTTTGCAGCAGGTTGTTGATGAAAACAAAATAATGAAAATTATTCCTAAAACACTGGATGGCTTCTTTAAGGTTTGCTTTATGTTGGACAATTTAAACAAAACACCGGAAAATGCCAATCTTTGGTTGGTTTATCTTTTAAGTTTTACAGACCAAAAATTGAACTCTTATGAGTTGTTCCAGCTGGTTTACTGCCTGGATTTTCTCTACCCGAGAGTTGAATTAGAAAAAAATGAAATTGATTTGTTGGTAAAGAAGATTAAACAAATTAAATCAATGATTGATAATTTTGCAAAGAGTGACGGTTCTTACCAATCAGATAAAAAATTGGCGCAGCTGGAAGATACGAGATACTCATTGTTTGTGATAAACCTTATTGAGGATTTGATCCAGGATATGCTGCATTATTATGGTGATATTCTTGATTTGAACCCCATAAAACGCATTTATGAAAATGTTGCAGATGTGGACAAAACTTATGAATTTATAACTAAATGATATTGTTAAAATTTAAATAAAAACAAAATGATAATAACAATCGGCGGGCAAATTGCCTCGGGAAAAACAACCCTTGCGAAAAGAATTTCCGAAAAATTCAACCTCAAACACATTTCCGCAGGAATCGTCATGCGCGAGATGGCAAAAGAAAAGGGGATGTCATTGATTGAATTCTCAAGATACATGGAAGAAAACCCCGGAATTGATAAAGAAATTGACATGCGGCAGAAGAAGTTATCAAAACAGGGAAACTGCGTTGTTGACGGTCGGCTTTCGGCATATTTCATTGATCCGGACTTGAAAATATGGCTTACCGCCCCGGTTGTTGTTCGCGCAAAGCGTGCGATGGGAAGGGATAATTTTAAAAATATTAATGATGCCGTTGAGAAAATCAAACAGCGGGAATCAAGCGAGAAAAAGCGATACATGCAATTCTACGAAATTGACCTTGAAGACATGAAAATTTATGATTTAATTATAAACACAGGGAAGTGGGATGTTTCGGGGATGTGCGAGATTTCCTATGCTGCTGTTGAGAAATTGATTAAGTAAAAATTTTTATTTAAATTTATCCCTGAATTTATCCCTGAATATATCCTTTCCTTTTGATTTAACCTTATCCACCCCGATTTTCATGTCCCTGAACTTTTCCTTCATGCTTCCTGTTTTTTCTTTTGAGGATTCTGTCTTTTCTTTAACCCCTTTTATTCTTGATTTAATGTCTTCAACCTGCCGGTCTTTTGCAATTTTTAAGATTGTCATGCCGTCTTCAACTGCCGGTTTTATGTCATACTTGCTCTTTCCCGATTCCCTTGCAAGATATGTGCAGGGAATTTCTAAAATTTTTCCTTTTGCCTCTTTAATCCTGTCAAGAATTTCAACCTGGACAGAGAAATACTGGGTTTTCATATTTACGACTGCGTCCTTTATCGCACCTGACCGGTATACTCTAAAACCGCTTGAGCAGTCCTTAACATTAAGCTGCAGGGATGCCCTTGCGATTTTATTCGCGATTTTTGAAGGTATGAGCCGTTTTTTGTCCAGATCAACATTCGCGCCTTTAAGAAACCTTGAGCCGACAACAACATCCGCGTTTTCCTCCCGTAATTTATTGATTAACAGGGGTATCTCTCCAGGAAGGTGATTTTCAGCATCCATTGTAACAATAATATCTCCTTTTGCAAGTTTTAGCCCTTCTGTAATCGCGTTTGCAAACCCTGTCCCTTGCTGCCTGATTAAATTTAAATTTTTATAATTATTTTTAAAATTTTCTACAATTTCAAGCGTACCATCAGTGCTGCCCTCTTTTGTGTCAACAAGCAGTACTTCAACAGCATAAGGCAGCGAATAAATACCCGGGATCAGCCGCGATATATTTTCCGCCTCGTTCATTACAGGTATAACAACAGAAATCATATTAATTATTAAATTTTTAGGAATAATAAGTTCTTTTAGAATTTCTTTACTTTTCTTCTTTTGTCTCCGTTTCTGCTGTTTTCTCTGCTTTTGATTCTTTCGCCTCTGTTTTCGCCTCCTTTTCCTCTTTTTTGGCTTCCTCTTCCACCGCCTCTGTTTTCGCCTCCGTTTCCTTAGATGCCTCAACTGCCTTTTTCTCTTCCCCTGCTTTTTCAGGTTCTTCTTTTTTAATCCCCAGCAGAATCTCAATATCTTCCCTGCCGTACCTGGAAATTTTCGTATTTACCTGGGCAACATCATCTGCAATCCTTTCCCCCCTGACTCTTTTTCTTCTTCGTACCACTTCCTTCGGATTATAGCCGACACCTCCTGTCATTAAAATTTTAGGGCTTCCAATCCCGTGAACTCCTTTTTTAAGGGGAAACCCGGATTTATCGCTTCCGCCGGTGATTATTAATTTATAACCCTGCAGACCCAGAATTGAGCCGTCAAATTCATTTCCGACAATTAAATTATTTAATTTCTTTGCTTTTTCATCCTTTACTTCTCTTTGATACGATTTTCCTGTTTTGGGGTCTGATAAGACAACTTTGAATTCCATTTTTATATTAGAGATTAGAATTTTAAATTAAAATTTACTTTTTTAAACAAGTAAAATTAAAAGGGTATTGTTGCAGAATCAATTAAAAATTCCTTGATTTCTTCTTCTAAAATTTCCTCACAGGTAAATTCTCTTTACTTATCTGTTAATACTTCTATGTGCATTTTTCTTAAAATATAATTTAAAGAAATTTATGACCTGCGGGAAATAATTCACCCTCCTCTTTGCGATTTGCTTATAAAAGATACCCGCAACCAGATCTATTCCCACAAGTTCAAATAATTTTTTAACGCTTTTTTCATCACCATAATTGAGTATCTGCTCAACAAGAAATTTTATATCAATATTCTCTTTCTCATCCTCTTTAATCCACCAGAAAAGCGAGCTGTTTTCACGGATAAATTCTTTTATCTCAGGTGAGTTCATCTTCTTATATTATTAGAATTTGAAATTAAATAATTAATGAAACCGTAAAATAGAAAATTTTTATGAAAATGCAAAAAAATTATGATTTAAATTTTTTAATCAAATACCCGTTTTTAAACGAGGCGAAAGAATATGTGGCATCCCTTAACATAAAACTTTCGGAAATTCAAAAACACCCCATCTATTCGGCATCACTTGACCTTGCAGCACATCGCATTCTTGATGCGGCGGAAAATAAAAAAACCGACTTTTCGGATGAATTCCCCGAAATTGTTATTTTGAGCTTTCCTGTTGCGCGAATACTTGCCAATTTAACGGGCAATAAAAGAATATTAAATAAATTTGCAAATGCGCAGGCAAAACAAACTTTTGAGTTTCTAAAAGATGAGCCGGGTGAAATTTTAAATAAAATTACGGATGAATTAAATTTAAATTTTTCAGGGGATAAAATCCATTTTACAAATTATTTAAAACTCGCAGCATCCCTTGCAAAATACGATGAAAGGTTCAAACTTTCAAACAGGTTCATTTCCGGGGGATTTGTAAAAATTGACCCTGAAGATAAATCAGCTCTTATCAGGGAAGCGGTAAAATTAAAAATTTCGGAGCCGATTGATACAAAAAATGTACCTGAAAATTTCAGGGATATTGCAGCGAAAATAAATGCGAAAATTTCGGGCGGCGAGGAACTAAAGGTTGAGCAGGTGGACAAAGACGCTCTTCCGCCGTGCATTACAAGCATGCTTGTATCTTTAAGTTCGGGTGATGTCTCGCATAATTCAATGTTTGTACTTTCCACATTTTTCATAAACCTGAACCTTGATATTGATAATATTGTTAAAATTTTTTCAATATTTCCAAAATTCAACGAACAAAAAACAAGGTACCACATAGAATTTTTAGCAGGCACAAAAAGCAATACCCGTTATACCTGCCCGTCGTGTGCAACTATAAAGTCCTACGGGCTGTGTCCCGCGGACTGCGGCGTTCGCCATCCGCTGCAATATTACGAGAGCCGCATGAAAGAAACAGGGAAGGAAGTTAAGGAAGTTAAGGAAGTTAAAGAAGTTTTAGAAAAATAAAAAAGAAATTAAGTGAAATCCCGGAAATATTAACTTTATGGATTTTTAATAAAGTTATTAAATTTACATAAATTTATTAATACTTGATACATACAATTTTTTAAAATTCTTGTGTAATAATTAATATATGGAAAATATATAGTTAAATATGAAAGATACAAGGGACATTATTAAGGACTACACTTGGATAGAATCAACAATCAAGAAAATCTACAGTTCCGGTTTAAGAACACAGATTTTTCTCTCGTTAAATGGAAAACCAAAACGCATCCGGGATATTTGCAATGCTTTGAACTGCAAGCCCCAGAACGCATCAACACGGATTAAGGAACTCCAGGATATGTTTTTGGTGGAATACAAAAAGGATGGATATGTCCTGACTGTGATGGGTGAAATAATAAAGCATAAGACACTTGAATTAAACGCGGAAAGCATAGGTTACATAATTGATAAGGATTATGAGAAAATTGAATCGGCAATCAAGAAAATTTACACTTCCTGCCTGAGGACAAAAATTTTTATATCATTAAATAAAAAACCAAAAAGATTATGTGATATTTACGCTGTTGTTTCCTGCAAGCCACAGAATGCTTCCGCGGTAATTAAGGAACTTCTGGAAATGCTTCTTGTTGAAAATACCGGCGAGGGATATGCCCTTACCGTCTGGGGCGAAATCATAAAGCATAAGACACTTGAAATCATCAAAATTTTAAACACATTCAAAAAACACGATAATTGGTGGATGAGCCACATAATTGAAATCCCTGACGAGTTCTTATATGAACTGGGCGCACTTTCCAATTCCGAGATAATCGGCTCTGATGTTGATATACTATCCGCGCACAATGAGCATATTGCAGTAATTAAAAAGGCGCGCGAATTAAAAGTAATAACACCCGTATTTTACAGCGATTTTGTAGAGGCGCTTTTTGAAAGGACAAAAAAAGGTTTAAAAACAGAACTGGTAATTACGCCGGAAATTGTAAGATACATATCAACCATTATGCTCAAAGAAAATTCAAAATTAACCGATATTCTTAAATCAAAAAATATTTCCGTTGCGAAAATGAAAAACGGCTTAAAGATGGGTCTTACTTTAACGGAAAAAACAATGATGCTCGGGCTTTATAAGTTTGACAATACTTATGATTTCTTTTCGCACTTTAAAAGCAGTGATAGAAACGCCGTCGGGTGGGGAAATAAATTATTCAATTATTTCAGGAAAAACTCAAAAATAATTAAATTAAAGGAATTCGGAATTTAATTTTTGCTTTTTTAAATAAACGATTTTAATAATTAATTAATATAAATTTTTAAAACAAAAAAACAAGACAAAACAAGAACAAAATGGCAACACCGGAAGAAAACAGAGCCAACCTGATGGCTAACAGGAAAAAAATATATGCGCTTGAAAAAGGCGTAATGGAGAACAAAAAGAACGCATATTTAAACAGGAGCATGTCCATGGTGAACAGGCAGATGATAATGAGAAACAGGGAAGCTGCATTCGGGGGAAACAGGCAGCTTGCAAACTACAACACAGACATGTTGTTTTCAAACAGGAAAGGAATCCTGGGTGCTTTACCTGATGATACTGCTGTGCAGAAAAACTTCAAGGACTGCATGTTAAACAAGGTGAAGTTAGAATTTTTAGAGCACAGGTCAGAATTAAACACCGAAGTAATGGACATAAACAAGGACATCCAGGCGGTAAACGAATCAATGATGGCTGTCAACAAAAGAATCATGGCTTTGAATGAAGAAATAGTAAACTTCAACGCAAAGAAGATTGCAGAAAACAAAGAGTGGCTTGACAGCGGAGTACCGGGAGCAGGCAACCCGACGCCTGACGGGAATGCTGCAATAATTGCGGCAAACGCGGCAAAGATAGCTGAAGTTGAGGCAAGAATGAATAAAAACGCAGGAACAACAGCGGCAAACAGGGAAAGTTTACTTGAGCGCAGGGCAAAAATTGAGAAAAATACGGAAGATATTTACCAGAGAAGAGAGAGAATAGAAGAGAATGCTGCAAACATAAAGGCAAACGCGGACAGGATTTCGGCACTCTTTGCCTGAAAAAATTATTTTTAAATTTTTTTTGAGAAAATACGGTATTATGTCCCCGTTTCAGGGACATAATATCTTTTTAATTTTTAATTTTTTTGGGGCATCAATACTATTTCCAATAGTTAATGATAGTTAATAATCAGTAAAATTTAATTTGTTATTTATAACATCACATTAAACAAAACATGTCCTCATGGCTTCCCCTGAAAGCGGCGATTACCGAATTTATGCAAATATTAATTGCAAGCGTTATTATCGGTGCAATTTCCGGGACAATAATCCAGGTATTTCTAAAATTATTTTTTAAATTGCAAAACTGGGCTTTTGGCATGTTTGTCCAGGATCCGATATATATCATTATTATCCCGCTGACAGGCGCATTGATAGCTTCTTTAATTTTGCATAATAAATTATTTAAGCCCGGGCACGGCTGGGGCCCGGGACCGGTTATTATGATAAGGGAATTTCATGACGATAAATTGAACGGGAAAAGCCACTGGAGCGCAGGACCGTCAAAATTCTTTGCTCAACTTTTTGGTGTCGGTCTGGGAAATTCGGGCGGCTTGGTTGGACCTGCTGCAAGAATCGGGCAGGGATTTATCTCCCCGCTGATGCCTTATCTTGACAAAATCGGTGTTGACAGGAGGCAGATTGCAGTCATGGCAATGGCGGGAGGAATCGCGGGGCTTTTAAGAACTCCTGTCGGTGCGGGTGTTTTTGTCACCGAACTTTTACATGCGGGAGAGAAAATACCAAAAAAATATGTAATCGGCGGCGAGTTGTCAGGTATGACTGCTGCTGCAACTTCTTTTATTGCATTTGATGCAAATCCTTTCTTTGGCTATTTGCCTTACACACTTGAGGTCTCGCACCTGTGGTGGTTTGCAGTCCTCGGTTTTTTAGCAGGACTAACAGCACTTATATTTATTAAAGTGTACCAGAAAAGTTGTAAATTTTTTAGAAATTTAAATATCCCCATTTATGTAAAACCCCTGGTAGGGTCAATTATTCCGACGGTACTTGCATTTATTTTATTGACAATTCCGGTTGGCGATTCCGGGAATAATATCCTGGCTTCATTTGATAAAGTCGCAACAGGAGAGAATTTCTTGATTCTCGGCTATTACGGGGACCCGAACGATGCGTCCAAAATTGCAGGTAAAGACGAAGCAGGGAGAACATTATATATTGAAGACGAGTTCAGCGATTCACTTCCATACTCGCATTCCACCCCGACTTACCTCGGCTTCGGAGCAGACAATGTGCGAATGTCAAAGGCGGCTGAATACGACCATGAGACAGGACTTGTGACAATGATGATTGCATCGCAGTTAGAGCCGGCAATCGGTGAAGACGGAAATCAAATACAAAAAAACGGTATGAATGGCTACATTAACGGTCTAAAACTCCCTGTGCTTGGTGCGATAGGGCTGCTTCTTTTAGTTATGTTCGGTAAAATATTTGCAAACTCGTGGTATGTCGGCTCTTATGCAAGCGGCGGGATGGTGATGCCTGCAATAATTGTCGGGAGTTTAATGGGTGGGGCGTTTGGATTGACACTCGCAGCCCTCGGTTTTGTAGAACCCTCAAATACGGGGGGTTATGTCGTTGTAGGAGGTCTTGCTGTGCTTGCTGCAATGACAAATGCTCCGATCGGGTGTGCAATTTTTGCGCTGGTGATATTCGGTGTTCCGTTTGCTGTTCCCGCCTTAATCGGAACGATGGTTGCATGGCAGATATCCAAGTTTGAGACAATTTATGAAGGAGCGATTCCGGGAGAAGAAAGGTATTCCCGGGATAAGAAGTAAACCGGGAATTTAAATACTAAAAATTGAAATAATTATTTTCAGATTTAATTATTAAATTGTTAAAATAAATGAAAAATTGAAAAATGACGGAGTATAAAATTTCACTGATTCCCGGCGACGGCGTCGGTAAAGAAGTTACAGCAGAGGGTGTTAAGGTTCTAAAAGCAGCATCGGAAATAAAAAATTTTAATTTAAATTTTATTCATTATCCATTTGGCTCGGAACACTACCTGGAGACAGGCGATTTGATTCCCGAAGATGCGCTGAATGAGATTAAAAAAACAGGTGCGATATACCTCGGAGCATTGGGCGACCCGCGAGTAAAGCCGGGAATCCTGGAACAGGGAATTTTATTGAAATTAAGATTTCATTTTGACCAGTATGTGAACCTTCGCCCTGTGAAGTTGCTTCCGAATTTACCCGGTTATTTATGCCCGCTGAAAAATAAAAAGCCGGAGGATATTGATTTTATTGTCGTAAGAGAGAACACCGAGGATTTTTATGTCGGCATCGGCGGGAGAATAAAGAAAGGCACAGCAAAAGAAACACTTGAAATCCGGCGGGAATTATATAAACTTAAATTTGACCTTGATGTCGTTACGGATGCGGATGAAATCGCATACCAGATTGGTGTCGTAAGCAGGAGGGGGTGTGAAAGAATTATGAAATACGCGTTTGAAACAGCGGTTGAAAATAAAAGGGAATGGGTCGCAAGTGTTGACAAAGCAAATGTTTTAACAAGCATCTACGGTTTGTGGAGGGAAACCTTTGACGAAGTTTCAAAAAATTACCCGGAAATTAAAACCGAAAAGTTGTTTGTGGATGCTGCGGCAATGTTTTTTGTCAGAAACCCGGAGCGTTTTGATGTTGTTGTCATGCCCAACATGTTCGGGGACATTTTAACAGACCTGGGTGCTGAAATACAGGGCGGGATGGGAACCGCACCATCCGGGAACATAAATCCTGGAGGGGTTTCAATGTTTGAACCCATACACGGCTCAGCACCCGACATCGCAGGAAAGGGAATTGCAAACCCGGTAGCAGCAATCTGGGCGGGGTCAATGCTTCTGGATTCAATCGGGGAGAAAGAGGCAGCGAAACTTGTCATGACCGGAATTGAAGATGTCTTAAAAGAAGGAAAGGTAAAGACGCCCGACTGGGGAGGGGCATCAAAGACAGAAGAGTTTGGAAATGCGGTTGTTAGGGCAATGAAAAAATATATTTAAAATTTATTATTTATTTTAAAGACATCAATTTTGATATATCTTCCGATGTAATGGTTCTCGTTATCCCAAAATTCTAATGAATTTTGAGGAAGCCCCCGGTACGAATGTCTCGGTCGGAGATGAGCACCAAAAACCAAAATTTCAACACAATTCCCCCCAACAAAAAATTAACCCCAAATTTTTAATTATTAATCCATACCCCCATCACCCCTTCGCAACCCCCATCGGCGTAACTTTTGCAACCACCTTTGAAATTCCTGCAAGTTCTACGCTTCTTATAACTTCGTCAATATCCTTGTATGCGTCGGAAACTTCCTCTGCAAGAACCTTCGGGGATGCAGCCCTTACAAACTCGCCTTTTGCCTCCAGGTTTCTTCTGACATCATCACCCTGGAATTTCCTTTTTGCGGCAGCCCTGCTCATAACCCTTCCCGCGCCGTGGCAGACACTCCCGAATGTCTCTTCCATTCCTTTCTCGGTTCCGATAAGAACATACGATGCTGTTCCCATATCTCCCGGGACAATTACCGGCTGTCCTATGCCCCTGTACGCTTCCGGGATTTCCTCTCTTCCCGCGGCAAATGCTCTTGTAGCACCTTTCCTGTGAACGCATACCTTTCCTACATCTTTGTGCTTTTCAAACTTTGCAATGTTGTGGCAGACATCATACACTAAGTCAATTTCGGTTTCGTATAACTTTTTGAAGGTTTCCCTTACCTTATCTGTTATGATTTCCCGGTTTGCAAATGCATAGTTTACTGCGCAGTACATTGCAGAAAGGTAATCTTTCGCTTCCCTTGAATTAACGGGAGCGCATGCAAGTTCCCTGTCAGGTAAATTTATATTATATTTTCGTGCCGCCTCAAGCATAATTTTAATATAATCATCGGCAATCTGGTGTCCAACCCCGCGCGAGCCGCAGTGAACCATTACAGTCACCTGCCCCTCCCTCATTATCCCGAATTTTTTTGCGATTTCCGGTTCAAATATCTTATCCACCCGTTGAACTTCAAGAAAGTGATTTCCGGAGCCGAGTGTCCCGAGCTGCGGTCTTCCCCTCTGCATTGCTCTTTTGCCCACTTTCTCGGGATTCGCACCCGAAATTGAGCCGTTCTCTTCCATGCACGAAAGGTCCGCGTCCTCCCCGTAACCGTTTTCTACCGCCCATTTTGCACCTTCAACAAAGACATCACAAAGTTCTGACTCGGAAATTCTTATCTTACTTTTACTACCGACGCCTGAAGGGACATTATCAAATAGATTATCAATTAAGTTTCTCAATTTCGGGCGGACTTCAGAAGCATTAAGGTCTGTTGTTAAAAGCCGCACGCCGCAGTTTATATCATACCCGACCCCGCCGGGGCTGACGATTCCTTCATCCATGTCAAACGCCGCAACCCCGCCAATCGGGAACCCGTAGCCGTAATGACCATCAGGCATAACTAAACTGGCTTTCTTTATACCCGGAAGCATTGAAACATTTTTCGCCTGTTTAAATACTCCTTCCTCAATTGTTTTAAATAATTTTTTCGTTGCATAAATTCTCACGGGAACATTCATTCCCGCTTCCCTGAACTCCCATACGCCGTCTCTGATTTGAGTGATATTCATTTTTAATTTATTGCATTAATTTTAATTCAATGAATTTAATTGAAATTTTTTATTTTTATTATTTTTATTATTTTTATATTATTTTTTTATTATTTTTTATTTTTATTTATTTAGATTTAATTGAAATTTTATAACATGAAAACAAGAGATGTTCAAAATGAGAAACCGCTCATAGGGATAAAACTTGACAGGGTCGGCTCTTCAGGGATTAAAAAGCAGGTTATAAGAGAAGCGGAAGGCGAGATTAAGGTTCTTACGCCGGTGATTGATGCGTTTGTTGATTTAAAGCCGAGCCAGAAAGGCATTCACATGTCCCGCATGATTGAGTCAATTGATGAAATTATTGAAAAAATTACAAAGCACAAGGTTGTTGATTTTGAGGATATGTGCGCTGAAATTGCAAAGGAACTTCTTGAAAGAAATGATTATGCTGAAGTATCGGAGGCGAGGGTTCACGCGGATTTTCCTGTAGAGAGAAAGACCCCAAGCACCGGGCTTAAAACACAGGAAGTTCATAAACTTATTGCAAAGGCGCGCGCCTGGAGAAACAAAAATTTAAGGAAGTCAATAGGGTGTAGGGTTTTTGGTATGAATGCCTGCCCGTGCGCCCAGGAAATGATGTACGGCTATTCAAAAGATAAATTAAAGGACTTGAACCTTGAAATTTCAAATGAAAATATAAATAAAATTTTAAGTGCAATTCCCATGACATCACACAACCAGAGGGTCGAGGGAACGCTTCTTGTTGAAACCGACGAAGACGAGAGAATTGAATTAAATGATATGGTTAAAATTATAGAAAAATCGGTAAGTTCGGGAATATATGCAATTTTAAAGAGGGAAGATGAGCAGGCAGTTGTCGTATGCGCTCACGAGAACCCGATGTTTGTAGAGGACTCGGTGCGGCTTATGCTTAAAAACTTTTATGAAGAATACAAAAACTTAAAGGATAATGCAGAGATTACGGCAAAAATCGTTAGTTTTGAAAGTATCCACCCGCATGATGCGTTTGCAGAGACGACTACGACGGTCGGGGAATTGAGAAGGATATTTGGATGAAAAATGGGCGATCTGAAAAGCCCGCCCATTCTCGCCAGGAATTTCCGGATAAAAAATATTGTTTTGTTGAAGTAAATATCCTTTAATAATCAACAACCGAGTTGCGTAAATTAGTCCGAAACTATTTCTGAACACATAATATAAGTGGTGTTTCATCCAATATATAACTATAACACTTGAAATGAAACAAAATTATATAAAAATTATAATGAGTGAAAAACACAATCTGGAAAAAATCAAATCAATAATTGCAAGAAAAAACCCTGAAACATTGATAATTGAAAGTTCCTCGTGGCAGTTCAACTTTAAGGCACAATATTTGACACAGAAACTCATAAGTGCGGGCTGGCATGATGCCAAAGTAAAATTATCCTATAAAGGAAATTTATTCAAAGTCATTTTATCAAAGAAACCAAAACTAAAAGATGACTGCCCCGGAGATGTACAAGATACGGAAGGGTTTTATGATCCGAAAGCATTTCGGGTCTGAATTGACCGCTCCCCGCGGAATGAGATAAAATTTAAATAAAAATTTAAAATAAATAAAGAGGCAAACAAAAATGAAAAAAACAATGAAAAACAAAATTAAAAACAGGATTGGAATGATTGGTGTGTTGTTAGTAGCAGGATTTGTGCTGGCAGTTATAGGAAATGCACTTGGTGCCGGAGAATTGATCCAGGGAACTCCAAAATTGTTTGAGACAGATATAGCAAAAGTAGTAGTAACTGAAAATCAGGTGATTGTATATAAAGATGGAAAAGTAGTACAAAACTTTACATTGCCAAAAGAGCAAACCGAATTTGTCATTGAAAATTCAACTACTGCGAAAGAGATATGTGCCCAAGAACACGGCGGAAATTCAAGTGCTTGTGATAAAGAAATTGAGGAATATAAAAATGCCAGTGAAACAGTAATTGAGTTTATAAAAGCACAGATATCGGATGAAAGAATGGCTACGAGAGAAGAAAAAATACTTGCGATAATCAACGAGAGCAGCAGAGTTCGGGAAATAATTGAAGGTAAGAAATATGAAATGGCAGGTATAGGACAAAACACAGGACCTGAAAATACCATACTAACTCAAAGAATTAATGTCGGTGAAAAACGCTATCTGATTGAAATAAATATGAGCCGCGAAGTTACTGAAAAGTTAGGTATGTTACCCCCTTCTTTAGAACCCGGTGGCGAGACATTAGGTGCAATGAGTAAAGCTAATGAATATGAAGATAAAGTTTTACTTGAGATGGCTATGAAAGACCCACGAGTGCAGGAATTACTTGAAGGTAAGGAATACGAAAAGGACTATGAAATATCCGGCAGAGGAGTAGATGTCCGTGATGAGCGATTCGGCGAAATACAAATAAGAGGACTTATTGTTGATGGGAAACACTATGAGATCACAATTGCTGTGAACAGTGAAAAGGTGATATCTATATATGAAACAGATAAATTGAGGGAAATGTTATTTGGAATAGCCGGGAACGATATCCGAGTACATGAAATAATGAACGGCAAGAAATTCAAAGACGAGGATGAATTCAAGAAAATCATGGAACATAAGGAAGAAAACAATTTTACAAGTGAACGGGATTATTTCTGGAAATATCCCGGGCGGCATGTTGGTGGTGCTGTGACCGATAAAGCACAACTTTGGTACGAATTTGAAGATGGGAGCAGTTATCGTATTGTAATAGACATGAACACTGAAACCGTGACATCCGTTGAAGAAACACGCCCTGCGTATGAAGAAATCATAAAACTTCGTGTGGAGTAATGAAATAGTGAAGTTACAAGGGACTACAAGACAGGGAGGGGTATATCCCCTCTCTCTTTTATTTTTTTTCCAATAAACAAAACAAAAAATCAAACTTAAATTTCAATTAAAATTTTGAATTAAACTTAAAATAATATACTAAACTAAAGAATGAAAACCAAAAAAATTCAAGGAAAAACAGCACTTGCAGCAGCATTATTTGTTGTCGCTGTATTTGTAATTACGATAAAATTAATGAACCCGACACCGATTTTAATATCCGTTGACGGCGGAGAAGCAGTATCCAGCCAGATTTCAGGGGTTTTCACATCTTATGATATGATACTCCTGATTGCATCATCAATCATTCTTACCATCAGCGGGATGTATTTACTGTTTTTTGATTCCGATGAAAATAATGAAAATTCCACAGGAAAACCCGCAGGCGAATCAGTACTGGAAGAAAGAAAAATGAAATGGAAGGAAATATCCGAAACCCTGAAAAATGACGAGCAGAAAATTTATGGTGCGATAATTGATTCGGAGGGAATTATCAACCAGAGTGAACTCGCGGAAAAGACAGGATTTTCAAAATCAAACATCAGCAGAGTTCTGGATTTACTGGAAAGCAAAGGATTTGTTGAGAGAAAGAGGAGGGGAATGGGAAACATTGTTTTGCTGAAGTAAATAATATTATCAAAAATTCTAAGTGTATTGAAGCGGAGCGGAAATACGCTGGCGTTCGTCGGGAGCCGCCCGACAGTTACGGCAAAAATCGTTAGTTTTGAAAGTATCCATCCCCATGATGCGTTTGCAGAGACGACAACAACAGTCGGGGAATTGAGAAAAATATTCGGGTAAATTAATTTAACAGGGAGTTTCACAGCCCGTTTAAATCCCTTAATTTCACCTACCTCAAGACACCCACTTGTAACCCAACTTTTTATTCCCAAACCATGGTATCTCCCAGGATTTCTTAAAGACTTCGTTCGATTTCAATACTGGCGTATGTGCCTTTTTTCTCATTTTTACGACTGCTTTGTTGCCTTCCACTTCCACAACTCCTGGGCTGTTTATAAATTTTGAAAATAGTGTTTTAGCTGTGTTGTTCTCAAATCTTTTCAGATCACTTGCCAACATCTTGTATAGCGTGTCTGCCACCATCGTCATCACTACATCAAACTGTATGCGAATCATAAGCGGAGAACTTAATGCGTTGAGATTGAAAAACTTTACTAACTCTGCAATTTTGTTTTCAATTCTCCATCGCCGGGCATAATGGGTGACAAGTTCTTTGAGCTCAATATCCTCGTTATTGGTTATCACAAATGTTGGCTTCTGCCTGCCGTTATCCGTTATGATGACCTCCCGCAAGTCCATATCGTGCCCTTTTGGTTGGAATCTATGTTCGTAAACTGAAGGTGTGGGATATTTTCTCTTTGGTATATCAAGTTTCACTTCTTTCCAGTCGCTGGCAGGAATCTCTAACGCATCATCTATCATTTTTTTACCTCTAC
>MCBE01000226.1 GCA_001723845.1 Candidatus Altarchaeales archaeon WOR_SM1_SCG
AGAGAATTGAGGGGGTATATGGGTAATTGTGGAATTTTAGAATGTCAAAGAAATATTAGAAATTTTACGAATAATTATCTGGTAAAAATATCATATAATTAAAGAAATATAAATATGTCCAATGTAAATGATTAACGGGTTATGTGCCGTATGAAAGGGATGTAAAATTGAAGTAAAAACATCTGAAATACAGGAAATTAGCAGCGTAATATAATTTATTTAAATCATAATACAATAAAAATGGCAGCAGCAGCAATCACAGCAGAGAGTGTAATTGAAGCATTACCCGGGATTTTAGAAGAAAGACCCGAAATAAGATATAAATTCTATGCGATAATTGAGGAAAAATTCCCTTCAAGAGAGGAAACGAACAGGATTTTAGAGGAAATAAAAAGTATGAGGAAGGAATCCAATAAGCGATTTGATGCGATGCATGAGGAGATTATGAGTATAAAAAGTGATGTATCAAGAATGGATGACAAGGTTACAAGAATGGATGACAGGGTTACAAGAATGGATGACAAGGTTACAAGAATGGATAATGACATGGGAGAAATAAAGAAAAGCCAGAAAGAAATAAGTGTCAGTTTACTTCCTTTCATGCGCCGCGGAGGTTATCATTTTGAAGATACAGTAAAAGGTGTAATTGAAATGGCACTGAAAATCAAGGATGGTAAAATTGAACATTTCACAGAGGAAATTGACGGCGAGGAAATTGAACGCGATGCTTATGTCCACAACGGCGAAAAAATACTCTTTGAAATAAAATCAAGGGTACAAAGAAGGGATGTTTCCTATTTCATAAGAGATATAAAACTCGTGGAGCAAAAAATCGGGAAAGTCCGACCTGTTATGATTGGTTTTTTAATTGACGAGAGCGCACTTGAGTACTGCAATAAAGCAGGAATTGAAGTTATAAATCCCGATGTTGATCTTGCCAAAGAAAAGAAAGCACAGCATAACTGAAAAAATAATTGAAATGAAAATTATAGCGGCAATCCCCGCGCATAACGAGGAAGCGACAATAGGAAGCGTTGTTTTAAGAGCAAAAAAGTATGTTGATAAAGTCATCGTAGTTGATGACGGCTCAACAGATGACACGGCAGAGATTGCAGAATTAGCAGGATCTGAAGTTGTAAAGCATAAAAAGAATAAAGGTTACGGCGCGGCAATAAAAAGCTGTTTTGGCACTGCAAGAAAAGCAGGTGCAGATGTTATGGTTATAATGGATGCCGACTGGCAGCACAACCCCGGTGAGATTGAAATGGTTATAAAGCCAGTAAAGAAAGGTGAAGCAGACATTGTAATCGGCTCAAGATTTTTAGAGGAAACATATATCCCCGCATACAGGAAATTCGGCATGAGAGTCCTTAACTTATTTACACATATATCTTCTGACAGGGTATCGGATACGCAGTCCGGTTTCAGGGCATATTCAAGAAAAGCGATTTCAGAATTGAAATTAGAAAGCGAAAGCATGGGAATCGGCTCCGAGATACTGATGAAGGCAAAAAATAAAAATTTAATTATAAAAGAAGTCCCGATAAAAACCAGGCATGATATCAAAGGAACATCCTCAATGAACCCCGTGAGCCACGGCTTTTCTGTTATTTCAACGATAATAAGATTCATAAGCATACAACACCCCCTCCTTTTCTATGGATTCCCGGGAGCAGTCGCAGTTATCGCCGGCTTGATTTTAGGCGGTAAAACAATGAACATGTTTAACATCCAGCGTGAGCTTCCAGTAGGTATTGCACTGATGACGGTGCTATTTATTATCGTTGGAATGGTTTTATCCTCAATGGGGATAATTTTATATTCAATGATCGGAATTATTGAAAGAAGTAAAGAAAAAGAATGAAAATTTTATTTATTTTGGAATATTATCCTCCGCATATTGGCGGAGCAGAGATAGTATTTGAGAATCTTTGTAAGGGTCTGGTAGATGAAGGGCATGAGTGCAAAGTAGTCACCTGTAGGATAAACGGCACAGAAAAATATGAGGAAAGACATGGGGTAAAAATTTATAGAGTTAATGTTCCTCGTAAAGGGGATAGATACTGGTTCACATTTTTGTCTTTACCTAAAATCTGGAAATTATCCAAAGATGCAGACATAATTCAAACAACTACTTATAACGGTGCATTTCCATCAATCCTTATTTCTAAATTCAGAGGAAAACCAA
This sequence comes from Candidatus Altarchaeales archaeon WOR_SM1_SCG, assembly GCA_001723845.1. Taxonomy (GTDB): domain Archaea; phylum Altiarchaeota; class Altiarchaeia; order IMC4; family WOR-SM1-SCG; genus WOR-SM1-SCG. The sequence continues at coordinate 2,189 of MCBE01000226.1, forward strand.
GCATAATTACGGTCCATGAAGTTTTTGGAAGTATGTGGAAGAATTTAACCGGAATGAGTTGGTTTAATGCGAAAGTGCATCAATTTTTAGAGAAAATAATAATCTCTTTACCTTTTGATAAATATATCTGTGTTTCAAGATATACAAGAAATTGTTTGAGATTATTTGGGGTAAAGGATGAAAAATTAAGTGTTACCTATAATGGAATTGATTATGATAAATATAATAAAAAAATTGATGGCAAAGGAGTAAGAAAAAAGTTGGGAATAATGGAGAATTTTATGTATATGTATTATGGACGAGCAGGCATTTCTAAAGGCGTTGAGTATCTCATTCAAGCGGTTCCATTAATTTCAGAAAAAATTCCAGGTTCAAAACTTTTATTGATTTTGGCAAAAGATCCGATTAAGGGTTATGAATATATTTTAAATTTAATTAATACTCAGGGTGTAAAAGATGAAATAATACTATTAGAACCTGTGCCTTCAGATGAACTCCCAAAATATATTATGTCTTCTGATTGCGTTGTGGTTCCTTCACTTACCGAAGGTTTTGGGTTTACTGCTGCAGAAGCATGTGCAATAGGTAAACCTATTGTGGCAACGGATGTTGGCTCATTACCCGAAGTTGTTTCCGGGAAATACATTCTGGTTGAACCAAGAAATCCCAAAGCAATCGCAGAAGGAGTTGAAAAAATTTATAAAGGAGAAGTTGAGAATAAAGGAGGAAAGATATTTGACTGGGATGAATGTGTTAAAAAATATATTGAAGTTTATTATGAGGTGTTGAGGAAATGAAAATACTACAAACACCCGTGCGATTTACGCCTTTCATTGGAGGTGTTGAGAATTATGTATGTTAAGTATCAAAAGAGTTGGTGAAATCTGGTCATGATGTCACAGTTATTTGCGCAAATGATCCGGATTCCAGAAACATAAAAACATTAGACGGAATCAAAATAAAGAGATTAAATTACATTGGAAAGATCGCCGGCACAAACATTACGCCAACTCTGCCCGTTGAAATATTTAAGGAAGACTTTGATATCATACACACACACCTCCCTACCCCATGGAGTGCTGACTGGAGTGCAATAATCTCAAAAATTAAGAATAAACCCATGGTTTTGACTTACCACAACGATACTGTGGGAAGCAGCATCGCGGGTTATGTCGCAAGATTCTATAATCTAACAAGTTTAAAACTTACCTTGAGTGTTGCAGGAAAAATTATATTAACAAGCCCGAAATATCTGGAACAATCGCCGTATTTAAAGAGATACAAAAACAAAATAGAAATCATTCCCTGTGGTGTTGATATAAATAAGTTTAAGCCGATTAAGATGGAAAGTAAAAATAACGGTCAGTACCGTATTTTCTTTCTAAGTATCTTAAATGAATTCCATAGATACAAGGGTCTTGATTATCTTTTTAAGGCACTGAAAATCGTAAAAAAGGATATAAACGATGTAAAATTAATTGTCGGCGGGAAAGGAGAACTTTTTGATTACTACAAAGAAATGGTGAATTCGATAGGTTTAGGAAATAATGTTGAATTTGTAGGTTTTATTCCTGACGATGAACTTGTAAGATATTTTAATAATTGTGATGTTTTTGTTTTACCGTCCACATCATCTGAACAGGAAGGTTTTGGAATTGTTTTACTGGAAGCGTTGGCTTGTGAAAAGCCGGTTGTTAGCACAGAAATTGTTGGTGTTGCAGAGGATATTAAAAAAACTAATTCCGGAGTAATAGTAAAGCCAAAAGATTCAGAAGCATTGGCAAATGCAATAACTGCGATTTTAAAAGACAAGGATGCTGGAAATCAAATGGGTAAAAACGGAAGAAAATTAGTTGAAGAAAAATATACTTGGAAAAGAGTAGCAAAGATGACTGAAGAAGTTTATTGCGAAGTTTTAAGTAACTGATTTAATTTATTTTATGAGAAATATAATTAACATAAATTAATAAAATATGTTAAGTGGGGATAGCAAAAAGTTAATTGACTCGTTGGAAGAAACAAATAAATGGTGGAATAGCAAATTTGAATTAAAGTTTAAAGATAAGGAAATGGAAACGAATATGCATAAAAATAATAAATTGAATTTTGAGGAATATACAAAACATTTAGGGTTGATTATAGAATGTGTAGAAAAAAATTGTGATAAGGATTTTATTTTAAAGAATAATATTTCACTAATCTATAATGATATCTTTATTAAAAAAAATAACGAGGGAATACAACATATAATTGATGAGGACAAAAGAAAAAATAATCTTCGCTTTCAGGAGTTTTCTCAGCTAATCGACAAATTTAATGCGGCAGGTATTAAAATTCTTCCATTTAAACCTCCTTATTCCGTATTAAAATTAGTAAATAACTTTGATGTTTTATGTTATGATTCAAATGGTCTCAAAAAAGCAGAAGAGGTACTTATAAAAGAAGGGTATGAATTATTTTTTTCTGATAAATACGAAGCATTAAAAAGAATGTATATCAAATATGATGAGATCAATAACATTATGTTAAAAATACATTTACATACAGATATTGGATGGGATGACCTCGTATTTTTGGATAAAAGGGAGGTATTTGATAATTCAATTATAATCACCCTAAACGGCAGGAGTATTTTAAGTCCAAATAAAAATGATGAATTGCTAATCAATTGTTCGCATATACTATTTGAAAATTTTAAAATAACTCTACACGAATATATCTTGTTAAAAAAATTGGTTTGGTTTGGAGATCTAAACATAGAGTACCTGTTTAATTTATCTATGAAAAATGGGTGGGGTGTGCCATTTATTCAATTCGCAACAATACTCAGTAAAATAGAAGAAAACCTTGGAGATGAACCTTATATATTCAAAGAAATGTATAATAAAATCAAGAAAAAAAATATTGCATTAAAATATACGATTCCTAATTACAAATTTCCAATAAAAATATCGAGAGGCACTATACAAGAGGGATTTAAATATAAATTAAAGCATTCTGATATTAGCGCTAAAAAAAAATATTATTCATATAAATTTAGGAGATACGGCGATATATTTGGAATATTAAAACGAAGACAAAAAATAGTTATATCCTTAATAGGATTCGATGGTAGCGGTAAATCCAGACATGCAAAATTACTAAGAGAAACACTTGGTGAGGATTTTATTGTTGATAATTATTACTATGGATGGGAGCCAAGTATTATAGTAAAAACAGTTAAAAAGATCATAGGATTTATAAAATTAAAAAAATCAGAGAATAAAAAGGTAGATAAACCAAAAAGTAATTTTTTAACTCTATTTTTAATATATATAGAATATCTCTCAAGATACTTTTTATACATATTTTTAAATAATCGATTCAAACCAAATATAGTTATAACTGACAGATATTTCTACGACATACTAATACAAAATGGTTATTGCGGTAGGGATATATTATCAAAACTTTTCATTAAGATATTTCCGCGCCCAACAATCACGTTTCTTTTAGACGCAGATACGAATACAATACGAAATCGAAAAGATGAATTGACTATTGATGAAATGTTATCCCTAAGAAACAGGTATGATTGCCTTAGTGATTCTGTGGGTTATATTAGGATTGATACAAATAAATCATTGAATATTGCAAGTACCAATATGGTAAAAATTATTTTTAAAGAAATAATTAAAAAATATAAAGTATAATAAATATGGATAAAAAAAATATTGTAATGGTCATGGATAAAATTGAAAATCCAGTAGTTGAAGCGTCAAGAAAAACCGCGATAGAACTCTCAAGAGAATTACTTAAATACGAATATAAAATATCCTTTTATTCTCCTGTTTACAGGTATAAGTATCCTGAAATTGATAATTTAAACGTTATTAAATTTTTAACAAAAAGATTCGAGATAATTCAATCCACCAACATATCTCAAAATGAAGTAATGCTTACCTCAATAGCAAAGGTATTAAATAGGAGCAAATGGATACATGTTTTTTGTGAAGGAGACGTTGAATACTATCTAAAAAGACGTTCTAATTTGACTTTAAAAATTTTAGATAGGGCGATAGATAAATTTGTTGTAATGGCTGAATATCAAAAACCAATTGTTGAAGGATATTTCAATTCTGAAGTTGTTGTTATTCCCCCTTTTGTAGATTTAAATAAAATAAGCGCATATCATAAAAAGAAAGATCATAATTCACAAAATTCCAATAACTTAGATGGTCCAAAGATTTTATTTATGGGATATCCAAGTGAAAATAAAGGAGTATATGACCTTTTGGAAGCATTTAAGGGTGTGATTGAATGTTATCCAAACGCAAAGTTGATAGTTGCAGATAACCAAGCACATTCAGAGTGCACCATGAAATTTAAAAACGCAGTTGGGAAAATATATAACTTAGATAATGTAAGTTTAATGGGTATAATAGACCCGTTTGAAATGCTGTCTCTTGTTGACCTCTATGTTTATCCATTAAGGTCTGCGCGTAGAACTATTGCGATACCTCTTAGCCTTATAGAATCGCATGCAATAGGTACACCTGCAGTCTCAACAGATGTGGGGGGGGTTTCTGAAATTCTCCCAAAAGACCAAATAGCAGAACCCAATAACCCGGAATCGTTACTGAAAACTATGTTAAATACATTGAAAAAAAATAATACTATATTTAAAATACCTAAAAAATTTACAAAAGATGATGTAACAAATAATTATTTACGACTATACGAAGATATATTAAGTTAATATGAAAATTGTTATAATTGCAAGTTACTATCCCCCGTATGAATTGGGCGGCGGCGGGATATATGTAGAAAGAATTGCTAAAGATTTAGAGAAAGCAGGTAATAAGGTAACGATTATTACAACTAACATCTTTAATAATCTTGATTCGTTTAAACTATTAAGAAAAAATGAAAAAAATATCGCAATCTACCGGTTTTATCCGTTTAATGTTTATGCAAATATAAATGCATATAAAAAACATATCATTTTAAAAATTATTTGGCACCTAATTGATTTATGGAATATCCATTCATATTTTACAATTAAAAAAATCTTAAAAAAAGAAAAACCAGATGTTGTTCATACCCATAATTTAGGGGGGCTTTCAGCAGGAGCAACTTTTCGTGCAATAAAAAATTTAAATTTACCTTTAGTGCATACTTGTCATGATCATGCTATTTTATGCCCTTATGCAGTTTTGCTTTGCCCGTTTTGGAAAGGAGAGTCATGTAAATATCCTAAGTTTCCATGCGAAATTTATCGCAAAATAAAAAGAAAAATTATTCATGACCCAGATATTGTCACTGCACCATCACAATTCGTTCTAAACAATCATACAGTAGCAGGATTTTTTAAAGGATCAAAAAAAATCGTAATTCCATTAGGAATAGAACTTGATAAGTTTAATAATTTGTCTGATAACGGTAAAGCCGCAGAAAATTTCAACATATTGTATGTTGGAGGGTTAAGTAAAATTAAAGGTGTTCATATATTAATTGAAGTTTTCAAAAAAATATTCCAAGTAAATGTAAAACTTCACATCGTTGGAGGCGGGGATTACGCATCAACTTTAAAGGGATTGGCAAAAAATGATAACCGAATAATATTTTATGGAAAGCTTCCGAATCAAGAAGTTCAGAGATTTTATAAAGAATCAGATGTTGTTGTTGTTCCGTCAATTTGCTATGAAAATTCACCAACTGTAATCTATGAATCCTTTAGAGCAGGAACGCCGGTAATCAGCTCAAATATCGGTGGCATTCCTGAATTAATTAAAGATAATCATAATGGCTTTCTTTTTGAAGCAGGAAACATAATTCGATTAAGAGAAATTTTAGAAAACATCATTGAAAATCCAGAGCAGTTAAAAGATTTAAGCAAAAATGCTTTTGAGGCGGTAAAGCAGTATGATATGAATAAGCATATCGGACAATTAATAAAAATTTATAAAGAAGCGATTGAATTGAATAATTTAAAAGATGATAAATGAAATAATAGAAAGAGTAAATAATTTGAGCATAAAGCAGCAATTAATTGGAATCGGATTAATAATCCTATTGACAGATTTACTCATAATTTTTGATGTTCCAATTTTAAGGCAGGTTTTTGGGTTTCTCTGCTTTACTTTAATTCCTGGTTTTATGATAGTTGCAATTTTAAGATTGGATAAGCCCGGATTTGCAGAGAAGTTTGTGCTTAGTGTTGGTTTAAGTGTTGCTTTTTTGATGTTTGCGGGGTTATTAATAAATGAAGTTTGCTATGCCTTCGGCTACAAAACACCACTATCAACATACTCTTTAACGATTTCTTTTAGCTTGATTGTGTTTGGACTGCCGTATCTGGCATATAAACGAAACAGGGATAAAAAATTTACGATTCCCAGATTGAAATTGAAAAATAAAATAGAAAGATTGATGTTTCTGATTCCTTTAATTTTTCCTGCATTAAGCGTACTTGGAATGTATTTAATGAACACAAGAGATAACAATATAATCCTAATGTTTCTTTATTTTCTGATTCCTTTGTATATTATATTAATTGCGTTTTTAAAAGATAAAATTCCAAAAAAGGTTTATCCTTTAGCAGTGCTTATGATCTCTATCTCTTTACTTTTAATGCAGTCATTAAAATCAAATTATCTTCTTGGAATGGATATACATGCAGAGCATTACATAGCTCAAACGATAGCAAGTTTGATGTACTGGGACATTTCGTATTTTCGTAACACACTTATTGCTTGTTTGAGTGTTGGCATTCTCCCCCCCATATACCATTCGCTGTCAGGTATTAGTGTAAATTACGTATTTAAAATTTTTTATCCCTTGATATATTCAATTGTGCCATTGATAGTTTATCTGATTTCTAAAAGATATGTCGGTACTTTTTACGCGTTTTTAGCATCATTTTTCTACATGTCCCAGATGATTTTTATTCTTCAGGGATTAGATCCTGTACGCACGGGTCTTGCGGTATTTTTTGTTGGTTTGTGTTTGTTCGTTTTCTTTAATGAAAATATACCAAACACCAAAAAGAGAATTATGTTTATAATTTTTCTTGTTTCAATTGTTTTTTCTCATTATTCAACAACCTACATGTTTTTTATTGTACTGCTTATAAGTTTGATAACAATTTTATTTATAAAAGGGATAAAGAGATTTAACCTAAATACGGCATTAACTTTTACTGTGATTTTGCTATTTTTTACTGTGATTTTCTTCTGGTATGGGCAGTTAACAGAAGTACCATTCACTTCAGGAGTGGGGTTTGTCAGAAATACAATTATAAATTTAAATAATTTATTTGTTGAAGAACTGAGAACTGAAGCGCAGTTAGATGTAGTTACTGGAAAACATGTGAGTATGGCAGTTCCATATAAGATTTCATATATTACCCATATGATAACATTCTTTTTTGTTGGGATAGGAACACTTGCTATTGTTTATAGCATGTTAAAGGGAAGTAAAAAGTTTAGCACGGATTACACAATAATTTCTCTGGTCATGTTAATTGCTACTTTTTTTACTCTGATGATTCCATTTTACGGTTATAGCAATCAAAGGACATATATGGTTGCGCTACTTCTCTTATCATTAATGTTTTTTATTGGAGGAAATACTATACTTAAGTTCTTCAATAAAAAAATATCTTTCTGGCTCATTTTTTCAATATTGATTTTGCAGTTTATATGCGCTTCCTATCTCATATTTCAAATTTTCGGGATTCCGTATTCTGTGATATTAAACTCTGAAGGTTATGATTATAATTATTATTACAATCACGAGGAAGAAATGGTCAGCAGTATGTGGTTGAAGGATAATAAAGAGGAAGAAATTGGAATTTATGGAGATTATCTTTGCTATGCGAAAACAGGAGACATAGGTTTAGGATGTAATACTCGTTTTTTCAAGGGCAATAAAACAATAAACCAGGGATATATTTACTTAAGATTTAGAAATATCGAGGAAAAGAAAATAATGCTCGGTTCCGGTTATGAGGAGATAATGTCACGCGACATAACCGACTATCATCATTTATTCACTAATAAAAATGAAATATATAACAACAGAGGTTCAGAAATTTACAGATAACAATGGATTTGATATATTTATGGCCCGGGCTATCAAATGAGGCGCCACAAAAAGTCGGAAAAAACATCATTAAGTATATAGCCAATCGCAAAGGTGATGTTAAATTTAATTTAAAAATTCTACATAACGAAAAAAAGTTAAATAGAGACCTCCCAAAAAATCTGGATGTTATCACTTACAACGAATTTAAAAACCTTAAAACAAGAAGTATAATTCATGAGCCAATAACTCCAAGCATCCCTCTATTATCTGGATGGGACAAACTCCGAATTTATTGGCTTTCTTCTCAAAAAAAGATACCTATAATATCAAATTATCACGGCGATTTTTATACGGAGTTTGTATGGTGGATAAAAAATAGAGAATTCTTTAAAATTGCTATTAATATAAGAAGATTTCCCTTCGAACCATTTCTCTTCAGAATGAATCATATAGTCATTGTTCACTCTCCAATAATGAAAGATTTGTTAGAAAGAAGACATAGACTTGCAAAAATTATGATTATTCCAAATGGCATTGGAGAATGGTGGTTTAATACAAAAGTTCCGCAAATTGAATTAGATGGGAAGCCATCTATTTTTTATCATGGAAGATTATCTTACGAGAAGGGATTAATGCATCTAATTGAAGCATTCTCAAAAATAAAGAAAAAAACAAAGAGTAGGGCTAAACTTTATCTTGCTGGTTCTGGGTCTCTTGAGAAAAAATTGAGGGACATGTGCAAAAAATTGGGTATCGAAAGCGATGTTATTTTCATTGGAAAACTTAACCAAGAAAAAATAAAGATGTATCTTCAAAGTTGTGATGCTGCGATTTATCCTTCATTATTTGAATCATTCCCATTATCGTATTTAGAAGCATTAAGTTCTGCAAAAGGACCTTGTTATTTCTCAAATAAAGGATCGCAGGGCATATTATATTTTGCATCGGATGAAGAAAAAAAGATTTTGAATTTGTTTGAACCAACTAAAGCAGGAATCTATGAAGTATTTAGTAGAATAATCAGATGTTCAGAAAGAAATAATTTAAAACAAAAAAAATTTGCAAAGAAGTTTCTATGGGAGAAAGTAATTAATTATTATATTAAATTATATAATGAGATTTATGATGAGTTGAATTACTAAATATCGTTATAAATTATTTGCAAGAATCATATAAAGAATCGTATATTGAATCAATTTTCTTGGCCAATATCTTCCAGTCATAGTTTCGTGATACTCTTTCTCGAGCTCTTTCCCCAACATGCTTAGATACCAACGCTCGTCTTGTATGCTCAACCAAGTCATCAAGCAAACCGGGCTCATACAAGAACCCATATTCTTTGCTGTGTACCACCTCTTTGCATCCAGTATGTGCCGGTACGACAACAGGTTTGCTCATCCCCATTGCTTCGAGAAGCGCAGTTGGAAGTCCTTCGCTTTTACTTGTCATTACAAATGCCTGGCAGGCAGATATAGCATCTAACACATCTTTATGTTTCATTTCGTTCATCATAAAGAGGTTTTTTGGGATAGACATACCATATTCTCTCATGAGATAGATTGGATTAAGACCTCTACCAATCATTACGAACTTGACATCAGACATTCGCGTTGCTAAGTCCACAAACATTTTAGGGTTCTTAATTACATTATTGTAACCAACAAAGAGCACAAAATCCTGCAGACCATATCTATTTACGAATCTCTCGGGATTTGCTAGGTCACAAACTTCCATATCAAAACCATTTGGAATAATCTCTGTTTGAATTGAATATGTGTTAAGGAGGTATTCATGTAACCATCTTGATACAGAAATTCTCATGTCCGCTTTGGGGGCAATTTCTATTAAGGTCTTATTATTACTTTCCTGCCACGGACGGAGACCCTGAGGATAATCTTCTTTAAAGTAAAGTGTATGGTAGGTGTGGACCCATCTGCATGTGTTCGTCCTTGATGACAAGCATAGATTTGTAAACCAAGGGTCTGCGTTAGAATGAACAATACTATAGCCATCCAGTCCGACTTTATTCATTAATTTAATATATAGCCATACCCCCCCCATCCCCCTAATACCTCTACCTTGGGAGAGAATCGTTCTAATAAACTTAGAAGGCACTTCTACGACATTATGGGACGAAAATTTTTTGATTCCAAAAATATATCGGCTCATACCTCCAAATTCATCAAATACGGGACCAATTGCTATTTTCATATCATGTACCTCTTTTTATTTTATTTCGATTATACTCCTAACTATACTTTTTAATGGATTAGAAACCCACTTTTTCCAAACAAAATCGACAAAAGGATTACTTTTTTTTGTTACGTTTTCAATTTGTTTGGCAACCCAAATGTGCCAATTACCATCTAGCATTATATCATGTTTTTCAACTATTCGATTATAAGAGGATTCAATACTTTCATAATTATACCTAGTCATAACTGCATTCACATCTTCTTTTTTCTTAACATATTTATGGTCATGAACTAATTCAATATCGTAGATTAATCGTGCTTTTATCATTTTTCCCTTTAAGATACTCCTTATAGTGAGCTCAAACTCCTCGAATGCAAACATCTTTTTGTCATACGTTCCCAACCGATTGAATACCTTACGATTTACAAATGAGGCACCTCCCGGGAAAGTATTCGTCAAATCGTCAACAATTTCCACATCATGGATTGCATTGTTTCCCTCAATCCGAAACGACTTATATGTCACATATCTATTTTCATGGACGTCGAATAGATTAGGAATAAACACCTCGGCGTGTTTGTGTAATGAAACATGTTTGTAAAATTTATTCAACCAATCCTTTGTTTTAACGTATGTATCATTGTCCAAAAATAACAACCAATCTTCAGTTGTATGGTTTATCAAATAATTCCTTCCTGCAGCAGGACCTAAGTTGGTGTCGGAATCAAAAATTTTAATTTGTTTATATTTATTACAGAATCCCTCTAGTATTTTTCGGGAGGATGATGAAGAACCATTATTCAAAATGTATATTTTTACACCGGAAGGTAAAACGCTCTTAATACATTCTATTGTTTGTTCCAATTTCTCATAAAATAAAATACATACTGCTATATCAGTCTCAAATAAGGGTTTATTAGATTCTTTTCCTTCTATTTCAACAGAAAAATCCGTATTTAATCGGATCATACCAATGAGTCTTCCAAATGAGCGCGAAATTGGAATAGCTCCATCTAAAAAATTGCGCTGCCAATACTTTCTCCATAACCTTACTCGAAATATTAGTTTAACGCTATAAATTCCAATTTCTTTTAGTACATTAGTCATATCAAAGAATGTTGGCTTTATTCCTTCAATGCGCTCAAACATTATTGATATCCGACCATTTATAAAACTTCGATTTAATCTATAAAAAATATTCATATTAAGTTGAGTAACTAAATGCTCCACTTTTATTCTGGGGTCGTACCAAAAATAGGGGTGGTCTTTATAAATACGATAAAATAATTCTGTTTCTTCTCCCAAACCCATTTTATCTCCAACCATCCCAAGATCAGAACGAAAGCCCCCATATTGTTCTAGCACAACTTTTGGGAAGGCCATATTTGAGCCATAAAAACCATATTTTGCATTTGATGCTTTAAGAAAACCCACCTTATCGCCCCATGTAAACACCACATATTTATCTAGGAACCAGTCAGGTTTTTTTGACAAATAATAAGGCAAAATCTTTCCCCCTACAGCGGAAGGTTGTGGTAAAACAGCTTCAAAAGCACGAAGTATGTTCCTTACCCAATCTCTATCCGCCTTAGCATCATTATCAATATAAGCAACAAATTCCCCACATGCTTCATGATAGCCACGATTTCTAGCATAACTAAGCCCTTGTTTCTTCTCTTGGATTACGCGAAAATTAGGATATTTTAGCGAAAACTCCTTTACTACTTTAAGTGTGTCATCAGTAGAATTATTGTCAACAACGATTACTTCGTAAAGGCTTTTATCCAAAGACTGGTTAACTAAAGATTCCAAGCAAAGCCGTAGCAAATGGGATCGATTATAAGTGCAAACGACTGCCGAAATTCTTGGTTTTCTGTCTTTATCTTTAATTTTTGCTAGGATATTAACGAATCGTCTCTCTATCGCTTTTTCTTTAGCCATCTCTACAAACCCCACCTGCTCCGACCTATATCTTGATTCAATATTTTCTTTGTGTGCTCTCCAAGCATATAGGTATTCTGGAATGTTTGCCAAACGATACTTCTCAGACAGCCTTAGCCAAAGTTCATAGTCCTGAGACCTTGCTATTGATTCATCATAGAAACCGACATCCAAGAGGCACGCCTTTCTTACCATCACAGAGCCGTGAGGAATGCAGTTATCATTATTTAAGAACTCTCGAATGTCAGCATCTTTTATTGGTCTCTCCAAGTGGCGGATAACTTCAGAATCCTCATCTAATATTTTCAAGAATGTGCCCACGACTGCATAATCCTGATGAGTCTCTAGGAAGTATATTTCCCTCTCCAGCCTTTCATGCATTGATATATCATCCGCGTCCATCCGAGCAATATACTTCCCCCTTGCCACTTTTAACCCTTTATTTAACGATTTGGTTAAACCAATATTTTTCTTGTTATTGATTATTTTAACCCTATGGTCATCATAACTTTTGAGTATCTCTGCTGTTTTATCAGTAGAGCCATCATTAACAATCAAAAACTCAAAATCCTTGAATGTCTGATTCAAGATGCTGTCAATCGCCTCACGAAGATACTTCTCTCCATTGTAAACGGACATCAAAACAGTAACTTCAGGGTCTTTCATTTTTATACCATTGAACAAATCTATTTAAACCTTCATTAATATCAATTGTCGGCTGCCAGTCCAGTTCTTTTTTTGCCTTACCAACATCAGCCCAGGTATGCTCTGCATCACCTTTTTGTGATTCCGTATGAACTATCTTTGAACTGCTTTTTGTAATTTTAATTATATTTTCCGCTAATTCATTTATGCTTATGCGATTTCCGCTTCCGATATTGTACTCGCCGAATCCTTTATCCATTGCTTTGATTGTTGCATCAACTATATCGTCAATGTATGTAAAATCGCGGGTTTTTTCGCCGCTGCCGAAAATCACGAGTGGTTCATTATTTAACGCCTTTTTTGTAAATATTGAAATTGCTAAATCTGGACGCATTCTCGGACCGTAAACCGTAAAGTACCTGAGAGATATTGTTTTAAGCCCGTAAACCTCCTGAAACACCCTGCAGTAGTGTTCAACGGCAAGTTTTGTAACACCGTAAGGAGAAACGGGCAAATTCGGGGAATCTTCCGTAAACGGCAAAGTTATTGCCTTACCATAGACCGATGAAGATGAAGCGTTGATGAATTTTTTTACATTTGAATCAAGACACGCATTCAAAACATTTAACGAACCGGTTGCATTGATTTCATGAGTTCCTGCAGGATTGTCAACAGATATTCTAATTCCTGCCTGTGCCGCTTCATGAAAAACATAATCAACAGAATTTTCATTAATTATTTTCCTGACTAAATCTTTATCTCTTATATCTCCTTCTACCAATTTAAAATTTCTCTTTCTTAAGAAAGGTCTGACATTATTTCTCTTTATCTCAGGGTCATAATAATCATTGAAATTATCCAGGCATATTACTTCAAAGTCCTCTTTTAATAATCTTTCCGTTAGATGAGAACCAATAAAGCCCGCACCACCGGTTACCAACGCAGATGACATTTTTATTATTAGATGTTAAATATGTTATAAATAGGGGGATTAATTGTTTTTGCCCCCATCGGGCAAAGGTTCCGCTACACTCCAGATTTCACCCCACCGGAATTCTGCGTATGTTGCCTTTAATCCTGCTTGCTGAAGTTCTTCAAAGTACTCTTCCTGCGTATATTCAATGTAATGCGTGGCGTCCAGCCGGTAGTCAATTCCGAGTTCTTTTTTCAGCGGAACTCTCCAGTCGCGTTCAAAAAGCGGCACGCGAATAATCAACCGTTCAGGATTGATTTGCCGCATAATCTTTTTTAGAAATTCAATTCTTTGTTCAATATGCTCCAGTACATTGGACAGCAGAACGACATCAAAGTTTTCATCAGGCAGACCCTTTAGAGCGTCCCCGTGAATAAAGGTCAGGTTTGGGTTTTGATAGTGTAAGCGTGCAAACTCAATGTTTTTTTCGTTTAAATCAATACCCACAATCTTTATGTTGGGAATAGCAGTTACTATGTCATAGTCCATACATCCGTTGCCGCATCCAATATCCAGAACATGCCCCCCAACATTAAGGTTTTTAATAAAAAATTCATGATATTTAAGGTGCCTGTGTTTTGTATGTATCCCGTTTCCATATTCTACCGATGCTTTCCCTTCCAACGAATACAAACGATTTTCAAGTTCAAACAGGAATCCCAGGTTTTCACCCGGTGAGGATTTTTTACCAGATAAATTTATTAAATTCATCAAAACTTCGGCGCGCTTGGAAGGTGGCAACCGTTTTAACAATTTTGAAAATGAATAAATTATCAGATTTGTTAAATTAATTTTCATTTTTCGGCAACCTCCTGAATAACATCAAGTTCCATCTTCAATATTTTATCTATTGAGTATTTTTTTAAGATATATTCCCTGGCATTCTTTCCAAGTGTCTTTTGAAGCGATTCGTCAGATATTAGAGTTTCTACGGCATTTGCAATGCTTCTATAATCTGTTTCACATAAATACCCTGTTTTTGTATGTTCAATGTCTTCCTTTATCCCGGTGACATCCGAACCTATGCAGGGCATCCCGCAGCTCATTGCTTCAAGAAGTGTTTTTGGATGCCCTTCATAGTATGAGGGTAAGATAAAAATTTTTGCCTGATTAAGGATACGGGGCAGTTCAAAATTCAGTATATTGCCTTTAAAAGTAACATTTAAATCATAATTGTTTACTGTTTCTCTTATTTTTTTATCATCGCAGCCGCCGCCTACCATTACCAATGAAATATTTTGCCCTTTTGTTTTCAGATACTTAATTGCTTCCAGTAAATTACCAATATTTTTCTGGTTTCCCCCCCTGCCCACAAAAATAAGGTCATATTTTTTTTGTATTTCGGGATGCGGTTTAAAAACATCAGTTACAACATAGTTTGGAATAACTTTTATCTTTTCAGGTTTTATCTCATATTTTTCTATAACATAATCCTGATCTCTTTGGGAAGTGACAACTCCCGTATCTGCAGAGGTGAACGCATTTTTCTCAAGTTGAATCGCTCTGTTTATTATTTTTCCATCCCTTGTTTGATTTTTAATAAAAGTACTGTGTAAATATCCGCACCTAATAATCAATTTTTTTCCAATGTGTTTTTTAAACCAGATTGCTATTTCAGAGCCGGGAATTTGATTGGTCTTTATTATGTCCGTATCATTGAGTTCAGAGTAGTATTTTAACAATAAATGAAGCGTGGTGAACATTCGCCCGCTGTACCACCTTGCAGGCAAAAGCTTAATATCTCCAAGATTATCTGCATATATCTTATCCTGCTCCCACCCGTAAGTAATAAAATTAACTCTTTTCAATTTATCGGATAATCTTTTATATATTCCAAGTTCCCTGTCAAGGTTCCCTACATCAGCCCATGTCTTTAAACTCACGCCGCCTGTGAAGAATAAGGTTAATGTAATATCATCCAATGTTTTCATTTAGGATTCTTTTTTTGAAATATCATTAACATACAATGTGCAGAGAATTTTGCCAGAAAATTAGTCAATAAAGACCTGAATCTATGGATTAAATAATTCCCCCCTTTATAATCATATAATTTTTGCAAAATTGGTTTAAGAATAGAAATTTCATCTTTAAATCCTTTCAGCCCATCAAAAGGTTTACCATACTTTAACACAAAACCGTGCTTTTTGAAATTATTTTTTACTGCAACAGCATCCAATGCGAATTGATAAAAATTGTTTAAGTCAATATCGTTATTGTATTTTTCATATAATCCAAGTTTTACTTTAAATCTGCGTAAAGGAGACATATAAGGGAATGTTAAAAACACATAACCACCTTTGTTTACAACCCTTTCCATCTCTTTTAAAATGTCGTCATATCCTTCATAAAAATGCTCAATCACACCCAATGACCAGTAACCGTTAAAGAAGTCATCATCAAATTTAAGGTTCCGAACATCCCCTTCTGTAACATTCAATTCCGGAAAATGCTTATTTATTTTCTCCACCGTCTTTCTTGCAAAATCCACTCCAAAAGCAGAGTAACCATTATAATGTAAACAATAAACATTTCCACCCATCCCGCACCCGCCTTCCAGAATCTTTCCTTTTTGAAAAAATCTGCGAGTATTTTTTAAAATAAATGAGTTGTTCTTACTTCCCTCAACCATCGACTTAAAATCATCTATATTCCAATGCGAATCCCAGAAATCAGAAGATGCTTTCTGTTCAATATATACTAAACAATGGTTTACTTTATCGTAGTATCGTGCCATATCCTTTCAGATTATGTAATCGGCTCTTTTAATCTCATAAATCCCCAAAATATTTGAAATCAATGTAATGTAATTTTCACCTTATAAACCTCATCCTTAAATTAAATTGTATGTTATCCAAGAAGTTAACCTTTTTAGGACGATAATCGTCACTTAAAAAATCATTATATATAGTTTCAGCAAACCTTAAATACCCTTTTCCAACTTCATCAATTGCTGGTAAATTAATCTGTGATTGGTAATGTTCATAATTATCGGCTACTTTATCTATTGCATTTAAAATATCTTTTTCATGGTTAAATAACTCGCCTGCCCCAGCAATTATTTCCGGGTGCCCCCCGCTGTTTATTGCTATGGCGGGTAAACCGCAATGGAGTGCCTCAATTAGAGAATTTGAGCATGGGTCATTTATGCTTCCCGTTATATAAATATCAT
>MCBE01000227.1 GCA_001723845.1 Candidatus Altarchaeales archaeon WOR_SM1_SCG
GTAGAGGTAAAAAAATGATAGATGATGCGTTAGAGATTCCTGCCAGCGACTGGAAAGAAGTGAAACTTGATATACCAAAGAGAAAATATCCCACACCTTCAGTTTACGAACATAGATTCCAACCAAAAGGGCACGATATGGACTTGCGGGAGGTCATCATAACGGATAACGGCAGGCAGAAGCCAACATTTGTGATAACCAATAACGAGGATATTGAGCTCAAAGAACTTGTCACCCATTATGCCCGGCGATGGAGAATTGAAAACAAAATTGCAGAGTTAGTAAAGTTTTTCAATCTCAACGCATTAAGTTCTCCGCTTATGATTCGCATACAGTTTGATGTAGTGATGACGATGGTGGCAGACACGCTATACAAGATGTTGGCAAGTGATCTGAAAAGATTTGAGAACAACACAGCTAAAACACTATTTTCAAAATTTATAAACAGCCCAGGAGTTGTGGAAGTGGAAGGCAACAAAGCAGTCGTAAAAATGAGAAAAAAGGCACATACGCCAGTATTGAAATCGAACGAAGTCTTTAAGAAATCCTGGGAGATACCATGGTTTGGGAATAAAAAGTTGGGTTACAAGTGGGTGTCTTGAGGTAGGTGAAATTAAGGGATTTAAACGGGCTGTGAAACTCCCTGTTAAACAAGAATATAAATACTTTGTTAACACCCAACCAGGACAAGCCAGAACCAAAAAAGTAATTTTCTGCCAAAAAGCACGAATTTGGTTTATAAGATATTAATAAAATTTTAACAAAATTCTAATGTCATCGAGCATAGCGAAAATGGCATCTGATGATCAATCCTTTCCGGGTCATACGAGGATTTATGAGCCATCTCAGAGTCATACGATGAGATATCGCGAACGAAGTGAAGCATATACGAGTAAATGCTTGAACGAAGTGAAAGGAAATATCGCGAGCGATAGTGTCGCCTATTCAGAAGGTTGTTATGAATGCTTTGTTGGAAATTGATAAAATTATTAAAAAATTTAAAATAATAACACATAAAAAGTGAACACCTTAAACAAACTAACCCCCGGAGAAAATATCTCTGTGATTGCAAGAGTCCTCAACAAACCGGGATCGCAGACGGTAAGAGATAAAAAGCTCATTAAACTGAAAGTAGGCGATTCTGCAAACATTGCAAATCTTGTAGCATGGGCGCCGATGCATAAGAAAATCTTGAAATTGAATTTAGATAAAGGGGATTTGGTTGAAATAAAATTAGGGAGCTGCCCGAAGTCGCATAAAACAACAAACCGCCCGCCGACGATAACGGTAAACCCGAATACCATTTTAAAGAAAATATCATTAAAAAATTTTCCTTCCGTTGAAGAATGTATGGGCATAAAATTTCTGGATGAACTTGAAGATTACCGGTATGCATCTGCAAGGGTCTTTATTTCAAGCATATACAACACGGTCGTCTATTTCTGCGAGAAGTGCAAGAAATTCTCGGAAAAGATGTGCGACTGCGGGAACTTTCCCGATGCGATATTTTCAATTTCCGGGATTTTTTCGGACGGGACACGAACAATTCCGTTCACGACTCTTACCGAGGATGTGGCGGAGAAAATGACAAATTCAAAAAAACCGGGGGCGGAAAAAATTAATGTAAAAATTTTAATGGAGCATCCGTTTACACTGTTCGGGTATTTGAGAAACGAGCATTTTTATGTTGAGGATGTGATTGAAGATGACTTTTATGGTGCAATGAAAGGTGTTGGCTCATTTACAAAAGAGGATGAATATGATATTGAATGAATAAAATAAAAATTGAATAATAATCCTAATTTTTAATTTATAAACTATCAACAACAATCAAATCAATACAAAAAAATGGAATTACTTGAAAAACTATGCAGAGCATCGGGAATTTCCGGCTTTGAAACCGAAGTCCAGGAAATCATGAAAAAAGAATTTGAAAAATCATGCGATAAAGTTGAGATTGACAATTTTGGAAATGTGATTGCAAAAAAGGGCAAAGGCAAGAAAAAGATCATGCTTGCAGCACACATGGATGAAATCGGGCTTATGGTAAAACACATTGATAAGAGAGGCTTTTTGAATTTTGTTAAAATTGGCGGCATTGATGACAGGATTTTAATGCAGCAGAGGGTTATCATAAAAACAAAAAAAGGTGATGTTAAAGGAGTTATAGGAGCAAAACCCCCGCATCTTCAAAAGGCAGAGGAAAAGAAGGAGGTAATTAAACATGGAAAACTATTCATTGATATCGGTGCAAAGGATGATAAAGAAGCTAAAAAGATGGTTGAAGTCGGTGACCCCGTAACTCTTGAGCCTAATTTTGGAAAATTAAATAAAAGTATTTACTATGGTAAAGCATTAGATGATAGGCTTGGATGCTATGCTTTAATAAAAATAATGAGACAAATTAAAGTTAAAGATGTGACAATTTATGCCGTCGCTACTGCACAGGAGGAACTCGGGCTTAAGGGTGCAAGGGTTTCCGCATTTAAAATTGATCCTGATTATGCTCTTGCAATTGATACACTAGTCGCAGGAGATACACCGTACATAGAGGAAAGCGAGTCGAGTTTAGAGCTAAGGAAAGGACCAGCGATAACAATAATGGAAGCGTCGGGGAGAGGAGCAGTTACCCATCCAAAGATCAGGAAAATTTTAATAAATGTTGCAAAGGAGAAGAAAATTCCTTACCAGATTGATGTGCTTGAAGGTGGGATGACGGATGCGGCGGTAATTTATATAAGCAAAGAAGGCATTCCAACAGGAGTTGTTTCAATCCCGACCAGATATATCCATGGACCAAGTGGTATTTTCAGTATGGATGATGTGAATAACTCAATAAAATTAGTTATGGAAGCACTGCCTAATTTCTAAGTAAATTTTAAAAAATACATCACCACCATTTTTTTGGTGATGAATACTCAAATGTGTAATCGTGTCTGGGTTTTTCTATTTTATAAATAAGTACCATGTCTTCTTCCTCGTTGAACTCTAATCCACCATATTTGTTCGTTAATTTTCTATTACCATAATTCATATCAACAGGTTCTTCTATCTTATCTGTGTAGTGTTCTGACATTTTATATGTTGTGGGATGATATTCCTTTCCTTTAAATATAATGAAGATTTTGGCTTCTCCTACTTCATCAAATATTGAAAATGGGAACAATAAGATATCGGATTCTGGTTTCATAGCACTTGGCCAATAATATTTGATTGTAATGTCAAAGGATCCGCCAGAATTAATTGGACTAACAAAACTTATATCCAATATCTTAACTTTGCTTGGTTTTTTATCTACCACAGGAGTAATGTTTTCTAAATTAATATCATTTCTTGTGTCAAATGCCTTAAAATGTAGGTGTTTAAGGGTTGCTTCATAGTCCCCAATAGCATATGCTTTAATTGAAGACAAATGATTTTTACCATTATACTCGCCCACATATCTTCTTTTTACATTCAAATGCTGCCCATGTCCAATTGTATATGTATGTATGGCTTCATTTATCTTTATATCTTTATCTTTCAGACACTCCAAGAATTTCGAATAATTACCTATATTCATTTCTCCACTTGAATACTTATTGATTCTCACTTCACTATTCTTTATCTGTTCAATATCTTTTTTTTGTTCCAAAAGAATCTGTATGAGAAAGATCAAGCACATGGCAGTGAGAATATAGAAACCTTCCTCAAATACTATTTCGTGGATTTTTGGTATAAAATATCCAACAAAGTATAAGATAATAAATAAGAGAACAGCAACTTGAATCCCTCTGTATTCTATGTTTTCTATTTCTATTAACTTTCTGAATCTTTCGGTGATGTCCATAGCACTCATTTTTGATAATGTATATCTATTATTAGATTTGAAATAAAATATTTTACGAGAAGCGGTTAATAACTGCTTTGAATGCTATGCTTTAGAAAATTTAAATAAAATTCTAAGTGTATTCCTGAAAGGGAATACGCTCATTCTCGTCGGGAATTTCCGACAATTAAATAATAATTTATATTTTGGAAAAGCAATTGATAACCGGTTAGGATGCTACGCGCTGATAAAAATCATGAGGCAGGTCAAAGTCAAGGATGCGACAATCTATGCCGTTGCAACCGCACAGGAGGAAGTCGGGCTTAAAGGTGCAAGGGTTTCTGCATTCAAGATTGACCCGGATTATGCAATAGCGATTGATACGACAATTGCAGGAGACACGCCGTACATAAAGGAAAACGAGTCAAGTTTAAAGCTGGGAGAAGGACCTGCAATAACGATAACCGAGGCATCGGGAAGAGGCGTTGTTACGCATCCGAAAATCAGGGAAATTTTAGTAAAGACCGCAGTTGAGAAAAAAATTCCCTACCAAGTTGATGTTCTTGAAGGTGGCATGACAGACGGTGCAATAATTTACATAACACGCGCAGGCGTTCCGACAGGAGTTGTTTCAATCCCGACAAGATACATCCACGGACCGAGTAGCGTTTTCTGCCTTGATGATTTAAATAATTCAATAAAATTGGTTGTTTGTGCGCTTCCGGGGTTCTGAATGAATGATGGATTTAGATATTTACCTTATATATTCCTTTCAATTCTTCAATTTTCCAAATTTCACCTATACTCAATCATCTCCTCAAGTTTCCTATACGCTCTTCCCGAATCAACCGCATCCTTTGCGAGTTTCAGACCATCCATTATGGAATCAGCCCTGCCGCCGACAACAATTCCCGCCGCAGCATTAAGAAGCACAATATCCTTTCTTGCTCCCAGGTCCTCTCCCTTCAAAATGTTTATTAAGATTCTTGCGTTTTCCTTTGCATCTCCGCCTGCCAGATCCTCTGCATTTGCTCTCTTCAAGCCGAATTCCCCGGGATTAATAATATAATTATTTATTTTCCCGTTTCTGAGTTCGGAGATTTTTGTCTCGCCGATTGTGGAAATCTCATCAAGCCCATGCATTCCGTGGACAACCATCGCCTTTTTTATGCCGATAATTTTTAACACTTCGGTAATCTTTTCCGTTAATTTTTCATCAAAGACACCGATGACCTGCCCCTGCGCATTCGCAGGATTACTTAAAGGTCCGAGTATGTTGAAAACCGTTCTTATGCCGAGCTGCGTTCGTGCAGGCATCACATATTTCATTGATTTATGAAAGAGCGGTGCAAACATAAACCCGATACCGATTTTTTCAATGCACTCCTCAACCTTTTTTGGTTCAAAATCAATTTTAACGCCCAGTGCTTCCAAAACATCAGCGCTCCCGCACTGTGATGAAACCGACCGGTTCCCGTGTTTTGCAATCGGAATCCCTGCGCCTGCGACAACGAACATGGCAGTCGTTGAAATGTTAAAGGTATCCAATTTATCGCCGCCTGTCCCGCAGGTGTCAACAAGAGTGCCTGATACTTTCGGGTGAATATTTTCTGCAAATTTTCTCATGATTAATGCAAGAGACGCTATCTCCTCAGGAGTTTCACCTTTCATCCGCATTGCTGTTAGAAACCCTGCAATTTGCGCATCTGTCGCACTGCCCGACATTATTTCCTGCATCGCTTCTTTTGCTTCATCTGCCGTTAAATCCTTATTGTCCGCTAATTTTTGAATTATTTGTTTAAGTTCTTTTGCCATTTTTCTTAGTTATAAAAATATTTAGACCTAACAAGATTATTTTAAATTTTAATTTAATTGTTAATTACTTAATTATTATGATTTTAAAATTAATTAAACTCATGGAAATCAAGAGTAAAAAAGAGTAAAAAACTGCAATTTATTAAATGTCTATTTTTGCCGATACTTGTACCAGAATGCTTAACAATATTGAAAAAATTCAAACCGAGAACAGGGAAATCATTTTAATAGGAACCGCGCATGTTTCAAAAGAGAGCGTTGGACTGTCGGAGATTCCCGACGAGAATCAGCGGGCTTTCAGCCCACTTAGAAATTTTGATAATGATTGAAATCTAAATTTTAATAAGAATTATAAATCCATTAAAAAATTCAATATTTACGATATGCTCAAAAAAGTAAATGAGAATAAACAATAAAAATGAGGATTCAAGAATAGATTTGCCAAAAGACACAACACCGCTAATATTAGAGGGTGATGTATTAGAATGTCTAAAAAAGATCCCAGATAATTCAATCTCTGTTGTGGTCACCTCTCCACCTTATTGGAATCTAAGGGATTATGAAGTAGAGGGACAAATAGGGCAGGAAAAAACAATAGAAGAGTATATTAAAAAGATGGTTGATGTTGGAAATGAAATAAAACGAGTATTGAGGGATGACGGGTGTTATTTTTTGAACATAGGCGATTCTTATTATAATGGAAATCTACAAATGATTCCATCACGAGTGGCTTATGAAATGCAAACGAATGGTTGGAGGTTGAGGAATTTTATTGTTTGGTATAAACCAAATCATATGCCTTCACCCATTCAAAATAGATTTGCAACAACATGGGAGCCCATTTTTTTCTTTATAAAAAACGAGACATATAAAAAGTACTACTTCAATCTTGATGAAATACGAGTTAAGCATAAAACAAAAGAGGAAAAGGGAAGCAATCTACCTGAAACTTTATCAATAGAAGAGTTCAATAAACTAAAGGATAAATTAAATCTTAAGGTTGAACCTTCAAATGGAAAGAATTACGAAGGTAAATTTAAAGACACCAAAAGAATAAATCTTGGTGCATCACCCGGTGCTCGAAGTGTTGTATGTGGCGAGTATTATTCTTTACAACGAAAACATAAAATTGATGATGACCTAAAATTTGAAATTATAGTATATTTAAGAGATAAAAGAGTGGAAAAAGGAATTTCTACAAAAGAAATAGATGAACATTTTAGGTATAAGGACACCGCTGGACACTGGTTTAGAACTGATTACAGCGGAAGTTCGCTTCCTAAACCAGATGATTGGGTAAAATTAAAAGAATTGCTTGATTTGGATGAAAGATACGATAAAATAATGACAGAACAACATTATGTTTTACAAACCGTCAGACCCCATCCAAATGGTAAAAATCCGGGTGATATGTGGAAAATGAAAACTGCAAAATTAAAAGATGCTCATTTTGCAGTGTTTCCAGAGGAACTTCCTCAAAGAGTAATAAAAGCATGCTGCCCAAAAGATGGAATTGTATTAGACCCCTTTGCTGGAAGCGGGACGACAGGAAAAGTTGCAAGAGAGTTAGGTAGGAAATCCATACTTATTGAAATAAATCCGGGATACATCAAAATAATTAAAGAAAGATGTAAATTAAATACAAAACCTTTAACAAGTTGGAGTTAATATAGTTGTAAAATGGCAAAAATAACAAACGAAATTAAGGAAATAGAATTTTGGGAACACGAAACATTGGAGAATATTTACTTTACAATCTATCAAGATTTAAACAAGATGATAGAGGGATTAAATTCTAAAGACAAAATAAAGGATGATTGGATTAATGCGTTTAACAGAGTCGATAAAAAAAGACAAAATTCTGATTTTGCAAGAGGTGCTGAACGAATATATTTTTGGTTATTCAGCCAATTTGGAAAGCCCAACTCATCGCCAATCGGTGCAGATATGTTTTTTGAAACCCATAGAGCATTTGTTCATATTGACATTAAGACTGCAAAATTAGATAATCCCTCAGATTACAAGGGCAAGATTCCAATCAGTGAAAATCAAACAAGTTACAGTTCAAAGAAAAAGAGGTTTAACACCAATCTTCCGGTTTATTACAACGAAGGCAAGAAAAATCAGAAGTTGTGTCTTACTTATGTGATAAATATTGTTTATCATGAAGAAGGCGACAATTTTAAGATTAAAGCAATCTACTTGATAGCAATTCCTAATGGTGCATTATACTCTGTTTATGGTGATGATGTAATCGGTCAAGGGAAAGTTAAGGGCAAGTCATTCAGGTTTGTTTATAAAAATAATCCTCATTTTGAATTAATCAAAGGAAAACCATACAGGGTCAAGAGGATATTCTTAGACGAAGATATTAAGGAGAAAGACATTATTGGTTTTGAATTATAATAATCGATCAATTAATTTTAATAAATTTTTAAACAGAATGCTTAACAATATTGAAAAAATTCAAACCGAGAACAGGGAAATCATTTTAATAGGAACTGCGCATGTTTCAAAAGAGAGCGTTGGACTTGTGAAAGAAACAATTGAGCGTGAAAACCCTGATGTCGTCGGCGTGGAACTTTGCGAGCAGAGGCATAAAACACTTATCAATAAAAAGAAGTGGAATGAGACGGAAATTACAAAAGTCATCAGGGAAGGCAGGAGTTATGTTTTTCTTATAAATCTTTTGCT
The DNA here is from genome assembly GCA_001723845.1 of Candidatus Altarchaeales archaeon WOR_SM1_SCG. GTDB lineage: Archaea > Altiarchaeota > Altiarchaeia > IMC4 > WOR-SM1-SCG > WOR-SM1-SCG. Next base: position 8,318 of record MCBE01000227.1, read on the forward strand.
TGCGAATTTCCAGAGAAAAATAGGCGATGAACTTGGTGTAGAGCCGGGTTCCGAGATGATGGAAGCATTAAAAATCGCGAAAGAAAAAAATATAGAAGTTGCTCTTATTGACCGCGACATACAGGTTACGCTGAAGCGGGCATGGGGGCTTATGCCTTTTATTGAGAAAATAAAATTATTTTTTTATTTGCTTTATGATTTCACCTGCGGGGTTTTTGAGGGGAAAAAAATTAATGAAAATTTAATTGAGGAATTGAAAAATAAAGATATTGTTACTGAATTAATGAACGAATTAGGGAGAGAAGCACCATCCGTAAAGAAGGTTTTAGTTGACGAGAGAGATATTTATCTTGCAAGTAAAATCCTTTCGGCAAAGGGGGACAAAATTGTTGCGGTTGTCGGTGCCGGGCATATTTCGGGAATTAAAAAATATATACTTCAAAATATTCACAAAGAAAATCAGGAGAACCTTGAAAAATTGGAGGAAATTCCAAAAAGTTTCAGTTTTATAGGTCTTGCAAAATACCTAATCCCGTTAATTTTTTTAATTATTATTGCACACGGGTTCATGACAGGGGGCTTTTCAAAGGTATTTGCAATGGGTGCAATATGGATAATATCCAATGTAATTTTTGGCTGCATAGGCGCATCATTAGCCCTTGCACACCCTGCAACGATTATTGCAGCCGGTATCGCATCGCCCTTTACTTCCATAAACCCGGCAACCCCGGCAGGTCTTGTTGCCGCTTATGTTGAAGCATCCGTAAGAAAGCCGAAGGTAAGGGATTTTGAAGGCATAACCCGCCTCGCGAGTATCTGGGATGCATGGAAAAACAATGTGACACGAATTTTACTTGTATTCTTGTTTACAAACGGGGGAAGTTCCCTGGGAGCGTTTGTCGCATTCTTTTTTATGACGCACCCGGAGTATATTGCTAAAATAACGGGTATTTTTTGACGATAATTAAGCATATTAAATTTGATTTGTAATTTTATTACAGCATGGAAACAAAAATAGATACAAAAGGCAGGGTTGTGATACCGCAGCCAATTAGAAAAAAATTAGGAATTGGAAAAGAAACGCCCCTGTTAATTGAGGAGAGAAATTGCGAGGTTCTCTTGAAACCAATGAAAAAAAAGAGAAAAAAGAAAAAAGAAATAAAAGATTTTTTCGGTTTAACAGTAAAAAGAACAGGAAAACCAGAATGGATAACACCAAAAGAAATAAAAAGTATCTGGGAATAGAGAAAATGATAACATTTTACAGGAAGATGGGGGGGCATTGGGAAGGTCTTGGTGGAAGGGAAGGAGATGGGGATATTATTGCCGTCCGGGATTTAGGAATTAAAATTGAAAAATAAAGAGGGGGAATGAATTTAAAATTTTAAGGATAACAGCAGGTTTGGCGGCGATTTTGGTTTTGAGTTTTTATATTACTTAATTTTAATATACTAATACAATATCATTAATTAAAATAAGAAAAATGCAAACCGCATCATTAAAATTAGTTGAAATCCAGAGAGATTTGCCTTTGCTTCCCGAAAAAAAATTGGGTGAAGTAAAGGATTTTGTGGGATTTATTCTTTCAAAGTCCCATGTTCCGAAAAGACGGGTTGTTAAATTAAAGGGGATCTGGCAAAATAAGGGATTTGAGAAAATTGACTTGGAATCGGAATTAAAAAGCATTAGAAAGGAAACATCCGATTCAATATTGAGAAGAAAGATTTGAGAGCGATGAGAAATGAAAAATAAATTTAAAATTTTGTGGGTTGTTGCAGGTTTGGCGGCGGTTTTGGTTTTAGGAGTAGTGGTGTATTTGCACATCAATGACGATACAGATGAGAGGATCGCTAATTGTATGAAAAAGTCAGACCCTTGTGAGAAAGATAGTTGTATTATATGGGTTGTTAGAGGAATTGATTTTAAATTATTTCTTTTGCATAAACATGATGTTTCTATATGCGATAAAACATCAAGTGTTTCTGGAAAGAATACTTGCATCGGGTATGTTGCGGCAAAGAAAAAGGATGTTTCTCTCTGCGATGGGATACTCCCGATACCAGAGAATGATGGTTGCATCGGGTCTTTTAAAAGTCCACCCGAAAGAAAAAGTGAAGAAAATACTTCGCAAAATAAAACAGATTGCTGTTGGCAAAATAAAATAACCGATTGCTGTTGGAAAGGTGCATGTTTTTACACTACTTTCTGCATACCACAAGAAGAAATATCAAATAAAAATGATTGTATTAGTTTTGTTGCCAGATCAAAAAATGATTTATCTCTCTGCGATAAAATATCAAATATCTCTGAGAAGAACAATTGTATTTCATCAATCGCTTGGGAGAAGGAGGATGTTTCTCTCTGCGATAAAGTATCAACTACCAATCAAAAAAATATTTGTATTTCAGCTGTTGCTTCGGAAAAAGGTGAGTTGTTTCTCTGCGATAAAATACCAAACTTATCTGCAAGGGATAAATGTATTTCCAGATTTGCTGTGGAAACAAGGAATTTCTCTGTTTGCGAGAGAACATCAAACAGCTCTGCAAAGGACGATTGCATTGTGTTTATTACAATTGCAAACAAACAATTAGGAGGACATTATACTAATGTTTCCTTTTGTGATGAAGTATCAGAGGTCTTCGCAAGAGATAAATGTATTGTTTGGGATTCATTAGGGAAAAGAGATGTATCACTCTGTGATAAAACATCAAATACTTCGGTTAGAGACCAATGTATTATGTTGTTTGCAGAAAGAACGTATGACAAATCCATTTGTAAAAAAATATCGGACCCGGAAATAAAACAAGAATGCGTCCAAAGAACCTCATAAAAGTTGAAAATATAATTAAATTTTGAAATATAATTTACAATAAATCAATAGGAAAAAATTGAAATTGAAAAATAAATTTAAAATTTTAGGATTTGTGGTTGGTTTGGCGTTGGGTTTGTAATCGGGTTTGCAATAACCAATTCCCATAAAATTTCAGATCTCCATCTTTACAATTTCTTCAAAATTTAATTTAATTAACTATTCATATTTAAAGCAAGTAACATGATGCAGCAAAAACAAAAATACAAATGAACAAAGACCTAAGTACACAAACCTATCACGGATTGGTTGACAGAATCGGAGAAATTCTTGCTCTTGCAAGGAGTAATGTAGTAAGGCAGATAAACCAAACCCAGGTTATGGCATACTGGGAAATTGGTAGGGAGATTGTTGAGTTTGAGCAGGAGGGTAAAGCACGGGCAGCGTACGGGAAGGAACTTATTGTAAAATTGTCAGAAGATATGACAGAAAAATTTGGCAGAGGGTTTTCCGAGATAAACCTTAGAAATATGAGGCGGTTTTACCTGGAATTCCCGCCGCGAATTCAACAGACACTGTCTGTTGAATCTGAAAAACCGCAGACACTGTCTGCCAAATCTACTGAAGAGCAAAAATCCAAGTCAGTGTCCGGGAAATCTCGTGAAGAGCCGAAAAGTCAGACACTGTCTGACGAATCTGAAAAACCGCAGACACTGTCTGTTAAATTCCAGCCAATACTTTCATGGTCTCATTACTGTGAACTTTTGAAAGTAGAAAATGAAATTGGTCGCTCTTTTTATGAGCAGGAGGCAAATAAAAATAACTGGTCAGTCAGGGAGTTAAAAAGACAAATTAATTCAATGTTATTTGAGCGGCTGGCATACAGCAAGGATACTGAAGCGGTGATGAGAATGGCGGAGAAAGGACAGATAATTGAAAAACCGGAAGACGCCATTAAAGACCCATACATCCTGGAATTTCTTAATCTAAAGGAAGAAACATCATATACTGAAAGCCAGTTTGAGCAGGCAATTATTGATAAATTGCAGTATTTCCTTCTTGAACTGGGCAGTGGATTCAGTTTTGTTGCTCGCCAGAAAAGAATTACTATCGCTAATCGCAATTATTATATTGACATGGTTTTCTATAACCGCATCCTGAAATGTTTTGTTTTAATTGACTTAAAGACAGGCGAACTTGACCATTCGGATATGGGTCAAATGAATTTTTATTTAAATTATTTCAGGGAGAATGAAAAATCAGAGGACGAAAATGACCCCATCGGTCTTATCCTCTGCACAGGAAAGGATGATGTTTTCGCAAGATATGTACTGGGCGGCGTAAGCAATAAAATATTTGCCTCAAAATACAGATTAGCATTGCCTTCGGAACAGGAATTGAAGTTAAAATTGAAGTCAATCTCCCCCATCATTAGGTAAAACTTATTGAATCTTAATTTTAATTTAATTATACGCATTTAAAATAAAAATCATGGATCAAAAACAACAATACAAACTAAAAAAACTTATAAAGGAACTGAAGAGTATCAGGGGAAGACACACCGAATTAATCTCGGTTTACATCCCGCAGGGCTATGACATAAACGGGGTTTTAAGTCAATTGTCATCAGAGCAAGGGACGGCATCAAACATTAAATCAAAATCCACGAGAAAGAATGTTGTTGACGGGCTTGAAAAAGCAATACAGGCACTCCGCCTGCATAAGCAGACGCCGCCGAACGGGCTTGTTGTATTTGCCGGAAATGTCTCGCAAAGAGAGGGCATTCCTGACTTAAAGGTATGGACTATTGAGCCGCCGGAACCGATAACAATAAAAATTTACCGGTGCGACCAGACATTTGTTATAGAGCCGCTGGAGGATTTTATTGCCGTAAAAGAGGTATATGGCTTGATAGCAATAGACAATAAGGAAGCAACAATTGCAACACTCAAAGGCGACAGGTATGTAATCGCAAAACACATCAATTCCGGTTATCACGGGAAGCACCGCGCAGGAGGGCAGTCAGCGCGCAGGTTCGAGAGAATAATAAGGGGGCAGGCACATGATTTCAGGGTTAAGGTTGCCGAGTACGCCGAAAAAGAATTCTTAGGAATTGAAAATTTAAAAGGAATTATCATAGGGGGACCTGTTGCAACAAAAGACAGTTTCGTTGATGATGAATATCTTCATCATGAATTAAGAAAAAAAGTTATGGGTGTAAAAGATATAACCTATACTGACGAATCAGGGATAAGGGAACTTATCAATGCTTCGCAGGATTTGCTTGAAGGCGTTGCGATGGTTCACCAGAAGCAGTTAATGGACCGGTTTATGAAAATGCTTGTTAAAGACGGGAACATTGTATATGGAAAAACTGATGTTGAGAACGCGCTGAATATGGGTGCCGTTGATGTGCTTTTGCTTTCGGAAAACAACGACGATGAATTAATTGATAAATTATTTGATGCAGCGCAAATTTCCGGAACGCATGTTGAAATAATTTCGGTTAATTTTGAAGAAGGGGCGCAGTTGTGGGGTACATTCGGGGGAATTGCAGCGCTTTTAAGATACAAGGTGAATTAATTGATATTTAATTGATCTCTTATTTATGATTTTTTACATCTTTTTATGAAGTGAAAATAATTATTAATATCTATAAATTTTAATTTAATCTTAATTTAAATTATTATTAAACCAAATAAACAAAAATAAACAAAAAAATTATTACGATGAGTCCGAAACTATTATGTAAAACAGGTATAAAATCACTGGATGATATTTTAAGCGGGGGTATTCCCAGCGGGTATACAGTACTGCTTGCAGGAAGCAGCGGAACCGGGAAAACAATTCTGACCCAGGAGTTTTTGATGAAGGGTGCTAAAATCTACGGCGAGCCGGGAGTTTATGTATCATTAAGCGAGGCACCGAAAAAAATGATCGCGAACATGGAAAATTTCAACTATTTTGACCCTGAAATAATAAATTCGGGTCAGGTCAGGGTCGTGGAATTGAAATCCGAGGACGGTCTCAGGAGAGGAAGAGAGCCGGAACCCGAGAGAATTTTGCGGACAATCAGGAATTTAGTTGAGGATAATAACGCAAAGCGCGTCGTAATTGACTCAATAACCGCTATTTGCAGAGCCCTGAAAGACGAGGCGGTAATAAGACAATTTATAACAGACCTTGCAGATAGCCTTGAAGTTCTTTATTGCACTTCTATTTTAATTTCCGAAATTCCTCCAAGGGAAATTGCTTATTCCGTTTTCGGGGTTGAAGAATTTGTTTCCGACGGGATAATTTTATTAGGTGAATTTGAGCGTAAAGGCGATTTATTAAGAACGCTGCAGGTAATAAAGATGAGAGGAGTCGAGCATCCCAGGAACAAGGAAGTCATGGGCATTACAAAAAACGGGATAACCCTGATGCCGATGTTTAAGGCGTATGGAGAATAGATAAAAAATTTTTAATAAATTATTCTTCACCGCTTTTTTAGTATTTCCCTGAACCGGAACAGGTTACCAAGAGTTGCATCCATTGAAGTTCCCCGTACCCCCCTGCCGTATCTTTCCTGTTTCCAGGGGTCTCCCCGGTTATGGTAGCCGCGCGACTCCCAGAATCCTGGCTTGTCTTTTTCTGTGAATTCAACACCGGTAACCCATTTGGCGCTTTTCCGGAAGTAAAGCCGGGGGACAACAAGGCGAACGGGAAAGCCGTGTTCTTTTGTAAGTTCTTTACTGTTGTGCCTGATTGCGAAAACCACATCCTCGCCGGAGAAATCATCAAGAGAAAGATTTGCTGTAAACCCTCCTGCTGCGTGAATTATTGCAAATTTCGCTCCCGGGAGTATTTTTACAAGTTTTTTTATTTCCAATGAACTTACGCCTTCCCAGGTGTTGTTGAGTTTAGACCATCCCGTAACGCAGTGTATGTCTGAAAAAACCTTAACCGTGGGAAGTTCCATGAATTCCCTGTAATTAAGAACTTTTGTTTCTTCAACAAGCCCGGAAATTTTGAATTTCCACTCAGGAAGGTTAATTAACGGTACGCTTCCAGCGTGAAGAACCGGGAAATTTTCAGTGATTTTCTGCCCCGGCGGAATCCTTTCCTCCCTTCTCGTATCAGAACTTTTAATTATTTTTTCCATTTTCACTTGAACTAATTTTTCATAAATTATTTTTTACCCTGAAATTATCCTTTCCGCTGAAAGAATTATCTCATCAAAATCCTCCCTGTTCGCCCTGTATTTTGCAAACTCCACAAGAGCGCATAAATCAAGGCATCTTTTAACATCCTTTCCTTTATCGTCCCGCTCAAGAACCTTTAAGAGTTCATAATTTGTAACCTCTTTTTTAAGATTCAATTTATTTGAAAAATAAAACCTCACCGCCTGTGAAACCTTCTCATAGGCGTCCTTTTCCCTTTTTTTGCTAAACAAATCCCTTGCGGCATTTAGCATCTCTCTTGCTTCCCGGATGTAATCTTTTTTAAATTCCCCATCCTGTAAAGCCGCAGGTTTAGCGACCCTTTTTCTAAATTTAAAATAATAAATTCCTGTGGCAATTAATATTAAAATTAAAATAAACCATAAATTTTCGTTTTTATTATTTTCACTGTCTTCAAGAACGACATCTTTGATTTCACCGTCCCGGTATTCTGCGGTAATTTTCTTAATATCAGTTGAGTTGCTATCGTTGTTCCTGCTGCTTTTGTTGCTGTAGGATACCTCAATTTTAGTATGATTTTGTGAAATCTGATTAAAATTTATCCCGCTCATGTTAAAGCCCTGCTCTGTTAATTTTTCATTATATTTTTGAAATTCCCTGTTTTCCATGAGTTCCTGAAGCATTTTTTCCCTGTCCTCATCGCTTTGAGAGAACAATTCAAGAATCGTGCCGTTCTCCATCTTTCCCCTGATTGATGCTGTTTTATTCTCCTTATTGTATGAAAATTCAAATTCCCCTGAATTATTTGAAGATGGATTAATTTGCGAATCATTCAAACTGTAATTCTGCATTGAAAGTTCCTCGCTCATTTTCTGAAAATCGCTGTTGTTTTTTATGTTTTTCAAAAATTCCTCGCGCATCTTTTCCTGCCTTTGCATCTCCTCCCGTATTTCCTGCTTTAACCCCTGTGTATTCTGGTTCATCTGGTTGTTCTGTATCTTATCATCAGGGCTTTGCTGCTGTTGCTGCTGTTGCTGCTGTTGCTGTTGCTGGGAAGAAGTTGTCTGGGTGGATCTCATGCCCATACCCCCGCACTGGTAAATTGTTGTTATGCTCTGCGTCTGACCCTGCATCTGTTGTCCTGCCTTAACTTCAAGTTCAAGTTTGTTGGATTTTATTTCATCTTCCTTACCTGTCAGGGGGTTTGTGTATTTAACTGCTGCCTCATCAAGCGTGTAATTCCCGGGAGAAAATGGTTTTATCGGCTCGTAAGCAATCACTTGCGTACCCGGGGGAAGGGTATGCTCATAGCACTGGATGTCCAGCCCGTTATTTGCAAAAATGTTTTTGTCAACAATCTGGATTTTAACATTCTCGTTAAAATTATTTTTGAATTTCAAAAGAACAGTCACATCATCACCTGCCTTAATGTCATTGGTTTCAACAAGTTTTTCAACCTCAAGGGTCTGTGCATAAACTGCGGATGAAAAAAGACAGATGCAAATTACAAAAACAGGTATAAGGATAATTTTGCTGTTCATTATTTTAAGGTTTATTAAAATTAAATTTGATTCTTATAATTCCCGGAAAAATTTTTCACCTGTACGCCTTATGCGTGTGAGGATCTATATTCTCCCTGATATACTCATTGATTGCCCTGTCGATTTTCCCCTGCGGGTCAGGTGGTAGGATGTCTGATTTGTATTCGGCAGGTATGATGCCTTTTGTGCCGGCAAACACTTTACGAGCACGCTCAAATTCCAAGAGTGCTTTATTTGTGAATTCTTCGTAATTATTGATAATCTCTTCGTAGTTTTTCATCAGCAGGACTATCACCGCGACCTGTGTGAGAGCTATATACTCCCCGCACAACCCGGGTTTCTCTTTCATGCCCTTCAGCCACTTATAAATATCTTCAATCCCTGTCTCTCTAACTATATCGGGGTTTTCGTTTAATATTTTTTCAATGATTTTGATACCTTTTTTAGGGTCTTTTACAGATTCCTGGCTGTTGATGAGATACGCTAATATGCCGCCGCATCGTGTTTGAGTTGAATGATGCAGGATGAATTTGCTCTGTATGTTAAGAACCTTTGAAAAGCGGTGCTGGCTCTGGAGTAAAACCTCAATATCTCTTGCTGTCTTTTTCGTCTTTTCAACTTTTTTCGCGCTCACCGCTGATTTATAGTTGCGTAATTTACCCTCCAACCCGTGCAGGCAGACCTGTAAACCGTAGAATGCTGTCCTGTAAAGTTCCAGGTAATCAAACAGGTATTCGTTTTCCTCCGGTTCTGTTGCTTTATTTTTCATAGTCCTGATTTTCAATAATTTTTTAATTTAACAGTTTATTTTCAAACAACAATCCGCCACATCCCGTAAATAATATAAATATTAATTAATAATGCGATAAGTGCCGCTGCAAAAAAATAATCCTTTATGCTTTTCTTCTCCCATTCCCTTTCAATATCCTCGCCTATGTTTTCATATATTTCATTCAGCGTGTTTTCGTTTATTGATTTATAATATTTTCCTCCCGTCTCCTCTGCGATTGCCACAAGCGTTTTTTCATCAAGTTCCGCGTACACAGGGCTTCCGAAAAAGTCATATCCTAAAACTACCGGCTCTTCGGAACCCATGCCGATAGAATAAACCTGTATCTTGTTTTCCTTTGCGAAGGCGATTGCCTCGTTTGGCGTCACAACTCCCGCATTGTTCACGCCGTCGCTTAAAAGAATTACAACCTTCTTCTTGTTAGGAATTGAAACCGCCATGTCAATTCCCATCGTTAAACCGTCTCCGATTGCCGTTTTCCCCTGTCTCTGCGATATCCCCTGAAGTTTTTTAACGGCATTTTCCTTGAAAGGCGTAAGATATGCTGCGGTTGTTGCCCCTGACTCAAATATCACGATTCCCACATTGTCTTTTTCCTTTAAATTTTTTATTAAAATTTCCGATGATTTTTTTGCCGCTTCAAGCCGGGTCGGCTTGTAGTCGTTTGCAGCCATGCTTCCCGAATCATCAATTACAAGCACAACATTAACTCCCTCCTGCAGCGTCTTAAGCGGGAGTTTCGGGTCCGAAAGACCTATTATTAAAAGCGCTACTGCGATCACGATAAGTGCAAACGGCAGATGCTGCCTTATTCTTGTGCTTTTCCCTGTCTTTTTTAAAAGAGCAATTGAACTGAATTTTACCGCGGATTTCTTTTTACTTTTACCGTACCACCAGTATAAAATCATTGTCAGGGGGACGATTAATAATAAAATTAATATTATCGGCTCCCCGAATGTGGGTTCTAATTTATATTCCATTTTTATCTTTTTCTTCTCTCCCGAATTTTAAAAAAATTTCTCATCGGAACATAAAACGGCTTTTCCGTATTTACCTGTATCATATCAACATTCAATTTTTTCATAGATTCTGCCATTTTGTTATTTAATTTATTAATTTCATTAAAATAAAATTCCCTGAAATTTTTATCGGATGTATCAACAAGCACCTGCTCTTTCGTTTCCTCATCTTCAAGGTAGATGTATCCGACATCGGGAATTTCTGTCTCCCGGATGTCAGTAAGGTTTATAAGGATTACATCATGCCTGTTTTTAAGGAATTTAAGCGGCTTTTCAAAATTTGACGAGGTTATAAAATCAGAAATTATGAATAAGATGCTTTTCCTCTTTATTATATTATTCAAAGTCGTGAGAATTTTACAAATATCAGTTAACCTGTTTTTTGGCTCGTAATAGACCATTTCCCGCAAGACCCGCAGGACATGCTTCAGTA
>MCBE01000228.1 GCA_001723845.1 Candidatus Altarchaeales archaeon WOR_SM1_SCG
TTAACTTTTCCCTCTCACAGAGAGTATTTATATTTTTATTGAATCCCATATATTAATATAGGAAAGAGAGTAAATAAATTGATGAAGTTTATTTTACTCACTTTTTTAGAATAGCCGATAGTCATGTATAATTAATAAGTAAATGTTAATATCATAAATCAAATACCATGGGAAATTCCGTCAAAAATTTAAGGAAAGTTGAATTTTTCAACAGGGAATCCGAAGCAGAGGAAATCATGAATATCTTGGAAACAGAACCTCACCTGGTGAATTTCATTTACGGTCCGATAAACAGCGGGAAAACATCCCTGATAATGAATATTATTGAGAATTTACCTCCCGGTTATGTGGTTTTTTATGTAAATTTGAGAGGGAAATTTGTTTCAAATTACAATGACTTTGTTGAATCGCTATTTGAAATTGATAAGGAAAGTAAAAAGAAGAAAAGTAGGGTAAGTGAATTCACAAAGGAGTTTTTAGAAGGCACGGGTAAATATTACGGCATCCCGATACCTGAAAACCTGTTGAATGCGGTGTTTAAGGATAATGAGCCGAAGAATGTGTTTGAATACATAACAGAGATTATGAATGAAGTAAAGAAGAATAAGAGACAGCCCATTTTAATAATTGACGAGCTGCAGGTTATAGGTGACTTAAAAATTGATGAATATTTAATTTATAAATTATTCAATTTCTTCATCCGGCTGACAAAGGAACTGCATCTGTGCCATGTTTTTGCTTTGTCTTCTGATTCATTGTTTATAGAAAAAGTTTACAGTGAGGCAATGCTCCAGGGAAGGGCAAAATATTTGTTTGTAGATGATTTTGATCCCGAGACCGCGAAAAGATTTTTGGGGCACTATGAATTCAGCAAGGATGAGATAGACACCACATTACGGTATCTTGGCGGAAAACCCTCGCACCTAATTGAATTAATTGATGCTAAAAGAAATAAAAAAGATTTGAAAAGCGAGGCAAATGCTATGGTAAAAAGGAGAAAAATAGAGATAAACCAAAAATTGTATGTGATCCGGGATATAGGTAAAGAAGTGGAATTTGAAGGAAAAACAATACCTGTTGACTACGCAAAAATTTTAAATACATTAAAACTTTTTGTCAATAAGGACTGCATCACATACAGTAACATAACCCCTGAAATTATGTATCTTGTTACGGAGAATTTGCTTTTTGTTGACTCATCAACCGCTGATTTAAAACCGCAGTCAAGAACCGACTTAATTGCAATAAGGGAAAGTTTAAAAGAGTTGCCGCAAACATCATGAAAAAAATTTTATTTATATTACTGACGATTATCCTTACAACAGAATCACTTGCACAGGAATTAAGCATTGACGCACCGCAGGAAGTAAACATGGGCGACACATTTAATGTTAATGTGAAGTTAACCACACAGGAAACACTTGGCGCTGCCTTTGACTTAAAATTTAATAAAAATTTAATTGAGGCATTATCCGCGGAAGAGGGTTCCTTTATTAAACAATGCAGTGAAAGAACATACTCAATGTCTCCCCCTGAAATAAATAATCATGAGGGAAAAATTAAGTTCAGGGATTTATGCTTCGGCAAAAACATAAGCGGAGCAGGAACAATTGCCGTAATAAAATTTAAAACATTATCGCAGGGAATAAGTGATTTATCCCTGGATAATGCAAAGATATACGGTGCATCAGGGGTTCCGACGACCGGCATTGAAATTAAAAACGGAAAAGTAGCGGTTAAATCCGGTGAAGTTTTAGAATCAAACGAAGGGAATGTAAAAAATGAAATAAAAATTACCGGGACAAAAACAGTTGACTGGCAGGAAACCCAGGATGAACAAATTGATAACCTATTACCAGTGGATGTGTTTGTTCCGTCAACAGATAATGTCGCGGGAGAAACAATAGAGGTAAATGTATTTTCCGCGGGAGAGCCGTTAAATAATGCATCCGTAACCTATAACAGGGTAACCGGGTATACCGGTTCAAACGGCACCGTAAAATTCACGGCAGTTGCCGGGAGTTTAAACATCACCATAACAAAAGAGGGCTACGAAACAAAAATTATAAAAATAACAACATCTGAAAAAGAAATTACGGATGAAGTAATAAATCAGGTTGTTGCGGCAGCAAACAAAACAGGAATAGAAGAGGAACAGGAAACACAGGAAATGCACACTCAAAATCAAGAAAAAAATAATCCTGCAAAATTTTTTGTGTACGGGGCAATAATATTGATCCTATCGGTATTAATAATTTACAAATTTAAAAATGGATAAAATAAAATATGTAATCATAACAGGGATATTGGCGGTTTTGCTGGGAACACTAATAATTGAACCGGGCGCAGAAAGCATTGAAATCGGGCATTACACAGGGAATGTGGGCGACATAGTGGAGGTTAATGTCACTGTCAACGGAACAGATATTAGCGGACTGGGCTTTGAATTAATTTTTGATAATTCAAAGTTGTATGCCTTGAATGTGGCTGAAGGTGATTTTATGAAAAATGCGTGTAATACGACTTTTAGTACTATCCCGCCTGAAATAAACAATACCGCAGGAACTATAAAATTCTATAATTTCTGCTGGGGACAGACAGTAAACGGAAGCGGCGTTATAGCAGCGATACTGTTTAATATAACCGGAAGCGGCACAAGCAGATTAATTCTTCAAAATGTAACTGTCTTTGACGAGGAAGGTAATTTAACAAACGAGAGCATTACCGCACATAATGGCAGTGTAGATGTCCATGAATGCGACCTCAATAATGACGGAATAATAATTCACGACTACAATGATTTAATGAATGCCTACAAATGCTTCCTGGGAATTGAAAATTGTAATAATTATTATCAAAACTGGAATTTAATGAAACAGGAATACGAATGCTTTGTTGGGAATTTTAATTAAAATTTATTGTGTTATCAAACGACTGGAAGTCGTGAAGATATGTTCAACCTCTGGTTGAAATGCAAATAACCACAAAATAGGTGTGCTTACTCCTGGATACTTCCATAGCGACATAAGCTCTGGAATAGTCGTCCTCTATTGATATTTGAAATATTTTTATCCGATATTTCCCTTTCACCAGTGCTTTCCAACCTTAACCCTCATAAAATCATTCGCGATATAGGACTTTTCAAAAACCGCCCGTGCCTCCTTAACAAGTTTTTCGGGTTCCGTATATCTTTGACTTATGTGCATCAGGTAAAGAGACCCGGCATTTGCAGATTTTGCAACAACGGCTGCTTGTTTTGCCGTTGAATGCCCCATATCGTCAACAACCTCTCCCTGTTCTTCTGAAAAAGTGGAATCGTGAATTAAAACATCGCAGTTTTTTGCAATTTTAATAACATTCTCGCACGGCTTCGTATCTCCCGTATAGATAACTTTTCTTCCCGGCACAGGGTCGCTTAAAACATCATCAGGGGATATAATTTTTTTTAAAATTTTATTTTTATCTTTAATTTCAATTTCAACGGGATTTCCTTTCTGCAATTTTGAAAAAAGCCGCCCCTCGGGAACCCCAAGCGATAGGGCCTTTTGTTTTAAAAATGTTCTTTTATCGTTTTCGGAAAAGCAGTATGCAACGCTTCTAACTCCCGTGTGGTCTGTCTGCGTGCAGGTTACCTTGTAATTTTCACCCTCAAGAATAACTCCTTCCCCTGCTTTACGGACATTAATCCCGAACCTGTTCGGTCTGTATGCACCGATAGATATGAGGTTTTCAAGAATCCTGTCAAAACCCGGGGGAGCATAAATATTTAATTCATTTTCCCTGCCCATGAAATCAATGCTCCTTATAAGCCCGCCAAGCCCTAATATGTGGTCCGCGTGAAAATGCGTGATAAATATATGATTAATTCTCATGGGGTTGATTTTTGCAAGTCGTATCTGCCTCTGCGTTCCCTCGCCGCAGTCAAAAAGAAACGGCTCGTTTAAATAATCAATTACAAGTGCAGGGTGGTTTCTTGTTTCGGTAGGAACGGTTCCTGCTGTCCCTAAAAAGACGATTTCCATGTAATAAATTAAATTTCAATTAAATTTTAGTAAGCGTGTTATGCTCCAAACAACTCCTGCTTGTCGCTCACAACCTTTTGGAAAGGTTGATCATCATAGCGGAATATGGGTTCTTTGAACCCCTAATGCACAGAGGGTACTCAATTCACGCTCCAAACAACTCCTGCTTGTCGCTTAAATCAAATAAAATATTCAATAAGTCCAGACCGCATATCCTCCCAAGGTCGCCTCTTGCACATGACCTCTCACTGTATTTTTCAACAAGGTCGCATCTTACATCGCCGTGGATTAAAACAGGCACCGGGTCTGCCGTGTGCTTTTTTAAAGAAACCGGTGTCGTGTGGTCTGCTGTGAGAATTAAATTTAAATTTTTCATGTCGGATTTTTCAATTATTGTTCCGATAACTTCCTTGTCAATTCTCTCAATCATTTTTTTCTTTTTTTCAAAACTGCCGTCGTGAGATGCCTCATCCGTGCCTTTTATATGAAGGAAAACAAAATCATAATCTTTAAGTGCAGAAACTGCTGCATCCGCCTTTCCCTTAATGTTTGAGTCGTCATGTCCTGTTGCCCCGGGAACAACTATTATATCCAGGTCAATGCTCCTGCAAATACCTATTATCAAATCGACTGCTGCGACTGCTGCGCCGCGAAACCCGTACTTTTTCTCAAAACTTGCAACTTCTTTTTTTATGCCTGCACCCCTTGCAAGAAGTGCATTTGCGGGAAGTTTCCCCATCTCAATTCTTTGTTTGTTAATTTTATGGTTATTTAAAATTTCAAAGGATTTTTCCGTGAATTTATTTAAAATTTGTGCGGTTCGCTTTGCTTCCATAGTGCCGTCAAGCGGCATTGATTCATGAATTAATTCCTGTTCTTTTTCAGGGTCAGCGTCGGTTATGTTTGCCGACAAGCCCTCGCCTCTAAACACGACAACGCCCCTGTGACCGGAGCATTTTCTGAATATAATTTTAATTTTTTCGTTGCTTTCATTATTTTTGGAACTTGACTTTTTATTTTTAGATGATTCCTTTGCTAATCTGTCTGCCTCTTGATTTTTATCACGCGGTATATGCTTATATGAAACATTGCCAAGTCCAAATCCCTGTTGTAAATTTCTTACTTTCTGGCATAATGGTTTTAAATGCGGTTCTTTAATTTTCCAGTTTCCTTGTACCTGATTAACCACTAAATTATTATCACAATTTATTTTCAGTTTCTTTGCACCCATTTCCTTTGCCAATTCCAGTGCGCAAATTACTGCTTTGTATTCAGCGACATTATTTGTGGCTTTACCAATATACTCGCTGTGTTCCTTTATTAGATTACCGGTTTTATCTTTAATTACAATTCCAATTCCAGAAGGTCCCGGATTACCTGAGGAAGCACCATCAGTGTAAATTATTAATTCATCATGATTTTTAATTTTATCGTCAATTTTTATTTCTTTTCCATTATTTCCAATTTCAATCTCCATCCCGTCAATTTCTTCTGCAAGTTCTTTTAGACCGTATTCTTCTCTTCCCGCGCGCCTGTCAACAACTTTACCGTCAACAACAGATGCGAAGTTACAGCGGAGTGCAACATCACCTTTCTCAAGTTTAAGTCCCGCACCTGCCGCTTCAAAGGGACCTCTCCCGGTATAGTCAATGTACGGGTCGTAGCCAAATAATGAAAGATGTGCAGTATCACTTCCGGGACGAATTCCTGTTTTTACGGTATCCATAATCCCGCAGATTCCCTGTTTTGCAAGTTTATCCATGTTAGGTGTCTTTGCAGATTCAAGCGGCGTTGTTCCTCCTGTGAGGCGGTCAGCCATTCCGTCACATATAATTAATAATGATTTCATCTTTTGTTTAAGAATAATTAAAATTAAATTTTTAATAACAAAATTTTTAATAACAATAAAAATTAATTAAATAAATGGACGCAGTAATACTTGCAGCAGGCGAGGGAAAGCGGCTAAAGCCCCTTACATCAACACGCCCGAAACCGATGCTCACAATAGCAGGAAAGCCGATACTTGAATGGAACCTTGAGGCGCTGAAAAATTTCAATAAAATTATAATTATTGTAGGATATAAAAAAGAAAAAATCAGGGAATATTTCGGCGATGAATTTAAGGGTATAGAACTCACATACATTGAACAAAAGGAACAATTAGGCACAGCCCATGCGGTCTCGGTTGTTTCAGAACTTATAAAAGGCGACTTTCTTGCAATGAACGGCGACCTTTTAATTTCTGATAAATTAGTTAATAATTTACTAAAAAATCATGAAGATCACAATCCTTCCGCAAGTTTATCATTAATTAAGGTTGATGACCCTTCACAATTCGGGGTGGTTGAATTAAAGAAGGATAAAGTCATGAGCATAGAAGAAAAGCCGAGATACCCGAAAAGCAATCTTGCAAATGCAGGAATTTATGTTTTCAGCCGGGAAATTTTTGATGCGATAAAACTTGTTGAAAAGTCAACAAGAGCGGAATATGAAATAACGGATGCGATAGATATATTAATCAACAGGGATAAAAATATGGTGCATGGTTTCAAATGCGAAGGACTCTGGATGGACATCGGAAGACCTTGGGATTTATTAGACGCAAACGAAATTTTACTCGGGGACAGGAATTTAATGAAATTAAAAATTCACGAGACAGCAGAAGTTGAACCCTACACCGTGATAAAAGGCGATGTTTCCGTCGGTAAGGGAACGGTAATAAAATCAGGTACATACATTGAAGGTCCGTGCTTTATCGGGGATGACTGCAAAATCGGACCGAACTGCTATTTGCGGGCAAGCACCGCTCTTGGAAATAATGTCCATATCGGAAATGCCGTTGAAATTAAAAATTCAATTATCATGTCAAGGACAAATGTCGGGCATCTTTCATACATCGGGGATTCAATAATCGGCGAGGACTGCAATTTCGGTGCGGGAACAAAGGTTGCTAATTTAAGATTTGACAAGGGCGATATAAGGGTGCGAGTCAAGGATAAATTTGAAAAATCGGGAAGAAGAAAATTCGGGACAATCTTCGGCGACGGGGTAAATACCGGGATAAATGCTTCAATTATGCCGGGAATTTCCATTTATCCGAATGCGTGTGTTGAAGCGGGAACCGTTGTCAGAAATACGATATTCAGCGAAGGGGATTGAAATTTATATTCAATTTTTTATTAATTTTTTAATTTTTAATTCTATGTAATTTTAAGGCAATGAAAAAATCACTAACAATTGTAATAATCGGCGGCTACGGCGGAATGGGAAAATTATTTGCAAAATTATTCCTTGAAGAAGGGCATAAGATAATTGTGACGGGACCAACGGAACTTAAAGGCAGGCGGGTTGAAAAAGAAATGAATGTTAAATATATTAAAGACAACTGCAAAGCCGCAAAATCAGGAGATGTTGTTATAGTAACGGTTCCCATTGATTACACGATTGAAACCATAAAGGAAGTTGCTCCCTGCGTTAAGGAAGGAGCGCTTCTCACGGATTTTACATCAGTAAAGGAAGAGCCGTGCAGGGTAATGGCAGAATTTTCAGATAAAGGCGTTGAAGTGATTGGAATGCATCCCATGTTCGGTCCGAAGGTTCCGGGACTTGAAGGGCAGGTTGTTGTTTTAGCCCCTGTGAGACCGTGCGGCGGCAAAAAATATAAGTGGATGTCCTGGCTGCTAAAATTTTTAAACAAGCACAAGGCAAAAATCATAGAGTCAACACCTGAGGAGCATGATAGGGTAATTTCCGTTGTCCAGGGGCTTACGCATTTCACTTACATTTCCGTTGGTAAAACCTTAAAGGATATTGACTTTGACATAAAAAAATCCCGGCGTTTCGCATCTCCGATATACGAGTTAATGCTTGACATGATAGGAAGAATCATCGGGCAGGACCCTCATTTATATGCGTCGATCCAGATGACAAACCCGCGCGTCATAAAAGTCCACGAAGCGTTTTTCAAGTCGGCAGGAGAGTTAAGCGAAACCGTTAAAAACCAGGACCGTGAAAAATTCGTGGAATACATGAGCGATGCGGCGAAACACTTTGACGATGTTGATGCTGCGATGGGTAAATCAAACAAGGCGGTAGCGTCCCTTGTTTTAGAATTGAATCAATTAAAGGAATCCGCAGGTAAGGAAATTGCACTCCGGCATATCTATTCAAAAAATATTCATCTCGGTATTGTGGAGTCGGTTGATTCCGAAAATGTTGTTATAAATGATTCCGGGAAATTAAATAAATTAAAAATTTCAAACATTCAAATCCTGGATGATAAAGAAAAAATTGAATTTAAAATTAAGAAACTCGGCTCTGTCGAGAGGGATTTTTCATACATTTTTGATAACCTGATTGATGAAAAATTCCTGTGCGAATTATTGAAAAATTTCAACGAGAACATAATTTCAGTTAAAATTAAAGATGTCTATTCGGGAAAGCCGATACCTGAAGGTAAGAAAAGTATTTGCTTCGGGGTTGTTGTGATAAATGAAAACATCGCAAGAACAGGAAAAATTATAAATAAATTTTTGTGCGGGATCGGCGGTAAATTGAGATAATTATTAACTATCTCCCGGTTTTATTTACCTGCTCTTTTACATTCGTGGGATTTTCAACTCCTTCAAATATGAGGGTTATACCGCTTGCAGCAGCTGAACAAAAAAATAAAATTCGACACACCGTTTGGGGTGCCAATCCGTAAGGGTCTTTTCCCGGGCGCTTCACAAGTACACTAAAACTTTTTATAAATGTTTCTCCTGTGCCCAACAATCCTTACCTTCAAAATTTTATTTGAAAAATCAACATCAATCAACGCCCTGTAATCACCAACCCTGAGTTTATAAACATCCGCGCCTTCATAATGTTCCAGGTAATGGAACGGATTAAATTTGAGTTCTTCAATTTTATTGATAATTCTTTCAGTGATTTTCTCCGGAAGTTTCTCCATATCTTTCAGAACCGACGGTGTCCACTTAATAGAATAACTCATTTTGTGAGAAATCTTTTTTTAACTTCCTCATGGTCTATTAATTCGGAATCCGGTACTTTCCTTGCTTCGTCTAACTTTTTTATAGTTTCTTCGCTGAGTTCGTATTCTTCAAGAAGTATGTTTTTTATCAGTTGTATATCATTATGCAACCCGGTTATCTCCTGATGAATTGTTTCAACAGTTACTGCTTCCATGTTTATCAATTACATTTTAAAAATAAAAAATAAAATTGACACCCCATTTTGCGGGGTGCCGGTTATTTAGTCACCTGCTGCTTTCTCAACGCTTCACCAGTACCGCAATTAATAATATCACAATTAATGCACCGATTCCCGCAATCACATAAAGCAGCCAGTTAGTTCCTTCGTCTGGTGTTTCATCGTCTCTGTCACAAATTTTATTGTAATTTGCGTCCACGCAGCATTCGTTTCCTACTTGTATGTAAGGTGGATCGCAGGTTATTCCCGTTCCTCCGCCTTGCGTTTCGCCAACAACAGTAACCGTCTCACTTTTCTGCTGTATCGCATGCTGACCGCCGTTCTCATCAATCACTATACCATAAAGCCGCACCTCTTTCTTTCCTTCTTCATTCGCTTTCAGTCGCATTGTATGCGATCCCAATCCGGCATTACTGTCAAGATTTAATTCATAGGTTGCTGCGCCGCCCACCATGCTCTTCACTTTACCAAAGCCCTCCAGAATGTCAACACCTGAAGGAAGGAAAACCGTGATGTACGCTTTTCTTGGTTTGAAATCCATGTTCACAAAATTTGCCCGCAGTTCAAATCCTTCATCAACTTTGGGTTTTGTCCTGTCAAAAGTCAGGTGCATTGTCACATCCACTGACACATCTTCTTCCGGCGGCAGAGGTTTCGGATCACCTGATTCATGAGTGTAGCCGCATTTCCCGTCAACAAGTCCCCTGTTCTGCCAGTTGCCGTTCTCGCATTCAAAGTAGGTTATGCCAACGCATTTTGTTTCGCCTGCGCTGCATACCTCTGATTGTCCGGGTATATGAACATAACCGCATTTCCCGTCAACAACTCCCCGGTTCTGCCAGTTATTATTCTGACATTCAAAGTAAGTTAAGCCAATGCATCTTGTTTCACCTGATGTGCACGGCAGCTCCGGTTCTTCCGGCGGATAACCGCATTTACCTTCTATTTCTCCTTTATTGATGTTGTCATAACAGCCGTCGCTCTGCATTACACAGTCGTACCAGTCGTAGCCGACGCAGTAGGGTTCAGAGCATTGGTTTGTGCAGGATGATGGTTTATGTTTCTCATATTCTGTTTTGATTTCACCTTCAGTTAATGCACGGTTGTAGATTTTTACTTCGTCTATTGTGCCGTTGAAATGCGCATCCATAGGTACCGAAATAGCGTTGCACCACCTACAATTACCCACCACCACTGAATTCCCAGAATTTTTTATGGATCCGCTACCCGTACCTTGTTGAGAACCTGTATTATCAACTCCGTTAATATAAACTTTGGTGTTCGTACCATCATATGTGCCTACAACATGAACGAAACTTCCCGTAGGAACATTTATCGTAGAATGTGTATATCTCTCATTACTGCTTACTACAAGAAAGGTAAGTTTGTTATCCGTCTCCCGAGCAAACCACCAACCTGCAGTTGTACCGTCGACCCACCAAGAAGTATGTTTTTCAGCAATCATATCGCGACTGTTGGTGTCAGAAAGTTTAATCCACGCCTCAACAGTAATCTGGTTAAAATTGTTCAAGCTTGCTCCATTTCCACAATCAACATAATCATCCACTCCATCAAACTCCAACGCCTTCCCGGAAGTTCCATTAACTTCATTTGGATTTCCATGAATTATTCCATCATTATTTCCTGCTTCATCGGGGGCAATATTTCTAGAAATATCATCAAAACTCCAGTATGCGACTAAACCGTTGCCCTTAATTTTATTATAATTTACTTTGATTTCATCTGCTGTTAATGCTCTGTTGTAGATTTTTACTTCGTCAATTGTGCCATTTAAAGGTGAGGGACCCGAATCTTCATAACCTACTCTAAGATTATCCTTGGGACTGTTTATTGAACTTACTCCTCCACTACTGGTAGCAACTAATGAACCATCAATATATAATCGGGCACTGTTCGAATCTGCAACGCCAACAACATAATACCATCGGTTGCTTACTGCTGCTGATGGACTATCCAATATGGTCGCAACCTTGTTGTTTATATTCCATCTTATTAACGCAGTTCCATGTGTGGAGTACGATAAATAAAGAATATATGCTACAGGGTAGTAAGCACCAGAGTATGGTGCCTTTCCCCACCGCCCCACTATTGTTTGACCCTGAGGTGGAGGTCGGAGGGCAACACTATCAAATTTCACCCATGCCTCCACCGTGATTTCATCTGTTATTGACGGATCCAAACTCGCATCATTCCCGCAATCAATATAATCATTAGTGCCGTCAAACTTCAACGCCTTCCCGGAAACTCCATTAACAACTTTCGCGCCGTAAATTGTTCCGTCATTATTTCCTGCACTGTCCGGAGCAGTATTCCCTGAAATATCATCAAAACTCAAGTATGCGACTAAACCTTCATCTGCGGCGATAACCGTCCCGATTCCCGCCATAAACAACAGTCCGATAATCCCGATCACCCCTAATTTTCCTAAAATTAAATTTTTAATTTCTTCTTTTATTTGCCCGTTTTTAGCTGCGGTTCGGGCGGTTGCAGCGTTTGTTTTTGTGTTTTTCATTTTTCCTTTCTTTTTATTTATTTATTTAATTCGGGAATCAGCACCAAACCTATATTCTTCCTATTAATATTCCTAAAATTAAAACCAGAATTAATGCTGCGGCAGCACCTAAAATTATAATCCAGTTCATTGGAATCTGCTCCTCCGGAACTAAAGGATTTGAATCCTCAGGATCAATGATGCCGTCGCCGTCTGTGTCCCTGTTGTAGGGGTTTGTTCCGAGTTGTTTTTCTTTTTCATCGCTCCAGCCGTCGCCGTCCGAGTCCGTTTCTTTTTTTAGTGTTTCTCCGTTTACTTTTATCTCCGAAATCATTTGCAGTTCTCTCCAGTCGTCTCCGTCAAGGTATTTCACAATTGAAAACACCCTGAATGTTCCTTTCTGGTTTCCCTTTACCGTGTATGTAATGGATTCCGTCCTGCCCGGGCTTAGAGGACCATTCCATACGTTTAAATTCCCTGTTGCGTCTTTGGCTCCTGTTGTTGTGGTTGCTGTCATTCCGCTTGGGATTACTGCCATCACTTTAAGTTCTGTTGTTTCGTCGCCTGTGTTTGTTATGCTTAAAGTCACTGTCGCAGTGTCGCCGGGTGCAATTATCTCTTTATCCACGCTTGGATGCACCATTATTTCTGTTTCTGCCATCGCGGGTATTGCCGTTATATACAAACACATTAATGCTGCCAATATAATTGCAGTTAAATTTGGTTTCATATTTGGTTTTTTGTAGATTCGGGATAATTCCCTTATTATATATTGGTTCATTTTTATTGATATAATACTCGCTGTTCAGCGGGCTGATTTATCAATTCAGCCCTTAATTCAGCCCTGATTTTTTAGTTTTTTCTTAATTTTAATTTGAATTTTCATTGATTTTAGTTTTTTCCGGTTATTGTAATTGTTCTTTTAGTTTTATCACTTATGCAGGATATTAAATCAACTCCGTCAATTTTTGTTTTCATTGTGCAGTAAATGCCTTCAGGCATCAGCGTTCCTTTATTCGTTCCGGAGATAGATAAGTTAAAAATAACTTCATCGCTTTCGGGTGTGAAATATACTTTGTTTTCGTAAGTCCTGTCCGCAATTAACATTATTTCATTATCTTTTCTTGAACTCTTGAATTTACCTTCAGCGTATGTGATACTCTTATCATAAAGTTGCAGCTTGGCATCTATCCTGCCGTTATGCTTGTTATAAACATCAAGTACAAAATAACTTCCGTATTCGTCTTCACCTGTCCAGAATCCTAAAGAGTATGATTTGGAATATTCTCCGGATTGTAAAGAAATATAAAACAACAGCCCTGCGACAATTAAGATAACAATCGCCGCAATTACATACAACGATTTTAATTTTATGGTTTTTATCTCTCCTTGCACAGGATACTCTTTTTTACCTGCTTCACCAGTTCCCGTCCACCCTTCGGGATTGCGCTCAGGACAACAAACATCGCCTTTCTCAAAATCAAGAACAAGAGAGGTGTATTTTTTACCTTTATCTTTGAATTCCTCTGACATTGGAACAAGATACCGATTTCTTGTATCCAATTTATGTCCTGCTCTGCGCTTATGTTTTTTCATGTATAATCCTTCATATTCCCGGTCATACAGATTGATAGTGCCGGGTTCTGCCTGAACTTTTAGCATGAATTTATCCATTGGGTAATTGTTATATACATCTTCAACAAATCCCTTTGGAGTTCGCTTTCCACCTCGTTTCTCCTTTATTTTCTCACCAACTTCCTTTTGAGTCGGGAATCTCCCGAATTTTTCTATTTTATCTTTACAGACTTTAATATATGAATCAAAGAAATCTTTAACCACTGTCTGGAGTTCGCCTTTCTCATCAAACAAACTTTCAAAGACTTCTGTCTCAAGTTCAACAACTGCTTTGCCCTTCCTTGCCCATTCCTCATAAATTATTTCTTTGTTTTCCACCTTCGTTCAACAAAAATTGGATAAACCACTTTATAAATTTAAAATTTAGATTAAATTTAATTGGCAATTCTCGGACAGCAGGACAGAGAAAATTATAAATAAATTTTTGTGCGGGATCGGCGGTAAATCAAGATAATTATTAATTACTATCTCCCGGTTTTATTTACCTGCTCTTTTTACATTCACCTCAAATTCACTCAAACCCCTTCCTTTATCATACCTTCCGCCTTTTTTACCTGCTCCGTCGTACCTATTAAAAGGAGAACATCACCCCATAAAATTTCCATATCTCTTGAAGGCGTGTTAATATACTCATTATTCCTTTTAATTGAGACAACAATCGCTCCCGCATCTTCCCGGAGTTTTGACTCTTCAATTGTTTTATTAATTACGATGCTTCCTGTTTTAACACTAATTTCCTTCATAACAATACCGTGTTCCGAGGTCAGGGCATTAAGCATAAAATCATAACTTACCGGTGATGTGGCTGCTTCTGCGAGAAGTTCTCCTGCTATCATGGGAATTGAAACCACGACATCTGCGCCAACGCTTTTGAATTTATCTTCGTCCCCTTCTTTTTCAACCTTTGAAATTATTCTTAAATTCGGATTCGCAACTTTTGTCATCTCCCTCGCGGTTATTACAACATACAAACTTTCTGCATCGGAATCAAGCGAAACGATTAAGGCAGACGCCCGCTCAATTCCCGCATAACTGAGTGTCTGCTCTTCTTCAGGGTCAGCATTTATAACCCTGATTTTTTTACCGATTAACCGGTCCGCGATAACCGGGTCTTTTTCTATAACAATAAACGGGATTTCCTTTAACCTCAATTCCTTTGCAACAAAATCGCCGAAACTCCCGTAACCGCAGATAATTATGTGCCTGTCCATTTTTCGTGCTTTTCCTCTGTAGTATGAGTCAATCCTGTTGTCTAATATTTCATTAATTAAAATTGTTGAAATAAAAACAAAAAATGATGCCGGTACAAATGCGATGAACATGATTAGAACTTTTCCTATTAATGTTTCCGCCGTAATATCCCCGAAGCCGATTGTTCTTGAAGTGACGATGTAAAAATAGAGGGAGTCAAGAAGAGGGAGGTTTTCAGCATAATGAAATATAAGCGTACAGACCACAAGAAATCCGAAGATTACTGATATGCTGATTAAAATCTTCAGGCGAAGGCGGTTTTTTGATAGTTCTCTCTCGTATCTGCTCCCCGGGCGAATCCTGAAATTTTGGGTTGGCATTGTTGTATTTATCATGAATTTAAATTTTAGTTATTATTTCCTACAAAGCATTTATATTCCTTTTTAATTAATTCCTTTTTAAAATTTTGAAGTTCCCAATTGTTCGCAAGCATTTTACCGCGAGTTTGTTAATAATTATATTTTAATTTATTAATTATTTTCCAGGACACCTGCGACTTCATTCATAATCCTTTTTGCCCTGTTTCTTGAAATCCCTGTTTTAATTAATTTTTTCTCAATTAAATCGTCGCAGAGCATCATACGCGCATCTGAAAGCATTTGCAGTGTGCGGGAATTGACACTTCTCAAAACCGTTACGGGATAAATTTTATTTCTTGTTAATATATCGGATATGCTCTCATTGGGGGGATAATTCCAGCCCTTTAGTTCCAATCCGATACATGATGCGTACTGCATTGCCTGCTCAGAGAACCTGGTGTTGCATATCAGGTAAGCCGTATCAAATTTCTCGCATTTTTTCATTTTATGTCCTGCCTGCAAATCTTCGTATCTCGCCCAGACATAAAGTGCTTTTTGAAGCCCGATATAAACACCCGGAAAATTCCGGTATTTACATTCAATCATGGCTCGCATGCCTTCTTTTTCAGCAATGACATCAACTTCATGAGGAACGCACCTGCCCCGGACGATAACATCCGTCACCGCCGAGTAACCGAGCCGCTCAAACATTTCCGCGACAAGTTTCTCAAAGGGAAAACCGGATGGTCCGAGACGCATGATTGCTCCCTTCAGGTCGTATTTGGATGCGTAGCCAACCCGCTTCTCATCAAGTGCTGCAAGAATCATGTCAAGCACTTCCTTTGTTGTAATCCCGTCATAAGCTTCTTCTTCAACCGCTTTTGCGATTTTTTCAGCATCTATTTTCGGGACTCCCGCACGAATGCCGGTTCTCACAATTTTAGAAAAATTAAATTTTTCCTTTTTTCCGTTTGCTTTTATTACATACATTTTTTTAATTTTATTAAAATTTTATTAGCGCGGATGAGCATGACCAAATAAATCGTTAATTCAATCCTTCATTACATTAAACCTATAAAATATTAGCATTTGCTAAAATTATATGGTACAGATGCTGTCCGACAAAAAAATCAAGCATAAAATCAAATCAGGACTCATTGTTTTGAGTTCTTAAACCGGGTTTTATTTATTACCGTACAAAGATTTGCGGCAGAATTTTATTTTAATTCATGAATTTAATTAATAAACATGGAAGGCACAGAGAATCTACCCGAAACAGGAGATATTAAAACAAACGAACCCGAAGATGCGGAATTAAAAGTTGAGGAAACCGGAAAGGAAGCAGGCGAAGAAACACCGGATGAAGTAAAGGTTGAAGAGGAAGCAGAAGAAGAAATAGAAGAGGAAGCAGAAGAAGAAATAGAAGAGGAAGCAGGCGAAATAGAAGATGAAGTAGAAGAAGAAGTAAAAGATGAAGCAGGCGAAATAGAAGAGGAAGTAGAAGAAAAGGTTGAAGAGGAAGTAAAAGATGAATCATCAGGTGAAAAAACCGGAACAAAACCCCTGGGATTGGATATTGAAGAAATTGAGGTAATAGATTCCGGCGATTTACTTGTACCTCTTGATGATGAAAAGTACGGTTATTTAACTCACGGCGTGCATATCGGGCTGAAATACAGGACAAGCGATATGAGACCTTTTATTTACAAAATCCGCCCCGATAAATTATGCGTTTTTGAGGTCTCAAAAATTGATAAAAGAATTAAAACCGCGGCAAAATTCATATCCCGGTTTAATCCGAAGGATGTGCTGGTGGTATCAAACAGGGAGTACGGGAAACACCCGATAAAAAAATTTGCAGAGGAGACGGGATGCGTTGCAATAACAAAAAGATTTGTTTCCGGAACATTAACAAATCCCGATATAGGAACCTATACCGAACCGAAATTAATAATAATTACGGACCCGAGTGCGGATTTACAGGCAATTAAAGAAGCGGCTGAAACAGGGATTGCAACAATTGCTATTTGCGATACAAACACGAGATTCAAGAATCTTGATTTTATTATCCCGGGAAATAATAAAGGTAAAAATGCGCTTGCATTGATTTACTGGCTGATGGCACGGGAAATTTCAAAAATCAATGGTAAAGAGCCAGGTACGCCTTATGAAAAATTTGTTTCGCGCGCCGAGCCGCAGCCGTATTTATTGAAGATGCGGGAACTGCAAATGCTGAGCAGGAGAAGGCAGAGGGGGAAACCGAGAAGATAATTTATTAATTTAATCTCAATTTATTATTAATTTATTGTTAATTTATAATATTTAATATTTTCAGAATACAATGAAAACAATTATGTCGGCACAGCCGGGAAAGCAGAGGAAGTTCAGGAGAAATGCCCCGCTTCACAAAAGGCGAAAGATGCTTGCTGCCCCTTTAAGCAGGGAACTAAAGGAAAAGTACGGCAGGAGTTCAATGCCTGTTAGAAAAAAGGATATAGTCAAAGTTATGCGCGGTGAGTTTAAAGGCATGACCGGGGAGATTATAAAAGTTGATTTAAATAAATATAAAATTTATATTGACGGGTTAAAGATTTCAAAGGCAGACGCAACAGAAGTTGAGCGTGCGATTGACCCTTCAAATGTTATGATAACGGATATATTTCTTGAAGACAAAAAACGAAGGAAGATACTTGAGCGCAAATTCGGCGGTGAAGAAAAAGAAGGTGAATAAATAATAAATTTTAACTGATTCTAATATTATATTAATTATGCAAAATACGCTCGATTAGGGTAGCCTGGATATCCTGCGGGCTTGCGGAGCCTGTGACCCGGGTTCGAATCCCGGATCGAGCATGAAAAAATACGAAATCATTAAATCATTGTTTCAATCTTTTCGTATAACCTGAAGATGAACGAATCACACACCCGCATAAATAATTTGCTTAAGTCGCTGGATGACGAAAACGAACAGGTAAGAGCAGCATCTGTTGACTCTTTTGCAGAATTAAAAACAGAAATTCCTTTTCACATAAGAAAGAAAGCCGTAGGAAAGATATTGAATTTAAGCAAAGATAAAGAAAATATTGTAAAGCACGCGGCAGCAATTGGTATCGGGCAGCTAAAAAGTGTTATTTTGGCAGCAGACATGATGTGTGATGCGTGTGACTGCCTGGTTGAATTAAGCCACGATAAAGAAGCGGGCATTCGCTGTGCTGCGGTAATCAGCATGGGGGAACTGAAAGATGATATTCCTTTAAGCAAAAGGGTAAAAGTCGTTAAAAGAGTTTTTGCACTGACAAGGGATTTTGACCAGAATGCCCGGGTTTTTGCGGCTTCTGCTATCGGGAATTTAAAGGATATCGTTCCCTCGCGTATGACAAGGATAGTTGTAACGCGATTGCTTTCAATGAGCGAGGAACCTGAAGGGTATTCAAGAGCGCAAGCGTCAAAGTCAATATCACAGGTAAAAGCAGTAATCGGAAAAGATTATAAAGAAATAATTACGGAATTATTAATTTCGGCGGAAAAAGAGGACTGGACAAACAGTGCAAGCGCAGAAAGGTCACTTCTCATCATGCGAGATACAATACCCAGGAAAATAAGAGACGAATTTATTGAATCCGTTATAAAATTAGAGCAGCACGAAAATAAACTGATAAGAAGTTCGTCTGTTGAACTCCTGGGTATTCTTTCAAGTTTCATTTCCGCGGGCAAATTTTCAGAAGTTATTGAAAGCGTATCAAGCAAGTATAATGACCCTGAAGCGGATGTGAGGGCGGCAGCAGCTCTTGCTCTCGGCGATCTGGTAAATATTGTTTTTAGAAATATCCGTTTAAAAATTGTTGATAAATTATTAATCCTGACAAAAGACCCCTAATCCCTAACCCCTAACCCCTGAATTTAACAAATTGATTTTATATGCTCTTCCGAAACATCTTTCATGTCCCTTGGAATAAATGACTTTAATCTTTTAAGTGAATGATGAAA
>MCBE01000229.1:0-15030 GCA_001723845.1 Candidatus Altarchaeales archaeon WOR_SM1_SCG
AAACTGGCATTAGGACTGAACGCTTTAAATAGTTTGAGTATTAATTGTATTAATGGGAAAAAATTCTCATTTCAATTGAGTGATGAAGTTTAATTTGCTCAAAATTTAATTTAGCCGATAGTCATGTATTACTATGAAATTTCCATACATCAAACATTCAGGCAGGTTTCTACCCATTATTCCCGTAGAATTTAAAGGCAGAGGAGAATGGTTAGAATTTGAAGCGTATGTAGATTCAGGAGCGGGTTATTCGGTCTTTCACTCAGATGTTGCTGAAACCCTTGGAATAAAGATAGAGAATGGAAAAGAAGATCATGTTATAGTTGGCGACGGGAATAAACTGATGGTTTTCATCCATAAAATCAGAATTCAGCTTGCTGATGTTGACTTTGAAGCAACAATCGGATTTTCTAAGGGATTGGGTATAGGGTTTAATGTGCTCGGACAAAAAGACATATTTGATAAATTCAGAATTTGTTTTGATAAAAGCGAGAAAATTGTTGAATTCAATCAAAAATGTTAAATCAATAAGACCGGGTTACGGGATGCACCCAAAATATTTTGGGGGTATTATTGGTAAAAAAATTAGAAAAGATGTCAAGAAAGGAACTCCACTTAGCTGGGATTTAATTGAGTAATATGGATAGTATAAAATTAAATTTAAATAAAGAATTATTTGAAAAAATAAATTTAAGACTTGCAGATTTTTCTGACAGGGACATACTATTAGAGTGGAGAAATAACATAAAAGTAAGAGAAAAATCATTTAACTCGCAAATCATCAGCAAAGAAGAACATGGGAAATGGTTTAATGATGTATTGACAAGAGAGGATGTAATCTTATTAATTGGCGCATTGGGTAAAAAAAGAGTAGGGCAGATAAGGTTTAATATAAATGAAAAAATAGCAAAAATAAGCGTTAATGTAGAACCGGATAGCATGGGTAAAGGTTTTGGTCCAATCTTGATACTTAAAGGGTCCGGGTTTTTGTTTGAAAATACCGATTGTGAAGACATTATTGCAGAGATAAACCCGGACAATATTGCTTCTATAAAAGCATTTTCAAAATCCGGGTTCACAGAGATCGCATCTGATGACAATAAAATTTCAATGAGAGAAACTAAAAATGATTTTTTGAGTTTAATCGCAAAATTATGAACAATGAAATTCGGCTTAAAATTATGGTCAAAAAATAAGGATTTGGTGAGTGAAGCAAGTAAATTAATTAATGAAAAAATTTTTCATTATATTGAATTATTTTATATTCCCGGAACAGAAATAAAACCTTTTTTAAATCATGATATTCCTTATATTGTTCACATTCCAACCGAAAAATTTGGTTTAAATATCGGAGATAAAAATAAAAAAGAATTTAACTTAAAAATTATCAATACCTGCATTAAATGGGCGGACAAATTAAATGCAAAATACATTATCCAGCATGCTGATTACGGTTCGCTTGATGATGCGAAAAATTTATTGAAAGAAGTGCATGATGATGGGATTGTGATAGAGAATATGCCTAAAGTCGGTCTTAACGGAGAGAAAATGCTTGGTTACGAACCGAGGCACTTGAAAGAACTCATGGATATTGGAGATTTTGGTTTCTGCCTTGATTTCGGGCATGCTGCAAAAGCAGCAGTAAGTATGGGTAAAGATTATAAAAAGCATATTAATGAACTTTTGAAATTAAACCCGGATATGTTCCATATAAGTGACTGTGATTTAAAAACGGAAACAGATGAGCATTTAAATATTGGTGAAGGTGAATTAGACTTTAAATTTTTTAAAGAATGTATTTTAAGCGCAAATTCAAGATATGTAACCCTTGAAACACCAAGAAAGAACTTAAATTCGCTTGATGAGGATTTAAAGAATCTTGAAAAATTGAAAGAATTATTCAAAATTTTCAAATAATTCCCTCTAATCCTAATTCTTTTTATGTCAACTGCAAAAACCATTGCAAAGGGTTCTGCATGGATGCTTATCTCTGTGATTATCGTAAAATTCTTTGCATTTATTTATTATGTAATTTTAGCAAGAACCGTCACAGAAGAAGAGATAGGTATGTTTTTTCTTGTTTTAAGTGTTATGAGCATAGTTTTACTTTTCTCAAATCTCGGTCTTGGTGCTGGAGCAGTTGCAAGATATGTTCCTTTTTATGCAGGACAGGAAAAATTCAATCATCTGAGAAAGGTTTTAAAAGTTTCTCTTTTCGCGGGAACTATCTTTTCAATCGTATGCATAATTTTTGTTATATTTTTTGCTGATGATCTCGCTAATTTTTTCCATGATCCAGGTCTTGTTCCTTTATTTTATATTATGGCAGGTTATCTTTTGATTTCAAATTTTTATGCAATTGCTCAAAGTTTCCTGCAGGGAAGAAAACGAATGAAATTTGTTTCCTATATAACAAGCATGCAGGAAATATTCAAAGTAATTTTAACGGTTATTTTTTTATTTATTGTTGGGTTTACAGTAGAAAGCATTGCATTCGGGTTTCTCTTAGCATTTGTATTTGCAGGTTTAATTGGCTGGTACTGGGTTTTAAAGGAATATAACTCATTACCAAAATCAAATGAAAAAGCAGATTCGATTCCATTGTTAAAGGAAATGGTCCCGTTTGGATTAATGGTGGTTCTGATCACATCAATGAGCATGATAAACACCTACACGGACCGGATAATGCTTGGCTATTTTCTCCCTGCTGAAGTAAACACTACAATGATTGGAATTTACACAATTGCAATTGCATTTGCCGGGATAATATCAACTTTTGCCGGTGCTATCGGCTCAATATTCTATCCTTTAATTACAGAATTCTGGGGAAAGGGAAAAATAAATGAAATTAAAAAAATAACAATAACTATTGTAAGATGGCTTTTGATAACCTCAATCCCAATACTTCTTGTAATATTAATATTCTCAAAGCAAATTTTAACAATTATTTACACTCCAAATTACGCAGAAGGGTACATTGTATTAATGTTATATTCTCTGGGGCTTTTCATATATCTGTTTGCATCTCCTTCACAGTATATCCTTGCCGCGATGAAACGCCTTGATGTCACAAGAAAAATCATCGCCTCGGGAGCATTAATTAATGTAATATTAAATTTCATTTTCATCCCAAAATACGGCATAAACGGTGCTGCCTTAACATCAGCAATTTCATTCACACTTATGACAATCCTGTTTTTGCGCCAGTCAAAAATAACCAATGTCCGCTTCCCGAAAGACATCCACAAACCAGTATTAGCAGGCATCTTCGCCGCAGTCATCCTGTATTCAACTGCAACACTATTCAACTTTGATGAAATTTTAATAAATTACGCATCCTCGCTGATAACTCAAACCGACATCTTCTCGGAAATATTATTGAAATTCCTGAAGGTTTCTATTCTTGGAATTTTTGTTTTAATTTCATTTTCAATATACTTTTTGTTTTTAATTAAATTCAATGCGTTCCATGCTGAAGACATAGAAATTTTAGCCGGTGCGATGAGAAGAATGAAAATCCCAAAAAAATACATTGTCCTTACTAAAAGAATCTTGCTAAGGGATGATTGTATCAAATAATTCTCTCTATGTAACCAGGGTTTTAGAAATTTTATTTTAATTATTTCACAATTATCCCCCCGTAGCCGACAACCTGCCCGTAATCGCCGGTCACATCACCCGAAGTCATGTATTTAACCAGCTCTGCGTTTTTTGCTCCTAATTCCTTGCAAGCAGTAATCATAATTGCAAGTCGGAAATTCCCGACGAGAATCAACGGGCATTCCGCTGCGCTCCAGCCCACTTAGAAATTTTATTTTAATTATTTCACAATTATCCCGCCGTAGCCGACAACCTGCCCGTAATCGCCGGTCACATCACCCGAAGTCATGTATTTAACCAGCTCTGCGTTTTTTGCTCCTAATTCCTTGCAAGCAGTAATCATAATCGCAACAGGACCGTAGCCGCACATTGAAATATCTAACTCGCGAACTCTTTTAAATAAGTCATCTTCATCAAGTTTAATGACTGCATCAATTGCCGACTTATCATTTTTATTTGCGGTTTCCTGTGTCTCGTAATGCGAAAAATCAGAACTTGCAGCGATTATAACTTTTTCATCCAGTGTTTTGATTCCTGCCGCGATTGCCTTCCCGATACTTTTGCAAATTTTTAAATAATTTTCATCGGCAATGTAATGCCTTATCGTGATTGGGACAAACCGGAAATTTTTACCGAAATACTGCATAAAGGGAAGATGGACTTCAATTGAATGCTCCTGCAAGTGCGATAAAAAATCTTCCTCTAAATATTTTGAATTTACAAAAATTTTTTTTGCAAGAATAGTATCAATATTTACCTTCCCTGCAGGCATAAGCCACTCACCTTCGTGCATCATTGAAAAAGGACTTCCCATTCCCGTGTGATTCGGACCTAAAATTACAAAAGTGTCCGGAAATTTTATTCGCGAATAAACCGCTCCTGCAACCTTCCCGGAATAAATGTATCCTGCATGCGGAACTACAATACCTTTCGAGTCCTCCTTTTTTGCCTTTTGTATGAATTTTTCAATCATTCCCTGCAACGCTTTTTTGCTTTCCGGGTAGAACTTTCCTGCAACTGCCGGGTCTCTAATCATTTTTTAATATTATTTTAATTACTTTAATTTTTATGAAAACTAATTAATTAATAGATTAATAATAGACCAATAAATATAAATAAAATTATAAGATTAAACAATAAATAACAATCATAATAAAAATGGAATACGTATATGGAGCAATGTTACTGCACTCTGCCGGGCAGGAAATAAACGAGGATTCCCTTGATAAGGTACTGAGTGCGGCAAATGTCAAAGTTGATAAAGCAAGAGCAAAGGCATTGATAGCGTCTCTTGAAGATGTGAATATTGAAGAGGCAATTGCAACGGCGGCGGTTGCGGCACCCGCACCATCGGCACCCGCGGCACCTGCGGCAGAAGAAAAAGCAGAGGAGAAAGAAGAAGAGGAAGCAAAGAAAGAAGAGGAAGCAGCAGAGGGATTAGCATCGCTGTTCGGGTAAGTAAATTTTTTCTAAATTTTATTGTAAAATGCAGGAAACAGAAACAAAAACACCGAACCTCAATCCATGTGTTATGGAACTTGATTTGAGTTATGCAAATAGATTGTTAGGTACACGCTTTAACGAAACGGAAGTTAAAGTGCTGCTTGAAAAAATGAGGTACGGGGTTGAATTTTCCGGCAAAAATAATAATAAAAATTTAATTAAGGTTCTTGTTCCCGCGTACAGGACGGATGTGCTTCACCAGATTGATCTTGTTGAGGATATTGCAATTGCATACGGCTATGAAAATTTCAAGCCGGAAATGCTGAACTCGCATACCATAGGCAAAAAAGATAAACGCGAGAAATTTTCCGAAACAATCAGGGAATTAATGTTAGGTTCCGGGTTCCGGGAAGTAATGACATTAACGCTGACAAATGAAAGAGATTTATTTTTGAGGATGAATATTGAGCCAAGAGATGCGGTTGCAACAGAAAATCCTGTCTCGCAGGAACACGGGATTGCAAGGACCTGGCTTTTGCCGTCGCTTATGAGCATTCTTGAAAACAACAAGAACCGGGAATACCCGCAAGAATTGTTTGAGATTGGCGAATGCGTGACCTCCGGAGGAAAAAATAATAAAAAATTAGCAGGAGTTGTTGCACACGCGAAAACAAATTTCTCGGAAATTAAGGCGGCAGTTGTCGGAGTTCTTGAAAGTGCCGGGGTGAAATATGAAATTAAAAATTCGGTGCATGAGAGTTTTATAGAGGGAAGATGCGGAGAGTTTGGGTTCGGATTTTTCGGGGAGATTCATCCGAAGGTTTTGGAGAATTTTGATCTGGAGACGCCGGTTTGCGGTTTTGAGGTTGATATGGATGAATTAATTGAGGGAGTTGGGAAAGTTTGATTGGTTGGTAGTGTTTCTTGAATATTGAATATGTTTGAATATAAATTATTATAATATAAATGATGCTCCTAAAAATACATGAGTTTATAAACAAACTCGTATTTATGAAAATTACTTTGAAGAAGAGACAAAAAAGCGAGGGGTTTATGACGAATTATTGAAAATTAAAGAAAAAATTAAAAAATATGAAAGATTTAAGTAATTTTAAACAGAACCTCGGGATGAACCAAAAAAATCAACAAGAAAAATAGCAAAAATGAAATTAAATCCGTATGATCCGAGACAGCCAACCGAACCCGAATTTTTTATTGGTCGGGAAGAGTATCTAAAAAAATTCAATAGAAACTTAGAAAGAACACTCTATGGGAAAAAACCCACCTCTTTTGCTATTCTTGGGGAATGGGGAGTAGGCAAAAGTTCACTGCTTTTGAAACTCAAAGATGACCTTGATAAAAATGAGAACATTATCACAACCCGCATATCTGTTGGTTCGGACATCCAGGATTACTATGCGTTTTGCCAGCTCCTTGTGGATAAAATCAATATTGACCTGACCAGAAACAGGAGAATATCCCAGAAGATCAGGGACAGGATATTTGAGTGGAAATTCAAGGAAGTAAAATTGGGTGTAGTCACCGCTCAAAAGAAAGAAAAGACAATGTATCTATCTACAGGGAACATGCTTTTAGAGTACAACCTGAAAACTCTTTTTGATGATTTCCTGTCAAAAGATAATGTGAAATTGTTTGTTCTGTTGATTGATGATTTGCACAACATCACAAGGAAAGATAAAAATGCAATTGCTGCTTTAAGAGACCTGTTCCAGTCCCTTGCCGTTGACGGCTATCCCATACAGTTAGTATTTACTGCATCACAAGACCTTTTCCATAATATTAAACAAATTGCAGAGCCAGCAGTAAGGTTCTTTGAAAAATTTTATCTTGATGCCTTCAGTATAGATGAGACCCGGGAGTTTTTGACCGAACCAATAGAGGGAACAGAATTAACTGTCGCGTTTACAACGGACTCTATAACTTATTTACATAATAAAACAGATGGGCATCCTTATTTTCTGGCATTTATTGCTCAAAGACTTGTTGACCTCATGGATTCGGGAAAAATAAATATTGAATTCATTGAGAAATACTGGGAACTGATTTTTAAGGAATTAATTGAAGAAAAATTTGAGAGAGACATAGGCAGGGTTTCACCGGAAAAAGAGAAACTTTTAGTTGAAATCGCAAACATGGATGAAGACCTAGTGGTGCCAAAGGCTGCTGGCGGACTCCGCAAATATTATCCCGAACTAACTCATGATAATCTTCTAAAGAAGGTTGGCAGAGGAAAATACAGATTGTATCATCCTCTTTTCAAAGAATATTTAAAAATGAAAAACTTAGGGGAGAAATGAAAACGACCGAAAGTAACGAAAGTAACGAAAGTAACGAAAGTAACGAAAGTAATAAAAACTTGTTACTTTCAAGGAGGATAGAAATGAAATTGAATCCATACAATCCAGGACAGTCAAAAAACCTTGAAGGATGAAAACAATCAAAAGTACCAAAAGTACCAAAAGTACCAAAAACTTGTTACTTTCAGTGGAGCAATGAAATGAGAATAGTTGAAAAGGAAAGGGTCAACACTTTTAAACACAGAAAAAATTTGAGAGAATTTAAAGATGAATATAGATGAGATTGAAAAACTATTGAAAGAAGGGAAAGTTGAAGATGCGTTGAAGATAGTGAAAAAAGAAGCGAAAGGTAAAGATAATGATTACGCTAAAACGTTCTTCAATACAGGGGCAAGTAATAAAAAATTTGCAGAAACAATGGAGAATAAAGAAGAATTTAAGTTAGCGATAAATTATTTTAAACTTGCTGAGAAACTCGGAAATAAAAAGTTAATTGAGTTTGCAAGGAAAGGTCAAGCAGCTGCGCACAATAATTTAGGAAATTTATTAGATGATTTAAAACGATATGAAGAAGCGGAAAAAGAATATATGGAAGCATTAATTATTGATCCAAACCATGTAAAAGCCATTATAAATCTTGGATTTACATTATCAAAAATAGGAAGGCATAGGGAATCCGAAATAGAACTTAAGAAAGCATCAAAACTTGATCCTGATCTGTTAGAAGCAAAATATAGAGAATCTATAGAAATTAACCCAAATTCTATGGAAGCACACAATAATCTTGGGTGTTGGTTAGCAGATTTAGAAAGACATGATGAAGCGGAGGGGGAATATGGAAAAGCTATAAAGCTTAATCCAAAACATCCAACACCACACAACAATCTTGGAGTTTTATTGGAAAGTTTAAAAAGATATGATGAAGCGGAGGAAGAATACAAAAGAGCGTTTGAACTCTGCGATGATCTAACCTTTAAGAAAGTTATCGCCAGAAATTTCTGTATCCTTTATTTTAGTTTTTTTGAAAAAGAAAAGATTGAAGAACACAGGGAACAATTACAGAAAATCAAGGAGTTCTTTAGAGAGAATAATGATGAAAAAGAATTTCTCGTTGATGCTTGCAATTCCTACCGCGATATTATGAGATACTTCCCTGCTAAAGAGCATAATAAACATAATAGAGCAAGGAAAAAATTAGGTGAAGTTAAATTTTATTTAGAGAGATGTGATGAAAAAAAAACTTTTAGAACTTGCTGATAGAACAAAAGATTTGATATCAGTGGATAAGGAATTTAATGACATTATTGGCTTACTTTCTGTCTTTCAGAAGGATGAAATTTTAGAGCGAATTTCAGATATTTATAAAGATGCAGAGAAATTATTAGAAAAAGAATTTCTTAGTGAGGAGTTAATAAAACATTATGTATCTTGCATTAAAACTTTTGATGAATGCTTTAATCTCTTTAGAAATGAAAAAACCAACATTCATAAATGTTGGATGATTATCAAAAAGTGAGGAATTCTTCGTTGATTTTGGATTTAGTGTTAATAAAAATCTTGAAAATAGCGTTATTAAAATAGCAAATAAAATCAATGAATGTTCAAGAAAGATCAATGAAAAACCAGAGAATAAAAAGGAAATAATTGACCATTACTGGAATGTTGAAATAAAAAAACTTCTACCTTCTATACTTCCAGAGCTTAATGGAGTCGCAATTGAAAATATGCTAAATAATGAGGCACATAAACAAACAACTGCCGAATTAAAAACCTTAAGTGAAAAAGTAGCGATTATAGATAGGCGCACAGAGAGAACCGAATCCAAAGTGGATGAACTGTTAAAAATAGCAAAATCAACAGATGACACTATCAAATACATAAAAGAATCTATTGAGAAGGCAAGTTCCGAGAATAAGGAAATTTTGGGAAAATTAATAGAACTCACCGAAAGATATGAAAAATTGCATAAAGAAACCAATGAAAATCTGAACTCTATAAATCTTATTCTGGCAAATTTAATAAGTGAGGAAAATACAGAAGGCATAAAACAAATTGCTGAAGAATTAACAAACAAAGAAAATGAAAAGAAAGTTATAGAAAGCGTCAAAGATGGAAAAAATAAATCTGGAACAAAAAAGCTTTTGAAAAAACTCAGAGGAGACATTGTAACTGAGGGATACAAAAAGTTAGTTATTAAACCAGTTACAGGGGCAATAATAGACATACTTAAACAGGGCGTGGAAAAAAGCCCGGAAGTTATTCCCGTGTTGTTGCAAATTATGAGAACTGCACCGATATTAACAGCAGTTATGCTCTAAATTTAAATTTAATTCAAAATTTCAATAAAATTTAATAAATTAAAACAAAAAAATGCCAGCCAAATTAGACCCTTGGGGTTCAATGAAAATAGAAAACTACGAGAAACTGTTTGCGGAATTCGGAATTGAGCCGTTTGAAAAATTTAAAGAAAAATTTAAAGACAACAGGTATGTTAGAAGAGGAATCATATTCGGTCACAGGGACTTTGAAAGAATCGCATACGCAGTTCAGAAAAAAGAAAAGTTTGCAATGATGACAGGGCTTATGCCTTCGGGAAAATTCCATTTCGGGCATAAAATGGTTGCAGACGAGATTATCTGGTTCCAGGAACTGGGCGCGGAGACCTATGTGTGTGTTGCGGACATTGAAGCATACAACATGCGGGATATTGACCTCAAGCAAGCAAGGAAACTTGCGGTTGAAGAATATTTATTAAATTACATTGCACTGGGCTTAAAGGGAAAAAATTTAAATTTTTATTTCCAGAGCAGTTATAAAATTCCTTATTACCTGTTCAGGGATACGCTTTCAAAGAGAGCGACTTTCAATGAACTCCGGGGGATTTACGGTGAATTATCGCCCGGGAAGATTCTTTCGGTTCTTACGCAGGTTGCAGACATTCTTCACCCGCAGCTTGATGAATTTTCAGGCAGGATGCCTGTTGTTGTTCCCGTCGGAAGCGACCAGGACCCGCATCTTCGGCTGACAAGAGATATTGCCGCTAAATTAAATTTTATTTTACCGTCGTCAACATATCACAAGTTCATGGAAGGACTGCAAGGAGGCAAGATGTCTTCTTCTGACCCGAAATCTTATATTTCATTAACAGAAAACCCCAAAGACGCGGTAAAAAAAATAATGCGCGCAAAAACAGGAGGAAGAAACACGGCAGAGGAGCAGAAGGAACTTGGCGGGATTCCGGGGCAGTGCATGGTATATGAATTTTTTGTTTATCACCTGATTGATGATGATAAAGAACTGCATGAAATTTATCATGAATGCAAATCGGGAAACCTGAGGTGCGGTGACTGCAAAAAAAAGTGCGCCGACTTAATGGAAAAATTTTTATACGCGCACCGGGAAAAAAGAGAAAAATCAAGAAATGTTGTTGCTCAAATTTTAGGGAATTAAAATCAGGTTTTTTAATTTTTATTTATTTTTATTAAAAACAAATATATAATATGGCATTTGCAAAATTTAAAGTACTTGAAGGTTTGAGCAATACTCAAAGAGATGCTATAGGTTTCGTTGCATATTTAATACTCTGTGTGATAGTATTTGTTGTTGCACTCACATTTTTTTCGCCGTAATTGAATATGCAGGTAAACCCGGAGCAGAGAATAATTTAAATTATTTATTATTTTTAGGTCCCGGCAAATATTTTAAAAAAACGCTCAATACCCGATACCTTCGGATAAAATAATTTGAAAAATGAAGATGAAGTTAAAAAAATATTTTTGACCTATAAACTATACGAAAACAAAAAATCATCCTCGTTCACCGAATATCATTGTACCGAACCGGACCATATTGCTTCCCGCATCTATTGCAATTTTGTAGGAATTACTCATTCCCAGGTCGGGCATCGCTCCCTACGAAAGTCCGTTTGACTTTTTAGTCAAAGGATTTCCCCGTATGACTCGGAAACGAAGCGTGTTCCTTTTTTAGAAATACACTTATAATTTTCTTAAAATTAAGCGGGTATGGTTTAAATTCATAAGTAATTTGAATTTATAAATTAAGTGTTACCTGGACAAAAATAATGACAAAATTCGCGACCCAAAAACTAACTGGCTGATTTATCTAATTGCCGGAATCGGTGCATTAATAATTTTATTATTAATTGCGGTGCTTGCGAAGCGTTGAGATTGTGCAGGTGATTAAACGACTGTCACCCCTCAAAACGGGGTGTCAAATTTATTTTTTATTTTTAAAATTTAATTGATAAACATGGAAGCAGTAACTGTTGAAACAATTCACCATGAGATAACAGGGCTTCAGGATGACATAAAATTGATAAAAAACATACTTCTTGAAGAATACGAACTCAGCGAAGAAACTATAAGGAAGTTAGAAGAAGCAAGAAAAGTTCCTGATTCCGAATTAATAGACCATGAGGAAGTTAAAAAAAGATTTCTCACAAAATGAGTTATTCAATTAAGTGGACACCCCAGGTATTGAAAGATCTGGAAAAACTTCCGGGGGATATCACTGAAAGAATTATCAATAAAATTGAAGAACTCAAATTTAATCCGTTCCATTACCTGGAACATTATGGAGGCGCGGATGTTTATAAACTCAGGGTTGGTGATTACAGGGCGTTGATTGATGTTGATTTTTCCAAAAAGATTTTAAAAGTAAGAATTGTCGGACACAGAAAAAATATTTATAAAAAATTTTAGTGTACGGGTGAAGCGTTGAGAAAGTAACGGGTGATTAAATGACCGGTACCCAAAAAAACGGGGTGTCAAATTTTATTTTTTATTTATCTTCCTGTAATCAATAGAGTTAATATTGCATTTGTTAACCAGCCAAAATATTATTCCTGACCTATAAACTATACGAAAACAAAAAATCATCATCGTTCACCGAATATCATTGTACCGAACCGGACCATATTGCTTCCCGCATCTATTGCAATTTTGTAGGAATTACTCATTCCCATGGAAAGAATTTTCAGATCAACACCAGGAATTTTTAAATTATTAATCTCATCAAATAAAATTTTCATTTTCCTGAAATATTTTCGCGCATCTTCCTGATTGATCGAGTATGGCTCAATTGTCATTAAACCTGCGACCTTTAAATTTTTAAGTTTTGTGATACTCGTTATTAAATTTTTCAATTCATCCGGCTTAACACCGGATTTGGTTTTCTCTTCCCCGATGTTTACCTGCACATAAATTGTAATTTGCTTTTCTGCTCTTTTATCTATCTCTTTCGCGAGTTTAAGTGAATCAACTGTCTGTATCACATCAAAAATCTCAATCGCCCGAGAAACCTTATTTCCCTGGAGATGACCGATTAGATGCCATTTTAATTTTTTTGCATCACTGCCGAGTTCACTGTGTTTTTTTGCCGCCTCATGAACATAATTTTCCCCGATGTTTTTGCATCCCGCATTAATTAAATCAAAAATTTCTCCCGTGCTTCTTGTTTTTGACGCTGCAATAATTTCAATATTTTCAGGAATTTCGCTTCTTATTTTTTTATAATTTTCATAAATATTCATCCTGCACCGTTTAGTTCTTATTGTCCGTCATAATTAATTCTGATGTCTGCAACTGTCTTTAAATTTAATCTCCCTGCTTCCTTTTCAAGCCCGGTTTTAATTTCCTTCCCGGGAATTAAAATATATGCGTTAATTTTTTGAATTCCTAATTTATGTGCCGCAAGAGACCTGTGGTGACCGTCCGCAATAACCAGCCCTCCTTCTGACCTGACGACAACAATAGGTTCTGCAAGTCCCTTTCTCAATTCGTATTTCCTTCCTTCAAGTTCATCAAGGTCTATGCTGTTTTGCGAGGGTATTAATTTTTCAACATCAACTTCCTGGTCAGCAAGCGTAATTTTAACACCATATATCTTTTCAAATGATTCTTTG
The DNA here is from genome assembly GCA_001723845.1 of Candidatus Altarchaeales archaeon WOR_SM1_SCG. Classification (GTDB taxonomy): domain Archaea; phylum Altiarchaeota; class Altiarchaeia; order IMC4; family WOR-SM1-SCG; genus WOR-SM1-SCG. The sequence continues at coordinate 13,285 of MCBE01000229.1, forward strand.
ATTTTTTCCACCTTGGACGGGGTAACTCTTTCTATGTGCGCTCGCAAAACATCGCTGTGCGTGAATATTCCGACAATTTTATTTTCCTCAATAACAGGAACCCTGGAAATTCCCTTGCGAAACATTATTCTTGCAGCATGTTCAATTTTTATATCCTTTGGCACCGAAACAACTTTTCTTGTCATTAATTTTTTTATTTCCATCTGGGGGTGCTTGAAAAATAAGTCCATAACATTTATTACTCCTGTGATGTGTTCTTCGTCATCAACAACTGGAAATCCGTCTATCCCCTGTTTCAACATTTCTCTTTCAACATCTTCAACCGTCTGGTTTTCGTTTACAAAAATCACATTCCGGTTCATATAGTCCTCAACTCTAACATCTTTTTTTGTCATTGATAAATTTTAATTTAATTTTTATTTAATTGTTATTTGTTATTGTTTAATGTATATTCTGGAATGGTTATATTATTTAATATATTAAACTATATATTTAATTAAGTATATATATTTAATTAATCTAAATTCATAATATCTAATTAACCTATTTTAAATTAATTAAAAAATGACAGATATGACTGACAATTGCTGGAAAATATTCCTTCATAAAAAGCCGGCGAAGGTTATTTTAACTTTGAAGGATGCGAATGAACCGATGTACGCTTCCGCTATAAGTAAATGCGTGGACTGTACATATCCCCATACATTAAAAATTCTTAAAAAATTCAGGTCTGAAGGGCTGGTTGAGTTTAATAATTCCGATGGGGATAGGCGAGTAATCGCCATTGAACTTACAGAGGACGGAACATCAATCGCGCATGATATAGCGGGTTTGGTTATGAAATTTGACAGTATTCCGGGTGTAAAAAAATAACGAAAATATTTAATTCGTTTTTATTAAATGATCTGGCGAAATATTTTAATTCGTTATTGTCCATGAGTTTAGCGAAAGTAATTATTTCGTTATTTCCGCATACTTTTGCGAATAAATTTATTTCGTTATTGTTGCATATTCCAGCGAAGGTTTTTGATTCGTTTTAAAAATAAGTCAAATTGAAGACATCTTCATAACGAGATCATGCCCGGATGAGTGAAAATACACCAAAAACTGCCGAATTTTAATTTTATTCTTTTTTTACATTAAAACCCAATATATTATAAAAAGTTCCTATTATTGACAGTAATAGGAACAAAATTACAAAATGGAATTAAAAACAGCATGCAAAGACCTTATCAAAGAAATTGAGGAAGAGATGGAACTGGAAGAATTAAGCCCTGCGACCATAGCCAACTATATTTCAACAATTAAAGAATTCTTATTATTTGCAGGTAAAGACCCGAAAAAACTTACAATAAAGGATGTGCGGAAATACCAGGTTTATCTTAAAAAAGAAAAAAATCTTGAAAAAAATTCTCGTGTGTTTAAGGCAAACATCCTGAGGTATTTATTTAAATTTCTGAACATGGCTGAAATAAGAAATAATATTAAAATTCCAAAGCGGGAAAAAAAGGAACGGCTTTATCTTACTGAATATGAAATAAAAAAACTGGTAGATGCTTCCAAAAACGAGAAAGAAAGAACAATTTTAAATATGATTTACAGTTCCGGCGTAAGGGTTTCCGAACTTGTTAATTTAAGGAAAAAAGACATACATTTTGAGGACATGCTCGCGGTTGTAAGAGGAAAGGGCAGCAAAGAGAGAACCGTAATTCTTTCAAGGATCGCGATTAATTGTCTTTTAAAATA
>MCBE01000229.1:15056-18807 GCA_001723845.1 Candidatus Altarchaeales archaeon WOR_SM1_SCG
GCATGATAAAATGTTTGAATGAATATTTGCGAAAATATTTATTTCGTTAAAAGGTTTGATTAAAACGAAGTAATTTCTTTCGTTGAATAAGTATATACTCAATTAGATTAATTAAATTATATTATATCTATTTATTATATTTCAGTATATTCTTTATTTTATATTCTTTAAAATAGTATAATTAAAAAGAATTAAATTTAATATATATAATTTAATTATAGCATACGAATGTATATAATTGATTTATATAAATTTTATAAAATTTCCTCAAATTCAAGAAAAATGTGAGAGTTTAAATTTTTTGCAATCTCTCAAGTGCGGTTTTTGCCGACTCCTTAACAATCCTGTTTGTATCTTTTTTGCTCACCTGCGATATTTTCAGTATTATCTTATCTCTTACACCGTAGGGAATGACATACTTCATCCGGGCTATGCTGTTGACTGCTGAAAAACGAACCTCCCACTTTTCGTAACTGCAAAGGTTTAATAATATTTCAAAAATTTTATTTAGAATTTCACCGTGAAAATTGTCTCTCTGGGAGCATATCGCTTTTACCGCATTGTATCTTACAATCCATCTCCTGTCAGAACAAGCGTTCAAAAGCACATTAGTTAGCTTTTCCTGCGTGTTTACAAGGACTCCTGAATCGTACTTAATTTCTTTTACCGCAGCCATTCTCACAACAAGCAGCTCATCGCTGCACAATTTTGAGGTGGATTTTGTAACTTCATCTATCAATCCCCGGGGAATTAAAGTTCTTGTATTTTTAAAGATTGCTATTGCCTTACTTCTTCTTCTCGGGTACGGGCTTTTTGATAAAATTAAAATTTTTTCTGCAATCCGGCTTTCAAAGTTTAATTTTTTAATAAATTCTTTTACATTCAACAAAACCCCTTTGTTTTTATCCGTACAAAGGTCGTATAATCTCTCGTTAATTTTTTCTCTTTCATTTGCAGAAAACCCCTCGTATAAACTTTTCAATGCAAAAACAGACGCATATCTCACCTTTGCATTCTCATCGCTGCTGAATTTCAATAATTTTTCAATAACCTTTCCCTGCATATTTCCCGGAATTTTATTTTTTAATTTTCCAAGCACATAAGCAACCTTTATCTTTGTTTTTGTATCTTTTGCTCTTTGTTGCAGTAAATTAACTATTGATTTTTCCGATGCCATATATAACAGTAGGATTAAAAAAATAAAAATTAAAAGCAGTGTGTTCCGTTTTGTTCCATTTTGTTCCATGAAAAAGCAATCAAAACCTGAAGCATAAAAACACAATGGCTACGCCGATACTTGTAAATATTGAACCCGTGGCGGGAATATCATACAAAATCATTAAAAATACATTCAAGCCAAATGCCGTGCAAAGAGCAATTCCGCAGCCGATGCAGAAATATTTAATTTTAATTTTTAATTCACCGCCAACATGCTTATTTGAATACATTTTATAAAAAGATAGAAGCCCGCTGCCGTTGTACCGATAAATATCGCAGACCATGCAAGAGCAGCGGGAATGTTGTAATTTATGTGATACCCGTAAGGGACATATTCTACTGCTGCGAATTCCCCTGCAAATAAAACAATAGACGCTGAAATAACCGGGATTATAAATAAAAGTAAAATTTTATTATTTATTTCGTTTCCCATGGAATAAGGAATAAGAAAGAATAAAACAGATATAAACCCGAGAATGAGAAATATTAATTTTATGACTAATTCGGATGCTTCCGCATCATCAACAAAGGATGCAATAAAGCTGAAAACAGGCCATGCCGCCATTATAAAAAGAATAGACACAAGACAAATCCTGCTTAACGATTTCTTTTCCGAGTGCAAAATATATATTCCTACTCCGGCTGAAAACAATGCTGCTCCGATATAAAGCAGCGTCCATGCGTGAAATGTCATTTTTTAAATAAATTATTCAATAAATTACCTTCAATTAATAAATCCGTAATTCATTCCCCGATAACGCTGCCCGTGAATTTCTTTCCCGCGAGGGCTGATTTAAGATTCGCAAGGTCTGCTGCATGAAGCACAATTGTCTTTATTTTGCTTCTCTTTATTATATTTGCAGCAACAAGATCAACAACTGTTGAACTTCCCGCACCCATTTCAACCTGCCCTGAAATTTTAATTAAATCATCGTAACTCAATTTTTCAAGTTTCTCTGCATCATGGTATTTGCGAGGGTCTTTTGTATAAACATAATCGGTTGATGTCGCAATCACAAAAAGGTCTGCCTTAATGTATTCATAAAGCATTGCAGAAACGCCGTCAGTCGTATGTCCCGGGTGCGTTCCGCCCATAATTACAACATTATTATTTTTAAGTTCCCTTCCTGCATCCAGGATTGTTAAACAAGGTTCAAGATTTGAAATATCGGAAAGTGAAGCAATAAGCACTCTTGCGTTCAGGTGCGTCGCATTGATGCCTATTAAATCGGAAAAAAATTCGGATGCGCCTAATTTGCGCGATGCTGTTATATAATTTCTTGCAACCTTCCCGCCGCCGACAACGATTGCAATTTTATTTTCATTATTTTTGATTAGTTCCCTGATCAGAGAGGAAAATTTTTTTATATATTCATAATCCGCACCGTCAGGTGCTAAAATTGAGCCGCCGATTGAAATTACGATTTTCATTTTTCTTGTAATTGTATGTTAATTATTGAATTTAATTTAAATAATAACATGATTGACCCTGAATTTTTTGAGCAGTTGAAAAGATTTTCATTCCTCGTGAAAAAGAGGGTTTCAAGCGTATATGCGGGAGGCAGGAAATCAAAGGTACACGGGCAGGGAATTGAAACAACCGACTACAGGGAGTATTTTCCCGGAGACGATATTAAGGCAATTGACTGGAAAATTTACGGAAGAACAGAGCGGCTGCACATCAGAAGGTTTGAAGAAGAGAAAACACTGACAACGCACATACTTATTGATTCAAGCAAAAGCATGGATTTCTCAACCTCTGGAATTATGAAAAAATTTGACTACGGTGCGATGATTGCCGCAGGTTTTATGTACATGGTTGTAAAGGAAAACGAGAAATTCGGGATGGCGACATATACAACGGAATTGGGAAATATTATCCAGCCGAAAAAAGGCATGAATCATTTTTTTAACGCGGTTTCTTTATTAAATAACATTAAACTCCGGGGCAAAACGAATCTTGGAATCTGCGCCGAGCAGTATGCAAAGACCATCAAGACAAAGCCGCTGATTGTTGTGATTTCCGACTTTCTGGAAAATTTTGATTCAATCAGGGAGGGGATTTACCGCATTTCCAAAAGTTCAAATGATGTAATTGTAATTCATGTAGCAGACCCCGGAGAATTGAATTTGTGGGTTGAAGGAGACCTTAAACTGCATGACCTTGAGACCATGGCTCAAAAGCGATTGTACATAAGCCCCAGTTTCAAGGAGAGATATAAAAAAAGACACGAGAACCATATTTTTAAAATCAGGGAATGCTGCGATGATGTCAGGGCGCAGTTTTATTCCGTTAGAACAGACAGGAAAATTTTTGAGACATTCCTGGATATTATTTCCGTTTAATTTAATTGAAATTGAAATTTTAATTGAATCAAAATTTAATGAGTTTGGAATGGTTGTTCCACATGACTATCGGCTATTCTAAAAAAGTGAGTAAAATAAACTTCATCAATTTATTTACTCTCTTTCCTATATTAATATATGGGATTCAATAAAAATATAAATACTCTCTGTGAGAGGGAAAAGTTAA
>MCBE01000230.1 GCA_001723845.1 Candidatus Altarchaeales archaeon WOR_SM1_SCG
GAACTTGAGGGGGTAAAGGAGATAAATTTTAAGATTAAAAATGTGGCTTATTGATATTTAATTTTAAATTTAATCATATTTATTAATTTCACCTAAAAAGTGTCCTTAATTCATATGAAACATAACCACTAACTATTATAAAATAACAAAAAAAACAATTGAAATGTCTTATAAGCGTCCAAGGATCGGAGTTTATGTCTGCTACTGCGGGCAGAACATTGGAGGAGTAGTTGATGTTAAAGAGGTTAGCGAGTATGCTAAAACCCTGCCTAAAGTTGTAATCGCCAGGGATCATAAGTATATTTGCAGCGAGCAGGGGCAAGATATAATTGCCGGGGATATAGAAAAATATGGGCTTAATAGGGTTGTTGTGGCATCCTGCTCTCCGAGAATGCACGAAAAGGTATTCCAGAAAGTGCTTGAGTCATCCGGATTAAGTCCCTACTTATTTGAGATGGTAAACATTAGAGAGCACTGCTCATGGATTCACCCCAATGAGCCTGAAAAAGCAACCGTTAAAGCAAAGGATCTGGTAAGAGGGGCGGTTGCAAGAGCCTCCCTGCTTGAGACACTTGAAAAAAGTGAGGAAAAGGTAAAGAAAGAGGTTATGGTTTTGGGGGCAGGTATAGCCGGCATTTTTGCTGCACTTTATTTAGCAAATAATGGAGTCAAAACCCATCTTATAGAGAGAAAGTCCAGTATCGGGGGCCATATGGCAATGCTTGACAAAACATTTCCAACCCTTGACTGCGGGCTTTGCATTCTTTCACCGAAGATGGTTGAGGTCTCCCAGCATGAGAATATAAAACTGATCACCAATGCAGACGTTCTAAACATAAACGGCCATGTCGGTGACTTTAATATTAAGATAAGAAAGAATCCAAGGTATGTTGATAAAGAAAAGTGTGTTGCATGCGGAAGATGTGCAGAGGTATGTCCTACACAAGGTATTGACACATTTAACTGCGGCTATCAAACGAGAAAGGCGATTTACCTGCGATATCCTCAAGCAGTCCCGAATTCTTATCTGATTAATCCTTATCTTTGCAAATATTTGACAGAAGGTAAGTGCGGGGCATGTAAAAAAGTATGCGACAGGAATGCCATAAATTTTGATGATAAGCCAGAAGAAATTGAAATTAATGTCGGTGCGATTATTATAGCAACAGGATACGGATTGTATGACCCAAGCGGCTTAAGTGAGATAACCAAACTCAGCGAAAAACCAGTTCAGAATGAAAGTGAAGCGCAAAGACAGTACGGTTACAGAAAATATAAAAATGTAATTACAAATCTAGATTTTGAACGTATGATTAATGCATCAGGATTTACAGGCGGTGAAATTATAAGATTAAGTGACAATAAATCTCCAACGAAGGTGGCATTTATCCTGTGTGTTGGCTCAAGGAATGAAAGAATTAATGCACCATACTGCTCGAGTATATGCTGTATGACCGCCATTAAACAAGCCATATTAATTAAAGAAAAATATCCAGAAACAGAGGTATGTATCTATTACAATGACATAAGGGTTTCTGGTAGGGGAACTGAGGAATTTTATGGAAGAGCAAGGGGTATGGGGGTTATATTTATAAAAGGCCTTCCCGGGGAGATAATTGAAGATTCCAAAACAGGGGATCTTATAATTGTGGCAGAAGATATGCTTTCTAATCTTGTTATTGAAAACCAAGTGGGGATGGCGATATTAGCTGCTGGCATGCGCCCATCAGACGGAACTCCTGAAATTGCAAAAAAATTGCACATACCAAATGCGTCGGATGGGTTTATCTTAGAGCTTCACCCCAAGTTAAAGCCTGCTGAAACAAATGTAGATGGTGTATTTGTTGCAGGTTGCGCACAATTTCCAAAAAGTATCTCTGATACGGTTATGCAATCGGGCAATGCTGCAACAGGAGCGATGGAGATTGTAGGGAAGGATTATATAGAGGTCGGAGGAGTTGTCGCCGCGGTTGATAAAGATAAATGCAGAGGGTGTGGGTTATGTGCTGAGGTCTGCCCTTATGATGCAATAAAGATTGTAGACGGGGCGGCGGAGGTAGAAAAGATACTCTGTAAGGGTTGTGGATCATGTTCGGCGGCATGTCTTTCAGGAGCAATTCAACAAAAACATTTCACAGACAAGCAGATATCTGCTCAAGTTGAAGCGATACTTGAGGAGTCATGAGATATGCTTGCTGCGGATTAACCACCATTTTCAGAGCGGCTGCATCCCACCAGGAAGCAGTTGTGTAAATGGCATTTATTATGCAATATATCTAATAGATAATCAAAGTTAAAATAGGTACTAAAAATTAAAATGGGTACTAAAAACAAGAAAATAATCATTATCGGATGCGGAGATGCTGGAATAAGCACTGCTGTTACCCTTCTCAGGATGAGTAAAGATGCAGAGATCACAATAATAGAAAGGGAAAAATATTTTTATCCCCGCTGCCCGCTGCCCTTTGTCATCGGGGGGGAAATTGTCGGAACAAAAAAAATCATAAAAAAGATTGAGGATATGTTTTCCGGTACGGATATAAAGATAATTCATGACACGGTTTTATCTATAAATCCCGAAGAAAATACACTTAGAACGAAAAACCAGGTTCTTGAATATGATTATTTAGTCATGGCAACAGGAGCATCCTCGCATGTTCCGCCAATTAAAGGTTCAAATCTTTCCGGCTGCTATACCCTTAGAACCATAGAAGATACCAAAAAGATAATAAAAAGGATTATTGATTCCGAGTCGGCAATTGTAATCGGCGGCGGAGCAATTGGTCTTGAAGTTGCTTCTGCATTTAAAAATCACAACCTTGATGTTACGGTAATTGAAATTATGGACTACATTATGGGAACTTCCTTTGACCCGGGTTTTTCTAATATTATTGAAGAATATTTGACAGGTAATGGAATTAAAATTTTAAAGGGAGCAAAAGTCAATGAGATCACTGAAAGACAGGACAGAAAAGGAGAGGTTGGCGGAGTCATAGTCGACAGAAAATTTATCCCGGCTGATCTGGTAGTGTTTTCAACAGGTATTCGAGCAAACTCGGAACTTGCGGAGGATGCGAAAATAAAAGTTTCACCGCACGGAATTGTTATAAATGAAAGATTACAGACATCAATACCAAATATTTATGCATGCGGAGACTGTATTGAAATTAAAGAAATATTAACCGGGAAAAAAGTACAGAGCGGCTATGGAACCCAGGCGGACAGGGAAGGACACATCGCCGGCATTAATATCGCGGGAGGTAAAGGAATCTTTGAGGGAACACTGAATTCCGTTGTCACAAAAGCCATGGATCTGGAAGTCGGAAGAACAGGGCTTACACAAAAAGAAGCAAAAGAAGCGGGCTATGAAACCGTTGTGGGGGTGGTAAAAACAAAAACAAAACCCGATTATTACCCCGGAACAAAGGACTTCTGGATGCACCTGATTTTCGATGTTAAAAGTGAACGCCTTCTCGGAGCGCAAATCGCGGGAGGAGAAGATGTTGTTGGTTATGTTAATCTCGCTTCCATGGCACTGCAGAAAGGGAATACATTAGAGGATACACTTTCATTTAAATATTCTTATGCACCTCCAATCTGTTCCGCGCCAAGCCCTTTTGTTTCAGCTGCGGAAAATGCGTACAAAAAACTGAACAGGTTGAGGAAAATTAAGAAAGCGAAAGAGAAAAAATTAGATGTAAAAACAAAAAAATGAATGAAGAAAAAGAACCGAAAATCATAGGATTTTTATGCAACTGGTGCAGTTATGCAGGAGCAGATTTAGCAGGAACATCAAGGATCCAGCAGCCTCCGAATGTACGGGTGATAAGGGTTATGTGCTCAAGCAGAATCAAACCAGAACTTGTTTTAAAGGCATTTAAAAACGGAGCGGACGGAGTACTCGTGGCAGGCTGCCATCCGGGAGACTGTCATTATATGGATGGTAATTATTATACAAGACGAAGGTTTGTAATCCTAAAGAAATTTTTAGAATATGTTGGTATAGACCCCCGAAGGTTTAGAGTTGAGTGGGTTTCAGCGTCTGAGGGAATGAAGTTTAAAGAGGTTGTTGAGGGGATGACAAATGAGTTGAAGGATCTGGGAAAATTTGAATTACAATAAAATGAGCGATATAGAAAAAAATTTACGCGCAGAAGCAAAGAAATTGCTGGAAGAGAAAAAAGTAGATTATGTAATTGGATACGAAGAAAGTAACGGCAAAGTTTCGCCCTGTTTTATAGACAATGCAAAGGATGTTGAAAAATTGGTCTTTAATCCTGGATGTGTTCATAATCTCTCGGTCTATTTACTTGAAGCAGACGCAGAAAATAAAGTTGGCATAGTTGCAAAGGGCTGCGATTCAAGAGCGATTATTGAATTGATAAAGCAAAATCAAGTTATAAGAGATAATGTCTTTATTCTCGGTATTTCATGTGACGGCGTAAAGGATCTTTTAGGAAAGGACTATGATAAATGCAAAAATTGTAAGTATCCGGTGCCTTTAATTTATGATGTACTTTTAGGAGAGAAAAAAGAAGGAAAAGAAGAGGATTATTCTGATGTAGAAGAAATTGAATCCATGTCTCTTGAAGAAAGGAAAAAATTCTGGAACAAACAATTTGAAAAATGTATTAAATGCCATGCTTGCAGAAACATCTGCCCCCTCTGCTATTGCGAGGAATGCGCCCTTGATGATAAAAACTGGGTCTCAAAATCGCACAAATTCCCGGAGATATGGATGTCTCATCTTATAAGAGCACTCCACACAGCAGGGAGATGTGTTTCATGCGGTGAATGCGAAAGAGCATGCCCTGTGAATATTCCGTTAAGAAAATTATACAGAAAAATTGGAAAGGATGTTAAGGAATTATTTGATTATGAGGCGGGCGTTAATGCAGAAGATGTTCCCCCCTTAGTAGCATTTGATCTTGATAAAGATAAAGAAAAAATAAAACAAAATTAAAATGCAAAACCCATACCTACCATACAAAGCAACAATAAAAAGTGTAAAGCAAGAAACACCGGATGTTAAAACATTCCAGCTTGAACCCTGCAACTTTGAGTATATGCCGGGACAATTTCTTGAGTTATCAATCCTCGGCATAGGTGAAGCCCCAATCTCAATAACATCTTCAGCTACAAGAAAGATTCTTGAGATCAGTGTAAAATTAATGGGCCAGGTTACAGGTGCGCTGCACGAACTGGAAGCAGGTGATAGTGTATGGATAAGAGGCGCTTATGGGAATGGTTTCCCTCTTGAGAGATTTGAAGGAAAGGAAATTGTCTTTGTGGGCGGGGGAATTGGTCTTGCTCCCTTGAGATCTTTAATTAATTATCTTATAGATAAAAAGAATTTTAAAAAAATTTATATACTTTACGGGGCAAGAACTCCTGACGATTTGGTTTTTAAGGACGAGTTTGATGTATGGAATAAAATAAAGAATGTTGAATTGCATGTAACGGTTGATAAGGGAACAGATGACTGGAAGGGCAATGTTGGCGTTGTAGGAGCATTATTAAAAAAAATAAATATTGCCCCTGATGCTGTTTCTGTTGTGTGCGGTCCTCCGATTATGATTCATTTTGTTGTTAAAGACCTAAAATCTTTGAATTTCTCAGACGACCGGATAATATCAACCATGGAGCGGATGATGAAATGCGGTATTGGAAAATGCGGACACTGCAATATCGGGGAAAAATATGTATGCATTGACGGTCCGGTATTTACGCTTGGGGATATGAAAGGAAATCGTGAGTTTAAAATTTAAGTTTATCAAAATTTTTATTTTATAAAATTTTTACTAAAATGCAGAATAAAATCATAAAAAAAGTCATAAAAAAAGATAAAATCAAGAACTGGATAAATGAATTAATGAAAAATTACAAAGTAATCGCCCCTGTTAAAGAGGGGGATGAAGATGTATTTTTCAGAATAATCAAATCGGCAGACGATGTCTGTATGGATTTCCAAAACACGGTTCTTTCACCAAAGGAGTTTTTCTTCCCGAAGTCAGAGAAGATTTTTGAGTTTGAGGGAGATGAAATTTCGGATAGTGGGAGTAAGATTGGGCGGAAGAGGATTTTATTTGGCGCAAGACCCTGTGATGTTCACGGTTTAACGATTCTGGATAATGTTTATAAGGGCGAGTTCAACGACCCCTATTACCTGCAGCGAAGGGAAAACACAACAATTATATCCCTGGCGTGCAGTGAGCCGGATGAGAACTGTTTCTGTAAATCACTTGGTACGGGACCTGTTTTATGTGATGCAGACATAATTATAACAGATTTGGGAGACAGGTATTTTATTGAGGCAAAAACCGATGATGTGAATCTTGTGAATTTTGATATAATTAAAGAGGCAGCACCAGGTGATGTTGAACTAAAGGATATAAAGCAAAAAGAGTCCGAGGATAAGATTACCAGAGCAATTGAATTAAATAAAAATTTAGATGATTTGCATTTAGAGGCGGAATCAAGAAAGTGCCTGGGATGCGGCTGCTGTACTTATATCTGCCCGACATGCACATGCTTTGATGTCAGCGATGAATCAATGATTTCCAAACAAAAGGGAAAACGATTCAGGTGCTGGGACTCCTGTATGTTCCCTTCATTTGCACTTCTCGCAGGCGGCGAAAACACAAGAGAGGAAAAAAGCGATAGATTTAAGCAGCGATTTTATCATAAATTTAAATATTATCCTGAAAAGTATGGGAAAGTGATGTGTGTCGGCTGCGGCAGATGCACAAGGAAATGTCCCGTGAATACGGATGTTGTGAAAATAATAAATTATAATAAATTAGATTGTAATTATTAATTATTATATAGGTAGTATTATTAAATAGAATTAAATTAAAAATAATTAAATCCTGTTATGCAATTCAACACCTATAAATTCAACCGCATGGAGCTTGCAGGGAGTATAAGTGATATTGGCGTTATGCTCCCGCTTATGATTGCGATGATAACAATCAACGGACTTAACCCTGCATCTGTGCTTTTCATGGTGGGTTTGCTTTACATAATATCCGGGATTTATTATAAAATTCCGGTGCCTGTGCAGCCGTTTAAAGTTGTCGCAGCCGTTGCAATAGCGGAAGGTGCTGAAATTATAACGCCCGGGGTTATTTCTGCTGCGGGCTTACTTATGGGTTTCTTCCTGCTTTTTATTGCAGTGACCGGTCTTGTAAATCAAATTTCAATATTATTCCCGCGTCCGGTTGTTAGGGGAATTCAATTCGGTCTTGGCTTGATACTTCTAATTAAAGCCGTGGAATTTATAATTAAACCGCAAAGCGGGGCGTTATTGAATATAAATTTTAATATTATTATCGGAATAGTCGGGTTGATCATTCTTCTAATATTTCTGAACAATAAAAAAATTCCGGGGGCGATTGCAGTTGTTGCATTTGGAATTGCTGCAACATTATTGTATTTATCTTTTTATGGTGCCGGAATCCAGATACCGGTATTTCAAACGCCGCAACTTCCAACACCTGTTATGCCAACACAAAGTGATTTCGTAACAGCTTTCTTGCTGCTCGTTATCCCGCAAATTCCACTTACAATAGGCAATGCAGTAATGTCAACAGCCGACTTATCACGGCATTATTTTAAAGAAAAGGCAGAGAAAGTAACACCAAAAGCATTGAGCAGCACGATGGGAATTGTAAATATTATCACAGGAGCAGTCGGGGGAATGCCGATGTGTCACGGATCGGGAGGAGTTGCAGCTAACTATTTTTTCGGAGCAAGAACCGGGGGCAGTAATATAATAATCGGGGGAATTTTCATCCTGCTTGCATTCCTTGGCAGTATCGCGTTAATACTTTTAATGTTAATTCCCTATTCAATCCTCGGCGTTCTGTTATTTTTCGTAGGAATTGAACTCATGCTTATGATAAGAGATGTCCCAGGATATGATGATTTATTTGTTGTGCTTGTTATCGGAGGACTTTCAATTACCTTGAACATGGCTGCAGGGTTTATAATCGGAATAATTCTATATTATTTCTTGAAGAAAGGGCTTGTGAAATTATGGAAAGACAAGCGGGATGTTTGCTGATTTAAGTTATATGCTTCGCTGATTTAATCGTTCAATCATAATTAATAATTACAATTAATAATTACAATGAAAATCACCCTATGCACATGCAGCGGCACAATAAACCTGAATTTTGAAAAAATCAAGGGGGAACTTGAAAAAAGAGGATTGGTGTGCGAAATAGAGAGTGCATTATGTAAAAATAAGGTTGAGGGAAATAGCGGAATCATTGCAGCATGCTCTAAAAAATACCTCTCGGAAAGCGACTGCGACATAAGAAAAATCGCGATGCTCACGGACAGTGAAAGCGCGGGAAAGAATGTTGTGGCATTACTTTCGGGGGTTAAACCGGGGGCGGGAAATTTTAATAAAAATAAAATTAAAAATTCAGCCCTCGTTATCGGCGGCGGCTTCGCGGGTGTTCATTGTGCAATGGAACTTTCAAATCTTGGGGTTGAAACAACGCTTGTTGAAAAAGAGCCTGTGCTTTACGAACTTGCATGTAAAATCGGTTTTGTGTTCCCGTCCGATGACTGCTCTTTGTGTGTCGGAAATGACAGCGACGACGGTAACTGGGCGTCAAGAAAGTGTATTTACAGGAAAAATTTTAATAATGAAAATTTAAAAATTTTAAATAATTCGGAAATTATGGGTTTGGACGGCAGTGCGGGAAATTTTAAAGTAACCGTGAAGAGAAAAAAATCAAGATTCAATGAAAACTGTACGATGTGCGGTAAATGTGTTGAGAAGTGTGAAAACATAACAATAAATCAGGGACAACTTTCATATCCTTTAACTCCGGTTGTAAGCGAAAATTGCGAGCAGTGCAAAAAGTGCATGGACTGGTGCGAGTTTGACGCAATAAACTTTGACTGCGGTGAGGAGATTATTAAACCGGATGCAGGAGCGGTTATTGTTGCAACCGGGGGGGATGCGGAAAAAACACAGAGGGCAAAGCAGGGAGAGAATGTCATAACGCAGCTTGACCTTGCCGAAATGCTCCGCGATAATAATTTTGACAATATTAAAAATAAAAATGTTGTGATGCTCCAGTGCATGGATTTGAGAAACGAGAAGAAAAATAAATACTGCTCGGGGGTATGCTGCCTTTATGCCTTAAAACATGCAATTGAAATTAAAAAAAGATTTCCCGATACCGAGGTTACTATCTGCTACATTGACATAAGGTCAACGGGCTTTAATGAAAGATACTATGATGAAGCCCGCGAGCTCGGGGTAAATTTTGTAAAGGGTACTACAACTCCTGATGAATGGAATAATTTTAATAAAATTTTGTATGTTGAGGACCAGTTAAGCGATGAGTTGATTAAACTAAAACCCGATATGCTTGTTCTTTCCACCGGTTTTTCGCCTGATGAAAAATTAAATGAATTAGCAGAAATCCTGGACATCGGGGTCAATGAGCACGGCTTTGTTGAAAGCCCGCACGAGAAAATCGGCTCAAACCTGACAACGCGCAAAGGAATATTTGCCTGCGGCGTTTCCCGTGAACCAAAGGATATCCCTGCAACAATAAACCAGGCAAAGGCGTGTGCTGTTGATGTCTTTAAATTTTTGAACCAACAAAATGTTACGGGAGCGGAAATTGACCTTGATAAATGCGTTATGTGCGGGAAGTGCGCGGATGTCTGCCCCCGGAATGCCATTAATTTCTGCGAGGATGCGGACTTCATTGAAATAAATAAAATTGCATGCGATAACTGCGGGACTTGTGCATCATTCTGCCCTGAATTTGCAATCAATGCAAACCAGAAGGTTGACTTTGAGCAGTTAAAAAATATTGATGAAAATTCAACAGCAATCCTTTACTGCATTGAATGTGCCGAGGCAGGACTTGAGCGGCTTTCATACCAGGGCATGAAATTACCAAAAAATTATTACCTGTTCCCCGGGAACTGTGCTGCTGCAATAAGTATCGTGGATATTTTACGGATGCTTAAAAATTTTAATAAAATTTTAATTGCCGGGTGTCCTGACAAACATTGTCGCAGCGGCAGGGGAAATGAGACGGCACAGGAGAGGGTGGCATTTATAAAGGAACTGTTAAAAGAAATTGGAATAGCAGGGGACAGGGTTGATTATACTTATTTGTCATCATACAGGACAGAACAGTTTATTGAGAAGGTGATGAAAAATGGAGAAAATGAAAAATGAAAAAATGAATCGTCCTGAATTATTGTATAAATTAATACAGGATTTAAAGAAAAAGGAACCCAGAAAAGAAATTCCGACATCGGACTTACTCATCGGCAGGTTAATCTTTGACAAGGATTTATGCTACGGTTGTGCAGCGTGCGCAAAAAACTGTCCTGAAGAAGCATTAACTGTTGAAGATGTTGAAAATATAAGAACTATATTTTATAACTTTTCAAAGTGCGCGTTCTGCGGAAAATGTATAAGAAACTGCCCGAAAGATGCTATTTCAAAGGAAAATGTTTTTGACCTCCCCGGATTTTTAACCAGGAAAACGGGGGAAATCAATAATTTTAATTTAATCCTGTGCGAGTGCTGTAACGAGGTTATCGGGACAGAAGAACAATTAAAGGAAGCAGCAGCAGATATGTTAAAACTTCCTGAGTTTTGCGAATATGAACTTGAAAAATTATGTGATAAATGCAAAACTAAAAAATTTGGAAATAAATGGTTTTTGTTTAATGAAAAAGAGAAAAATGACACTGAAAAATAAAATTATTGAAGAAACAGGAGGAGGAATCCTTAAATGCTTCAACTGCGGGATATGCGCAGGCAGCTGCCCGACAGCAAGGGTCTCCAATCATAACCCCAGAAAAATCATAAGAAAAATTCTCTTGAACCGGGAAGTAAATGACGATGTATGGCTCTGTGCAAACTGCTTTATGTGTTCTGCACGCTGCCCTAACGGCGTTGATATACCGAAAATTATTGACTATCTTAAAGTTAAAGCAATGCAAAAAAGGGGCAACCATAATGTTATATTTAATAAATCATTTTTGAGAAGCGTTGAAATGTTCGGGCGGCTGTATGAAGCAGGGTTTCTTGCCGAATTCAAGATGAGAGATGTTTCAATCAGGGCAGTTAAAGGCGCAATCAATGATATTTCACTGGTACCGCACTTCCTTTTGAAAGGGAAAATCGGCTTTTTCCCACATAAAGTAAAGAATCCCGACGAAATAAAAAAAATATTTAAAAAAGTGCGGGAGGTTGAGAAAATAAAATTGTAATAAAATTTATGAATTTAAAAATTAAAAATGGAAAATAACCCGGGATACTATCCCGGCTGCTCCCTCACCGGTTCATCAAGAGAATACGGGAAATCAACAGAGAAGTTGTACGAGGCACTTGGAATCACTTTACAGGAGATTGAGGACTGGGTATGCTGCGGTGCGACACCCGGGCACAGTTCATCTCACCTCCTGCCTGATGCCCTGGCACTTAAAAATCTGTCGCAGGCGAAAAAACAGGGAATTGAAAAATTAATTACTCCCTGCATGGCATGCTATTCCCGGTTCAAATTTGCGCAGTATAATGTTTCCAGAGACCCGGGGATCAGGGAAAAACTTGAAGAGATACTCGGTGAAAAATACGATGATGAAAATGAGATTGATATTGTTCACCCGCTTGATAATTTAAATGAACTCGTGATTTTAAATAAAATTAAAAAAAATATTAAAAAAATTCCGGAAGATTTGAAGGCGGTGTGTTATTACGGCTGCGTTTTCACCCGCCCGCCGGAAGTTATGGGCGTTTCCGATTATGAAAACCCCTGCCAGATGGAAAGATTGTTGGATGCTGCCGGTATTGAGACAGTAGAGTGGAATTATAAAACAAAATGCTGCGGTGCCGCTCTTTCAATATCCGATACGGAAATCGCTCTTGATTTATGCAAGGAGATATTATCTGATGCAAAATCACGGGGTGCGGATATGATTGTTGTTGCGTGTCCCCTGTGCCATGTGAACCTTGACCTGCGGCAGGGTCAGATAGAGAGAAAACACAATTTAAAATTTAAAATTCCCGTGCTTTACATTACGCAGGTCATCGGGCTTGTACTCGGGCTTTCTGTGGAAGATTTAGGGATTGATAAACATTTTGTTGATGCTTCAAAATTATTAAAAGAAAAGAGATTGATGTAGAACTTAAATCCTGGAACTGTTATGCTTGTTTCATATCTTTCATCGGTTTTTGCACTTCCGATGTTTATTGTTGATAAGAACCGTAAATATATTTCGTTCTAAAATTTTTTAATTATAACATCAACAAATTTATCAATTTCCCCGTATAACCCGGAAACGCTCCGATACACTTAGAATTTTTTAGATATTTTTAAAATTAAATCAATCAAATTTAAAATTTATTACGATGTGCAAATATTCATAAGTTTTCAAAATTATAATAAATAAATAATAGAATCCACTTTAAAACACAACTTCCCGGTGCAGTAATCCCCGATTTCTTTTTCACTCCAGCCGTTATTTACCCGTGCCTCTATTTCTATGCAGTGTGTCGGTGTTGCCATATACTAATTGTTTGATTATTTATCAGCAATTCTCTCCAATATTCCGGTATTTTTCTCAAGAATCCCGATAACTGTTTTCTGGTCTTTCTGGTTGCTTTCAAGGATTTTCTGGTTGCTTTCAAGAATTTTCTGGTTGCTTTCTAAAATTCCCTTCACATCTTTCAATAAACCAGTGTCTTTTTTTATATCCTGCAGCAAACCGGGTAATAAAACAGTATCTTCTTTCACACTTTTTATTGCATTAACACCTTTGTCAAGTTTCCGGTTAGTATCTTCTTTTGTATCTGTCCGGACCCGCCCGAATGTGTCAGGCATCGGGTAAGCAGTATCAAGCAACTCATCTTTCAGTATATCCTCAACAAAAACATCATCTTCCTCATGCAGGGTTATAACATCAACAAAATCATCAATCTTCTCCTGCGCACCTTCACAGACAACATTAACCGTTCCATCCCTCTTATTAAATACATAACCTTTCAGCCGCCTGTCTCTTGCCCTCTCCTCTATGAAATTCCTGTAGCCAGCGTTCTGGACTCTTCCATTGATTGTTAAAGCATACCTCATGTTATTATTTTATTTTCAAAGAAAATAAATTAAAATTAAATTCCAATGAAATGTCGAAAATTCCCGACGAGAATGAGCGTATTCCTTTTAGGGAATACACTTAGAATTTTTTATTTTTTAAAATTAAATTCCAATGAAATTTAAAATTTATTATGGTGTGTAAATATGAAAATTGCCCGAAAGCAGAAGAAAATTACAAAAAAACAGGTTATTGTATTTTCCACCGCGAGTCGGAGTTTTCCGACGACAAAGAGCGGGCTTTCAGCCCACTTAGAATTTTAATAATATTTTAAAAATTAAATTCCAATCAAATTTAAAAAGTTATTATGGTGTGTAAATATAAAAATGAATTTATAGAATATAACTGTGATAGAAAAGAGGAATACAAAAAGACAGGTTATTGTATTTTTCACTGCGATAAAGAAAATTTCAAAAAAGAAGAGATAGAAGAATTTAATGAAAAATTCTGGAAGGAATTTGAAAGACAGGAGAAAGATGAAGAAGAGTTTAATTTTATTGGATTTAAATTTCCAGATAATTTTTCGTTTGAGAAAGTAGAATTTAAAAAACCAGTAGATTTTTCGTTTACAGAATTGGACAATGGGGCAAACTTTAGGGGTGCAACATTTGGTAACTGGACAAGCTTTGAGGGTGCGAAATTCGGCAACAATTCAAGCTTTGAACGTGTGACATTTAACGGTTTAGCAAGTTTTTATGGTGCAACATTTAATGATGTGGAGAATAAGGCGAGCTTTTGGAATGCTATGTTTAGGGGCAGGGCAGAATTTACAGGGGTAATATTCAGTGGTAAGGTTGATTTTGGAAGAGCAACATTCCATGATTCAGTTAAATTTTTTGGAGAGAGATATTTGTTTAGCTGGAATGATGTTCCCGGAACTGATAGCGGGCTACTCCTGAAACATTTACGAGATAACCTAAAAATAGATTTGGTAGAGAAATCTGAAGTTAACAAAGAGGATAATAACAAGACTATAACTGTTAAAAACAATGAAAACATATTTAGATTTACGCTTAACGAGAAAGCCGAAAAAGTAATTTTAGAAGTCAACGGCAAAGAGATTAATGAGTATATCCTGAAGAAAGAGAACGGCAATCAAAGTGTATATGATAAAAATAAGGTTTTTAAATCGTCCGCAATTTTTCTTTTTTCAGTTTTTGAACGCCCAGAAAGGGTTGAATTTGTGAAAGTTAATTTAAGCGAGACTTCATTTTTACATTGTATTGGAATTGAAAAAGTCGGCAGATTCGAATATGTAGATTGGAACAGTAAAAATTTTTCATATTTATTTATGGGAAATAAAAGTACAAAAAAACTTTATTTATCGCTGAATGAAAATATAAAAGAGGTTTTTCAGGGGCTCGGAAAAAGAAATGCAATATACGATGAAATTGAGATAGGTGAAGGAAAACATAAAAGTTATGAATTCGTAGCAGAAGTTTACAGAAAGTTGCGAATAAATTACGAACGAAATTTAAGGTTCCCGGAAGCAGGTGACTTTTACATCGGAGAAATGGAAATGAAGCGGAAAAATGTTAAGTTGCTTGGAATAGAAATAAAAAATAGAGTTTTGAATTTTGTTGTTAGAAATATTTCTTTAACTGCTTGGTATAAACGTTTCAGTTATTATGGCGAGAGTTATTTAAGAACGTTGCTCTGGATTTTTGCAGTAATTATCGGGTTCGGGTATTTATTTTCAAATGACTTTCTTGCAAGTGCGCAGATATTTTTCTGGATAAATCCGCCAGCGGAGAGTTTAAATGTCAGAAATTTTGAATTAGGGATTAATTTTATAATAAATTCGGGCTGGTTCGTATTGCTTGAACGAATTTTAAGTGTTATATTCATCGCCCTCTTCGTCCTTGCGCTCCGAAGAAAATTCAAAAAAGGAGGCGAATAAATTTTAAATCAAATTTAAAAATCAAAATGGAAGTTAAAATAATCCGTAGCAGAAGAAGGAAGAGAACAATAAGTGCAAAGGAAATTGACGGCATAATTCACCTGCATATCCCGGCGCATCTTTCGCGCGAGGATGAAGAAAAGTACATCCAGTGGGCTGAGAAGCGTTTTGAATCCCGCAGGAGAAAGAGGGAACTTAAAGAGAAAAACGCTGACCATGAACTGGAAAAACTGGCTCGGATGTTCAATCAAAAATATTTCGGCGGGAATCTTTCATGGGAGCATATCAGGTATTCAACGGAACAGAACGGGCGGATGTTTGGAAACTGCGATACGAGAGATAAAACAATCAGGATGTCTGACCGGCTTCTGAAGATGCCGAAGTTTGTTCATGATTATGTTCTCGTGCATGAACTCGCGCATCTGAGGATATCGGGACACGGGCCTAAATTCTGGGAACTCGTGAACAGGTACCCGAAAACAGAGCGGGCGAGAGGGTATCTTATGGCTGTCGGGATGGGCGATTAATTTATAATAAATTTGTTGTATTTGATTTCAAAAGAAATAAAGTTAAAGTAAATTATTGAAATTTATTAGTAGAATAAAACAATTGAACGACAATTGATTATAAAACCCGGAACAATTAAATTACGCTGAATTCTTATTTTAGAATAAAGATGAATAAATTAAAAATTATCGGGGCAGTTGCAGGTTTGGTGGTGGTTTTGATTTTGAGTTTTTATATTACTTAATTTTAATATACTAATACAATATCATTAATTAAAATAAGAAAAATGCAAACCGCATCATTAAAATTAGTTGAAATTCAAAGAGATTTGTCTTTGCTTCCCGAAAAAAAATTGGGTGAAGTAAAGGATTTTGTGAGATTTATTCTATCAAAGTCCCATGCACCGAAAAGACGGGTTGTTAAATTAAAGGGCATCTGGCAAAACAAGGGATTTGAGAAAATTGATCTGGAATCGGAATTAAAAAGCATTAGAGCAGAAACATCTGATTCAATATTGAAAAGAAGGATTTAAGGGTGATGAAAATAAAAAATGGATTATGCTGCTGACACGGTAACACTAATAAGGCATTTCACAAACACGGGAAAAATCGGCAGGAAAGCAAAGGATGTGCTTGATTGTGTTGAAAACGGCGAACACAATATTTTTGTTTCCGTTGTTTCTCTTGTTGAAGTCAGGTATCTATCTCAGAAACACAGGATTGACATAGATTTGGATGAGACACTTGAGATAATCAATAACTCCCTGAATTATTCAATAGTTAATCTCACACAGGAGATTGTAAAAATCGCTGAATTGATCGCGTTCCCTGAACTACATGACCGGCTGATCATGGCAACAGCGAAATATCTGGAGATTCCGCTGCTGACAAGCGACGGGAAAATACATGAACTGAATGAAGTTGAAACCGTGTGGAAATAATAGGGTTTTTCGGAACAATTAAATTACACTGAATCTCTAATTTTAAAATAAAGATGGAAAATAAATTTAAAATTTTAGGGGCTGTTGCAGGTTTGGTGGCGGTTTTGGTTTTAGGGTTAGTTGCATATCTATATATTGCTGATGATACAGATGAGAGAATCGCTAATTGTATGAAAGAGTCAGATCCCTGTGAGAAGGATAGTTGTATTATATGGGCTGTTAGAAGAACTGATCTTAAATTATTTATTATACCAAAATACGATGTTTCTATATGTGATAAAACATCAACTGTTTCCGGGAAGAATACTTGCGTCGGATATGTTGCGGCAAAGAAAAGGGATGTTTCTCTCTGCGATAAAATGCTTCCAATACCAGAAGATGATAGTTGCATTGGGTCTTTTAAAAGTCCTCCTGAAAGAAAAAATGAAGAAAATATTTCGCAAAATAAGACAGATTGCTGTTGGCAAAATAAAATAACAGATTGCTGTTGGAAAGGCATATGTTTCTCTATTTCTTTTTGCATGCCGCAAGAAGAAATATCAGATAAAGATGATTGTATTAGTTTTGTTGCCAGATCAAAAAATGATTTGTCTCTCTGCGATAAAATATCAAATATCTCTGAGAAGAACAATTGTATTTCATCAATTGCTTGGGAAAAGGAAGATGTTTCTCTCTGCGATAAAGTATCAATCCCCTCTCAAAAGGATATTTGTATTTCGCTTGTTGCTTCGGAAAAGGGCGATATTTCTCTCTGCGATAAAACATCAAATTTATCTGCAAGAGATAACTGTATTTTTAGATTTGCCATAGAAACAAGGAATTTTTCTGTCTGTGAAAGAACATCAAATGCATCTGCAAAGGACGATTGCATTGTGTTTATTACAATTGCAAACAAACAATTAGGTGGGCATTATACCAATATTTCTCTCTGCGATGAAGTATCAGATGTTTTCGCAAGAGATAAATGTATTGTTTGGAATGCATTAGGCAAAAGAGATGTTTCTCTCTGCGATGAGACATCAAATAGTTCTATTAGGGATCAATGTATTATGTTTTTTGCAGAAAGAACGTATGACAAATCCATTTGTAAAAAAATATATGATCCAAAAATAAAACAAGATTGCATCCAGAAAGCATCATAAAACCCAACCAAAATTCTTATAAAATTTTTTAAATATAAGATTATAACAACATGAACAAATTCAAAACCAAACTAAAAAACAACGACTTCGTAAAAATCATAGAACTCATCCCCCCGAAGGACTCAAACATAACTCCTGCAATAAACGACTTAAAAGCGGTTCAAGATAAATTTGACATCGTAAGCGTCGTTGACAACCCCAGAGGCATTGTTCATCTATCTTCACTTGCCTGCTCTTGCTTAATCCGGAAAGAGGGTTTTGAAACCATCATGCACATCTCGTGCACAAACAAAAACAGGATTGAAATACAATCGCAGGTTCTCGGTGCAAAAGCACTTGGAATAAAAAATTTATTATTTGTCACCGGAGACCATGTTCTTTCCGGCGACAACAGAGAAGCAAGACCTGTTTATGATATTGATTCAGTTCTTGCTATCCGGCTTGCAGAAAAATTGAATAAAAATAATAAGTCCGGTAGCAATTTATTTATAGGTGCTTCTGCAAATCATCTTTCAGGAGAACCCCAGTTTAAATCGCTGGGAAAAAAAGCAGAAGCGGGCGCAGAGTTTATAATGACGCAGCCCGTCTATGACATTGAGAAATTCAAAAATTTTATTGAAAAAATAAAAATTGATATTAAATTGTATTTTATTGCAGGGGTTATGCCTTTAAAATCAGTGAAGCATGCTGAATTTATAAACAATAAAATTCCTGGGATAATGGTTCCGGAAAAATTAATCGTTCGGCTGAAAAATTCAAAAAACGCTCACCTGGAGGGAATAAATATCGCGAATGAAACGATTCTGGAGATTGAGAAAATTAAAGAAATATCAGGGATTAATGTGATGGGGATGTTTGACTTAAAGACGATAACTTGAGTTTCAAAGATGTCTAAAAATGACATTTCAGCATATCGTTTTATGTTGCCGTGTCAATTATTTAATTAAACTTCAAAATTATTAAAAGTTGACCTCTTTCAAAACACTCTCAAGATCAAGAG
>MCBE01000231.1 GCA_001723845.1 Candidatus Altarchaeales archaeon WOR_SM1_SCG
TGGCTCCGAATGCAGAGTCATTATCAATTCGCAAAACATCAGGAATCGGATTGTCATTCCAAACTTCACTTAAAACTCGTATCGCCTCCTCTGTCGTTTGCCCTTCCACTCGTTTTACAATCCCCTCCTTGCTTGGACGAATATATTTACATGAAAGGAAATTGATCTTGTCTCCCGAACCTTTTAAATTCTTCGGGAATAGGAAGTTCAAATGTTTCATAACTCTCCATGTCCATCAACTGGACTTCATCGCCGATAACGGTTAAGACCTGACCTGTTCTTTTATCAAGCATGGGAATGGTTACTTTATGTCCCGAGGGCTTAATCGCACTTCTCTTCCGGTTGTCAAATATGCCTATGCCTTCAATCCTTACCTTTGCTTCGCCGTGCTTGCCGGGTTTTGAAACATCCATTGATGTTATCTTGCAGGGTTCATCGTCCATAACCATGTATCTTCCGACTTTCAATGTCCTTAATTCAACTATCTTTGTGCTCATTTTTCTTTTATGTGTAAATTATTTAAAATTATTTAAAATTATTTAAAATTATTAGCGGGGAGCGGATTTGAACCGCCGACCTTCGGGTTATGAGCCCGACGGGCACTCCTGGCTGCCCTACCCCGCTTTTAAATATTTAAATTAATTACTTTTAATTACTGTTATAAATTAAAATTGAGTGGTATTTAAGGTTTAAACAAATAATATGCTCACTCGTATAATAAAATTAATATTTTCAATAATTCAAATCATTAAATTAAATAAATAGCCAGGGAGCATTATCTGCGGAACCGTAATTACCGGGAGAAAAATCGCTGCCCTTCTTCCGATGTTGCTCCATATTAGCCCGATCTCTGTGTAATCGGTTGCAACACCCGCCATTAAAAATACATAAGAATTTCCAAAGGCGCCTGTTTGTTTGAAAATTTCAAATGCCATAGGCTCTGACCCTTCGGAACACACTTCTATTATTGTTGCGAAAATGAGCGTTATAAATATTGCATTCAATTATTCCTTTACTTTCAAAAACCCGGTAAATAAGCCCGGTTATTACTGAAATCAATATTGCTGAAAAAATTATAAGAAATGCCTTTAAACCAAATAAACTGAAAAGCAAAATCGTAATGGTTAAATTAGCCCAGGGTGCTGCAAGAAGAAATGCGATTGTTGATGATGTGTTTGCACCTTTCTTGTAAAGCTGCATTGCTATTGCAAGTATCCCGTGAGAGCAGGCACTCATCATAAAACCGAAAATCACAGAATAGAATATCGTCCTTTTTTTATGGGATGAGAGATATTTCATTATATATGAATTTGGTATGAAGCGGTCAATTACACCGCCTATCAAAAGCCCGAGAAGAATTGCCCACCAGATAAGAAGCGTATAATCCCACAATGCATCGTAAAGCGGCTTATAAAAGAGGAAACCTGCAATCAGCAGGAAAATTATAAGAAAGCCGAATATAAACAATTTTTCCTTATACCACGGTTTTCCCGGGATTACCTCGCAGGAGGGGCAGTGTTTGCTGTCTTTTTCATCTTCTTTTATTTCCCGTTCAGTTATTTCCCGTTCTGATATTCCGTGTTCTTTTTCATACTTTTTTATGCAGTGCCTGCTGCAAAAATAATGCCCGTGCGCAGGGATCGTTCCCTTCATCCCGCATACGGGGTCAATCCTTTCTTCCTTCATTTTATAAATCTCCCGTCATCTCTTGATTTTGAAAGTTTATGCACATTTTCCTCAATCCATCCTGTTTCGGGAGCCTCGTGTATGTCAAATTCCGGGACATAGGGTTTTATATCAAGGAGTGGCGTTCCCTCTACAATGTCTGCTCCCCGGATGTGGAGTATGTTTCCTTCAACTCTTAAAAGACGAACAACAGAAACGCCGACAGGGTTTGGTCTGCCGGGAGCCCTTGTTGCAAAAACGCCGTGCCGCAGGTCATCCAGATACGGCTTCACCTTTAACGAAACTTTTTTTGAAAGGTGAAAATGATATATCAAAAAAATATGGGAAAACCCTTCAATATCTTCCAGGCCCTCCGCGTATTTTTGGAATACTTCAACTGTCCCGCGCGCATTTCCCGAAACACTTGACTGGATGGGTGTTCCTTTCGGCTCTTTGAATTCCGAATGAATAACTCCTATCGGCGCATATTCTATTTTTTCCATAATTTAATTTAAAATTTTTTTTATCAGGACTTCCACAGCCCGTGGACATTGCAGTACTCTCTCGCCTCAATATTATCAGGATTTATTTCAAATTCCGCTTCGGGTTTATCCCCGGGTTTCAGGAATTTCCTGTAAATTTTGCCTTCTGAGATTACTTCAATCCATTCTATGTGGTGTGCTTCTTCCATCGGGTGCGGAACCGAGCCGACTTTAACCTTCACTCCCGAACCTGTTTTTTCTATCACCGGAACATGCTTTTCAAGCCCTGCATCCTCTTTCTTTTCCTCAAGCAATTCCATCGGCTGCCCGCAGCAAACCAATTGCCCGCCTCCTGCGTGCAGAACCTCAACAATATTCCCGCAGACATTGCATTTATATACCTGGTTTAATTCAATCATTTTCCTTGCCTCCTTAAATTTTATTATAATTTATATTATATTATTTTTAAATTACCTGAATTTTTCAGCCATTAATTCCATGTCCTCAAGAAGCGACTGGAGGTCTTCTTCATGCTCAACTTCATCCTGTAGAATTTGCAGCACGAGATTGTGCGTAATCGGGTCGGCATCTTTTGTCTTTTCAAACAATTTCTGGTAAACACCGATAGCACACTGCTCACCCTTTATGTTCTGCTCAAGAATAACCTTTACAAACGGATCGTCTGGGGCATCATACCCGCAGTTTGTCCTCTTATACCAGTCCTCTGGTTTCGTCACAGGCGTTCCTCCGAGCTGCATTATTCTTGTCGTAAGCATTTCAGCATGCCTTAATTCATCTGCCGCATGTTCCACAAGTTCGGTAATAACCGCTTCCTTCATCGGTCCCGCAGCAACCTTTGCACCAACCCAGTACTGGTAGTATGCAAGCCATTCATCCGCGTACGCTTTGTTGAGTAATTCAACAATTTCATCTGCATTTTCTCCTACTATTTCTTTTCCTTTTGTGCCCATTTTTATTTTATTTTTTGTTTGTTTTTAAATTTTTATTTTATATTTAAATATTTTCATTACAATTAAATAAATTGTAAAAAATAAAAGCGTAAAATTCAAGGGTTATTTTTCATCCATACATCAGTTAACCCTTGCCACGATATTCAGCATCTTTTCGGTTGCGCGAACGGCTGCCATCACCTGGTCCGTGTGAACTCCAATTGTCTTGAATTTTTTTTCGTTCTGCTGCCATACAATTACGGTTTCTACAAGCGCATCCGTTTCGCCGCCGGGCGGGATGCGAACTTCGTAATCAATAAGTTTGGGTAATTTTAATTCAATTTTTTTTGCAATCTTATTTAAGGCATTCATGAAAGCGTCGTATCCGCCGTCCCCGGAAGCGCCTGCTTTAAATTTCTCACCATTGTATTCAAGAACAACACTTGCTGTCGGCGTAACCCCTTTCCCGGAAGCAACAAGGCAGCTCTCTATCTTCAATTTACGCTCACCCGGCTCGTCAAGAACATCGGCAACAATAAACGGCAAATCCCCTGAAGTCACAACCGCCTTTTTATCGCTCATTTCCTTTATTCGTTTCAAAACTTTTTTCTTATTTTCGGCAGACAGGAGTATCCCGAACCGCTCAAGATTATGCTCTAATGAGGCGGTCCCGCTTAATTTTCCAAGAGCGTACCCTCTCTCCCTTCCGAATCTTTGAGGAATCAAAAGATTCATGTATAAGCTGCCTTTTTTATCCCCGTCAGCATGAATGCCTGCTGTCTGCGTAAAAACATTCTTTCCTGTAATCGGCTTATTTTGAGAGATCGTGCCGCCGGAATATAAACTCACAAGTTCGCTTATTTCAAATAATTTTTTTTCATTAATTCCCGTGGTAAAAGAAGTATGATCGTGAATTGCCGCAGCAACTTCATCAAGCGGGGCATTTCCTGCTCTCTCACCAAGAGAATTGACTGTCACATGAACGCACTTGCATCCTGCTTTTACTGCCGCAAGTGTATTTGCGGTTGCAAGCCCGTAATCATTGTGGGCGTGAAAATCAAATTTTACTTCCGGGAATTCCGAAGTCATAATTTCAACAAAATTTTTCGTCCGGTCAGGAGAGAGGATTCCCAGTGTATCGGGAAGCATAATTCTTTCTATATTCATTTCACTTAATGCAGAGGTTAATTTTAAAACATAATCCTGTGAATTCAGCATCCCGTTACTCCAGTCCTCAAGATAAACATTCGTCCTTACCCCTTGCTTTTTTGCATAATCAACTGTTTCCTGGATATTTTTTATATGCTCTTCAGGTGTCTTTTTCAACTGCATTGTGAGATGCTTTAAGGAACCCTTGGTAAGCAGGTTTATCGCTTTTCCCCCGGAAGAGTTGAGCCAATCAACCGACTTATTTTTATCAACAAACCCTAAAATTTCAATTTTATTAAGCATACCCGCACTTTTTGCCCACCTGCAAATCTCGCTTACGGTTTTCTTCTCACCCCCGGATACAAGTGCTGATGCCACCTCAATTATATCAACCTTGACCTCTGTTAGGAGATACTTTGCAATATTCAATTTTTCCCTTGAGGTAAGAGACATTCCCGGCGTTTGCTCGCCGTCCCGCAAAGTCGTGTCAAGAATTTTTATTGTAGTCATTTCCATATTTCCATATAACAAAAAGTAATAATTGCCGCCGACGAGATTTGAACGCGTGACACCTCGGTCTTCAGCCGAGTGCTCTCCCATGCTGAGCTACGGCGGCATAATATATAAATATATTAAATTTGTTAAATTATATTAACTTTTAACTTTTTTAAATATAAATATAATATATAATTATATATTACATTATCATACTTTATCTTAAAATAATCAATTTAAAATATTAATTTAAAAACAATAGTTTAAAATAACAAAAATGGACATTCAAAGAAAAAGGTTGACAATAACGATAAATGATGCGATACTGAAAAAAATTGATAACATGGTTGACGGGATAAAGGTTAGAAACAGGTCGCATGCAATAGAAATCTTGCTTTCAAAGGTACTCAGGGAGCAGGGATTAAAAAAGGCATTCATACTCGCGGGCGGCAAAGGCACAAGAATGAGACCCTTAACTTATGAAATTCCAAAGCCGTTAATTCCGCTGCATGGAAGACCGATAATTGAACACCAGATAGAACATCTTAAAAAATTCGGGATAGAAGAAGTCATTCTTGGTCTCGGCTACGGTGCTGAAAAAATCATTGCACACTTTGCAGACGGAAGATCAGCGGGTGTTAAAATCAAGTATGTTGTTGAAAAAGAGGAACTCGGAACAGCAGGTCCCATGCTTCTTGCAAAGGACTACCTTGACGAGACATTTGTTATGTTAAACGGGGATGTGCTTTCAAAAGTTGACCTGCACGAAATGTACGATTCACACATAACTTCGGGAGCAGCAGCAACGATTGCATTAAAAGAAGTTGATGACCCGACGGCATTTGGTGTTGCAAAACTGCGGGGAAATAAAATTTTAAAATTTATTGAAAAGCCGAAACTTGAGGATGCCCCAAGTAAACTGATTAATGCAGGCGTTTATATCTTAAGTCCCGATGTATTCAAATACCTGCCCGAAAACAAAAAACAGGTGATGATGGAAACGGATGTTTTCCCTGAAATTGCAAAAGATTCGGGGCTTTACGGTTATGTCTATGACGGTCCGTGGTTTGACCTGGGAACTCCTGAAAGATACACGGAGGCAATTGAAAAATGGAAATAATAAATAAATAAAATATTTCAAAAATGAATAATAAAATTCCAAAAGTTACTGAAACCCAGACATACAAATCAATAAAACAAGCACCGTACGCCTTAAAACAGATCCTTGAACACGAGTCCGAACTTGAAGAAATCGCAAATAAAATTAAAATTTTAAATCCTAAAAAAATTTATTTCGCGGGAAGCGGGAGTTCATTTAATGTCGCAGAATACGGGGAATTATTGTTTCACCAGTTTGTGAAGATTCCTGCCGCTGCAAAAACATCACTTGATTATGTGCATTACACGGAAGGCATCGGGCTTGATACCGTGACTGTTGTTATTTCAGTTTCAGGTTCTAAAGGAGATGCTATGGCAATTGCAAGAAAGGCAAAAGATAATGGATCTTATGTTATTACAATAACAAATACTAAAGAATCACCTATTGTTAAAATCTCTGATAATTATTTTATAATTCCGTCCGGAACAACTGAAAGTTTCGTTAACACAACAGAGTACGTTGCACAGTTATTTGCAATCGCTGTTCTTGTAACACATTTAAGTGATGATAATTCTGAAACTTTTAAAAATTTCAGTTCTGAAATTTATAAACTGCCCGATAAGATAGTCAACTCATTTGAATCGGAATCGAAAATTAAAAAAAGTGCGGAAAGGGAAAAAAACAGAAGTGTTTTTGTATTTTCAGGAAAAGGTCCGAGCAGAATTGTTGCAGACCAGACAGCATTAAAACTGAGAGAAACAGCATGGAAAATTAAACATTCAGAGTCAATTGCAATAGATGAAATCCCGCACGGCAGGCTTTTCTGTCTCGGTGATGAGAAAACATTATTTATTTTAATGCTTTCGCATGAAACTACAAAAGAAAAGGTTGATAGGGTTTCATGTCTTATACATAAGATGGGTGCAAAAATCATTGCCTTATGTGATGATAACTATGATTTTAAAGAACAATTAACTGTTCCAAAAACACATGAATATCTTTTTCCCATACTTGTACAGCCAATTTCATATCTATGGGTTTGTTTTATGAATGAAGTGAGAAATTTAAACATTGATGAGCCGAGAAATGTAGCAATGATTGATAAGTTTTTAAAGGAAAGAGATAAATGATTTTTATGATTTTTTACTTGCGCTTTTAAAAACCATAAAAAATGTCTTTCACGCATTTTAATCACATAAATTCTTTTTCTCTTTCCCCATAATTCAAATTCTCTTAGTGATTCTAAATCCAAGTCCCTATACCCAACTTCAAAAGGGATAGGTGTTGTTTTATGTAGTTCCTTTACTATCTTACGATGCTCCTTTGCCCTATCTTTCTCCCCTTCTATTTCCAAGATTCTTACAATCCCTAAATGGTTTCTGATAATCTCAACTTTTATATTTTTTCTCTCTGCAAACATAAGGCCCTCTCTATATTCACCGTCAGCATCTTGGAAACGCTCGGCTTTTTCATATATTTTGCCTAACTGATTAAAAATCGCCGCAAGTCTCTCTGTGTCTCCTAACCGTTCATAACTCTCTTTAGCCTTAAGGCAAAACTCTTTGGCTTTTTCTAAATCTTTTCTTATCAAATATATCTTTGAAAAACCAGAATTAATTCCTGCGATCATTTTTTCTTTTCTCTTTTCGTCCGTAATTTCTCCTGCTTCTTTTAGAGCATCATTACAAAGATCGGTTGCTTCTTTAATTGCACCTGTATCCACAATTATTGCTATTAAACTTAGATGCCTCAGAGCCTTTGCCACTAAGTAGTGATCTGGAATACCGTTTGCAATTTCTTTGCCACATTTTATATTCTCTCTTGCCTTTTCATAGTTCTTTAAGGGCACATATGTCCATCCAATATCATCAATTAGTATTTTTGCCTTTGCTTCTTTATCACCTAAAGTTGCCGCTGCATCTTTAATAATTTTACCAATTTCAATTCTTATCTTATATTCACCATATAGCCATAAAGGACGACTAAGAGCTAATCCAAATCTTAGGACTGCAGGATAATCATGCCTTTTTTTAATATCTTTCACATAATCAAGTAAGAATTCAGCAGTAATTCTCGGTGGATCTGGAGGCATTTCTTCATCTTTACCAGAATCATCTATACTCTGTTTTATCTTAAGATATTCCAAGAAAACATATGCTGCCAATACAATAGTCAATATAAACAACAGAGGGTATTTAAGTTCTCTTAGTATCTCGATTCCATAACGTGCAGACCCAATAAGGATTGTTGCATATCCTATTGCAAATATGAATAGTTGTACCTTAAGTTTATCTACAACTTTCCCAAGAACATTCCCTGTTGTTGTTCTATTTCCGTTTTTATTGGATTCTTTTTTCATCTTTGAGTTTGATTTTTGATTCCTCTAAGCAATTTTTTAAACATTTTTTCATATATGCAATAACAGTATATTATATTTGGGAATAAACCTATATAAAGAGAAGGTAATTAACCAAGGGTATCCTATTGCTCCTGCATTTTTTAATGACCCAAAACCAATCTGTGGACTAACTTTTATAGCGGCCAAAATGATAACTAAACTACCTGCTGTCATTGTTCCTAAGACATTCAAAACATAAAAAAGTTTTATTTTTTGTTTAGATTCCATAGTCCTTTTATAATATTCCCATATCAAAAGCATTTCGCATAACTTAATTGTAAGTTATTGCAGATATTACTCCAATTCAAGGGATATCTGCACCGTGTTTACAATTTGCCTTTCGATGAGATTTAAGTATTATTAATTATTTGCTTTTAATTAAATTAATATAAAATTTATTTTGCAAAAATTTTGTTAAAATTATATTATATGAAAATCCATGATTAAGATAAAAAATGGCAAAACTATTCGGAACAACAGGAATACGGGGGCTTGCAAATGAATTTTTAACACCGGAATTCTGCTCTAAAATCGCAGGGGCGTTCGGGACATACATCGGTGGAAGAGGTAAAAAGGTCTTGATTGCAATGGATCCGAGAACGTCCTCGGAGATGGTTAAAAATTCGGCGATTTCAGGTCTGCTTTCTGCGGGCTGCGATGTCTATGACTCAGGAATTGCGCCGACACCGGCTGTCCAGTATTCAGTGAGAAATCTTGATTTTGACGCAGGTATTATGATAACGGGATCACACATCCCCCCGGAGCGTAACGGCTTGAAATTTTTTGTCTCCGACGGTACCGAGGTTTACGGTCCGCTTGAAGAAGAAATAGAGAAAATATTTTTCGGGGATAAAATAAAAAGAGTTGCATGGACAGAAATAGGAATGGTGCATCAATTTGACTGCGTTATGCCGTATAAAAAAATGCTTCTTGATGCTGGTATTAAAAATGAAAATAAAAATTTTAAGATCATCCTTGACCCGGGGCATGGAGCGCAGTGCAGTATAGTAAGCTTCGTTCTGCGCGAGCTTGGCTATGACGTCCTTACAATCAATGCCCAGCCGGATGGGTTTTTCCCGGGCAGGCACTCTGAACCCGATCAGAAAAACCTGAAAAATTTAATTGAAATCATAAAAATTATGGGGGCGGACATCGGGATTGGAATTGACGGCGACGGCGATCGGACAATTTTTGTTGACGATTGCGGAAATTTCATAATGGGCGACATAACAGGCAGCATACTAACAGACGACCTGATGAAAGAAGGTGATTCAGTCGTAACGCCTGTCAGCACATCATCGCTGATTGACTGGGTTTGCGATAAAAACAAAGGGAAAGTCATTAAAACAAAAGTTGGTGCGGCAGATGTTGTTGCAGAGCTTCTTAAAAACGATTCGGTTTTTGCTTTTGAAGAGAACGGGGGAAACATATTTGCAAAAATCAACCTGTGCCGGGACGGCGGGCTTACCGCGGTTTACATGTTAAATATTCTCGCGAAAAGAAAAAAGAAGTTATCCGAGATTGTTTCAGAATTTCCTAAATATCACCAGTTGAAGGATAAAATCAACTGCCCTGATGAATTAAAACAAAAATTAACCGCGAAAGTTAAAGAAATTTATTGTAACGAAGAGGTAATTGATATTGACGGAATTAAAATTTTATTCAGTGACGGGTGGATGCTTCTTCGCCCCTCCGGGACTGAACCGATTTTCAGGATTTTTGTTGAATCACAAACAGAAGAGAGAGCGAAAAAACTTATGGAACAGGGGCTTAAGACGGTTAATGAGGCGGTTTTAAAATTGAAAAATTAATTTTAACTTTTATTACCATCATTAGCGGATTCAAAAACTTCTTCTGCAGATTCTGTAATTTCCTCTTTTACATCAGCAGCAGCAGATTCCGGCTCTGTCTCTTTCTCACCAGGAGCAAGAACTTCCCCGCCGGCATCTGCTACCTTCTTTCTTGCCGCACTTGAGCAGGAATTTACGGTAATTATTAACGGAATATTAACAACACCCCTGCCGAGCAGTTTATCATAGCCCAGTTCATCTAAATTTATATTAAATTTCCCGTTATCTTCTTTTGCAATTCCTGCCAATGATAACTCATTAATTTTTTCATTAATCACCCCGACATTTATTATGATATCCCTGCGAACAAGACTTTTCGGTCTCTTGAAGCCGGTACTTAAAAAGTAATCCGGCTTGAATTTACTTACCCACACCCATTTGTGCTTTGAGGTTCCTGCCATACCCCTGCCGCCGCGGTGTCCCGCGCCCCTGTGCTTCTGGGCTCCGCCCCAGCCGCAGGTCCTGTGTCCTCTTTTTTTGTGTACTTTTCTGTCTCTGATTGCCATTGTTTTTTTAATTTAATTTTAATTATATCATCCTCTCCAGCAGTTCATTGATTTTCTCTCCCCGGTAGCCGAGAGCGCCTCCTAATGAATACGGGTGCTTTATCCCGCCCCTATCATAGCCCTTTTTAGGAGGTCTTAACCTGAATACTGGCTTTAGATCGGGAACATCTTTAAACTCTGCGTTGAAATCCACAATACCGGTTGATAGTTCCTCAATTGAATTATAAGTTATATTTTCATTTTTTGATATATAATCATCCGTCAGTTTTTTGTTGCCCGTAAGCATGCCCCGCTTACTTAATAATTTATTCATTATTTTTGCATCTATTTCCCCCCAGGTTATGTAATCCTTTGCCTTGTTTATCATGCCCAGGTACTGCACCCTGTTATCAACAACAACACAGTGATTTACTCTTGTCAGATTCAAAAGTTTCATTGTATCCGAAATATCCCCTCTAAGATGAACCTTGCCCCTTACTCTTATTACTGCAAGCCGCTTTTTTTCCTGCTCTTTAATTTCCTTCTTTTTTTCTTTTTTCCTGGTTTTTGTTTTTATTTCCTTATCAGCCATCATAATTGAACATTAATTTATTATTAATTTATAATTTTATTATTTGATTATTATTAATCTCTTGCACCTTCCGCAGGTCTTTCTTCTTCTGTCGCGGTCGCGCCTGCGGTAATGTTTAGAGTTTTAACATCATCATCTTTAATTTTCATATAATTTGTATTTTCAAGTGCATCAAGAACCGAGTATGCGAAATTCATTGATGTTCTCGTGTGCCCGAGGGTATGAACCCACACATCGGTAACGCCTGCAAGCAGTAATAATTTTTTTGCCACATCCCCGCTTACAAGTCCCGTTCCTTTCGGAGCGGGAACAAGGGACACAGAAACACTCCCCACTTTTCCCGTAACTTTAAAAGGAACGGTGTGCGGCTCGCCGCAGCCGCATTCCCAGCTCCCGCAGCCCCTCTTGATTTCTTTGATATTTAATTTTGCTCTTTCAATCGCCTTTCTTATTGTCGGTCCCGCTTCCTTCCCCTTTACATGACCGACGCCGACATAGCCGTTGTTATTTCCGACTGCTGCAACAACCCGAAACCTCATCCTTCTCCCCGAATCGGTTGTCCTTTGAACTCTTGCAACATCAATGACTTCCTCCTGTAAAT
The DNA here is from genome assembly GCA_001723845.1 of Candidatus Altarchaeales archaeon WOR_SM1_SCG. GTDB lineage: Archaea > Altiarchaeota > Altiarchaeia > IMC4 > WOR-SM1-SCG > WOR-SM1-SCG. The sequence goes on from MCBE01000231.1 coordinate 11,767, forward strand.
TCGGGAGTAATGTATCAACAATTTCAATTTCTCTTATCGGAAATCCCGATTTCACTAACTGGTGCATTGTTGTAATTTCCCTTGAATTTACCATTTCACCGAGTTTTGTCCTGGGTTTCCAGACGATTACTTCTTCTTCTCTCCTGGGTCTTCTTTCCCTGCGATTATCTCCTCTTCTTAAGCCCCCTCTCTGGGGTGCCCCTCCTCTTGTTGAACCTCCTCCTCTCTGGGGTGCCCATCCTCTCGTTGAACCTCCTTCTCTCTGGGGTCTTCCACTTCCTCCTTTCTTTTGCTCAACCATCTTATTTGTCTTATTTAAACGATTTAATTATTTTTTCCTTAATTTTATTAAAATTTTTTGCCATATCCGTATTTTTATATTTTGCTATGTGTTCCCCGCTTATTCTTTCATCAACCGGGAATACCTTCGGGTCGTGAGGGATTTTTAACCCCGAGTCAACAGCGCCTTTAAGGGCGGCATAAATTTTTGAACCGATTATCGGGGGTCTTAAGCCGATGTCAAACACCGCATCATTCTTATCTTTTTTAACTGCTCTCAGCCCGCACAATAACCCGGTGAGATATGCGGATGGCAAATTTCCGGGGTTATGGTCCCAGCCGAATTTCTTTAATTCCGATGAATGCGCGGATGCAAAAACAATGTCGCCGTCAGGAGAGTAATCAATGATCTGTGCGATTGCATGCTTGTTTGAAAATCTTACGATAAGGCGGGGTTTTCCTGATTTCAATAAATTTAATCTTTTCTTGTAGCTTGTTTCTCCGCTTCTCCTTCTCCGGTATTGGACTATGTATGTTGCACCTTTTGCCATTCTTAAATATCAATATTATTATTTGTATTATTCCTTAAATTAATCTTTGTATTATTCCTTAAATTATTCCTTGCTCTTTTTTATATGTTCCTTCAGATGTCTCCTGCTGTTAAACATCCCGCCCTTTGCCTGCATGTACAATTTCCGGTAACTTCCCTTTTCAAGTTTTCTTTTATCCCGCAGGTCTTTTAATTCGCCCCTTATCGCCCGGATTTTTTGCATCCATTTCTTCTTTTTGGGAACTCTCGCGTTTTTTGTTCCCTTCCTGCTTCCATGACCCTTTCGCCTTCCTTTTTCCTTCTGGATTTTTATCTTTCTCCACCGCCCCCTGCTGACACCCTTTTTTTTCCTGATTAAAATTGTTCCGTCACTGACAAGTTCCCTTACATCCTCTCTTGTTATTGCCTTTGAGACGTCTTCCAATTTATCAGGATTCAGTGAAATCCTGTTTACTCCGACATTAAGTACATTGGCTGCTAATTCTTTATGATATTTTAAGTTCATTGTTTTGTTTTATTTTTTGAACAATATGTTTAAAGCAATTGTAATAGTAATAATTATTAAATTTTTATTAAAATTACAGATGCCCTATTTAGAGGGCTGAAATGGCATTCCTTTTAGAACCCTCTTCTTTTTGAAGTTGAAGCAATGAGAAAACTCACCGCCTCAAATATTGTTCTCTGTATAAATTATTATATTTTATTTTTATTATATTGTCTGGTTCTAACACGAATTTCAATCTCATGCAAAAATCATGCAAATCATGCAAATCATGCAAATCATGCAAATCATGCAAAAATCATGCAAAAATTTGAAAATATAAATTATTTATAAATTTCGTGCGGTGGTCCACTGGATGGAACTGGTGTATAAAGTGGATTCTCCCGAAAAAATCGCTGTGCTTTTGAATTCATCTGGCTTTGACTTCACTTTTTCAATTATTCCGCTGTCCTATTAATTAAATTCAAATTCTAATAAATTTTAAAATATCAGAAAATGAAAATTGCAGTCGGGATAACGGGAACAACGGGCGTTATTATCGGGATAAGGTTTCTTGAAGTTTTACAAGATATTGCAGAAACCCACCTCGTAATAAGTGATGTTGCGGAAAAAATCATTGAAACCGAAACAGGATATACAATTGAAGATGTCAAAAAACTCTGCGGGAAATGTTATAAAAATTCTGACTTTTTTTCACCTCTTGCAAGCGGCTCTTTTAATTTTTACGCATCTGTCGTTGTTCCTTGCAGCATGAAAACTCTTGCATCCGTTGCAAACGGCTATAATGAAAACCTGATTTCAAGAATCTGTGATGTTTCCTTAAAGCAAAATAGAAAATTAATTTTAGTGCCGAGAGAAGCACCCTTAAATCTCATACACCTGAAAAATATGGTCGCAGCAAAAGAAGCAGGTGCGATAATAATTCCCCCGCTTTTAAGTTTTTATCACAAGCCGGGAAATATTGACGATATGATTGACTTTACCGTCGGGAAAATCCTTGACTCGCTAAAAATTGAACATAATTTATATAAAAGGTGGCAGGGGGAAAATGAAAATAACGAAAATGAATACGAAAATTAAAATTTTAATTTTTTATGCCTTCCTGTTTTTGATTTTAAATTCGCATACGGCGGCATCAGAAGCGGCAGTTGAATTGAGTTCGGATAAACAAAACTACATATCTGGTGAAACAATCCATGTAACTCTCAATTTAAACCCAAACGGGTACACAACCGGTTCGGTCACTATTTATGAGATTATAAATGAAACAAAAAGCAAACAATACTGGCAGTTATTCGGGACCGTACCCTGCAGGGCATGTGCCGGCAGGGGCGTGGAGTCAATAGATGAACCCTTCTTTGATACATTCAGCAGGCAGATGACTGAACCCGGGAATTATTATGTTGAAGCGAATTTCGGCGGGGTTTCAAAAAAAGTATTTTTTAATGTCTCGGAAAGCGGGAAAGAAAATGTAAAAGTGAATGAGACGATAAACGAGACAACAAATCAAACAATTGCAGCAGAAGTTAATGAGACGGAAAATATTACTGAAATTAATGAACCTGCAAACACTGCAATAAATGATACTGAAAATTTAACAAATAAACCCGGAATTGAAAATGATAAAACGGGAACCAAAAATATTTCCGGAATTGATGAAGATACGGGTAATGCCGGAACAGCAAAAATTTTAATTATTATTGTTTTAGTCCTTATTGCTGCCGCTGTTTTTGTGATTTTTTTTGCTGCGAGAAGATAAAGAATAACAAAATTTATTGAATTATTCAATAATTGCACCGCTTTCAAATATTGCCTTATTTGTCCCTATTGCCGCACGTTCCGCGTCTTCAGGGGTCTTTGCACCTGTTATAATCATCTTTCCAGACCTGAAGATAAGCATTACGGTTTTCGGGTCGGTTAGCCGCAAAACAAGCCCGGGGAACTGCTCCGGTTCGTACTCGGTACCTTCACAGTCAAGTGCTGCCACCTCTAAATTTACTTTAAAATCCATCTGGGCTGACGCCACTATGTTTTGCACTTCAATTATCGGTTTTTCTTTAATAAATACGCCGCCTAACTTAAGTATTTCTATTAACTTTTCCGTTGCCCCTTCAACATAATCATGGGAGCGGGCACCGCTGCAAATTATCTTTCCTGTCCTGAAGATAAGCATTGCGGTTTTTGGCTTTGGAATCTTGCAGATAACACCCGGGAATGTGCCTGGATTTTTTATTACATGCAGTTTTTCGGGCAGGTCGTCTATGGTATTATAATCTTTTTCCCATACCTTTGCAAGCTCCTCTCTTGTCATATCCATCATTTTCAGAAAGTCGTCCATATCCATCACCAGGTTCTCTGCCAGCTCTTCAATATTCAACGGCTGGTCAAGTGTTATTGAAGACACAATATTTTCTATTTTAACTTCCATTTTTTAAATATTTTGTTGTTATTTTTTATTAATCTTATTAATTAGAATTTAATCATATAAATTTGAAATTTAAATTAATTATATAAAAAATTTTGAAATTTCGGTCAGGGATTGGTGAATATGGGTTAGTCCAATCCCCTGACAACCAACCCCCTTAAATTGAAATTTAAATTTAATAATGGAATATAAGGTAAAATTTAAGCCCGAAAACAGGGAAGTACAAATTAAGGATAATGAAACAATTCTTGAGGCGGCACTAAAAAACGGCATTCACATAAATGCGACCTGCCAGGGAAAGGGAGTATGCGGAAAGTGCAAACTCATTCTCAAACAGGGAATTGTAAAGGAAAAGGAAAAAGCAGATGAATTACTAACAGAAGAGGAGATAGAGAAAAATTATCATATCACATGCTTAACCTACCCGAAAAGCGACCTTGTTTTTGAAATTCCCGATGAGTCGCGGCTAAGCGAGCACCAGATTGTAAATACGGAACTTTATATCGGCGAAAAGGAAAACAGGGTTAAAAAATTTGCAGGAATTGCAATTGACATCGGGACAACAACCGTTTCAGCGCAGTTAATTGATTTAAAAAGCGGCGAAGTCGTGGATAAACATTCAATATTTAATAAACAAATTACTTACGGGGGGGATGTTCTGTCAAGAATTGAATATGCAAAAAAAGAACACGGGCTGGAACAGTTAAATAATGCAGTTGTCTGGACAATAAATAAATTAATTGAAAAATTATTTATCCCGGAAAACTTTGAATCGGGAAATGCGGACTTGAAGTATCTTGGAAAAATTGTTGTTTCGGGAAATACCACAATGATATATTTATTAATCAAACGAAACCCATGGGAAATTCAAAAGAATGTCCAGGTTGATACATTCAGAAAATCATATTATTTAAAGGCAAAAAAGATCGGGATTAATTCCGGAAAAACAACAGACCTCTATATTACCCCCGGGATCGGGAGTTATGTCGGCGGTGATGTGGTTGCAGACATTATTGCAACAGGCATACACAAACAGAAACAAATTTGCCTGATTATTGATGTCGGAACAAACGGTGAAATTGCACTCGGTAATAAGGAGTGGCTCATGGTTGCCTCAACTTCTGCAGGTCCCGCATTTGAAGGAACATCAACCGCATGCGGAATGCGGGCTACAACCGGTGCCATTGATAAAATTAAAATTTCTCAAATTAAAAATAACGGGAATATTGATTTTGATGTCCGCTACGGTGTCCTGGGTAACGCAAAGCCGGCAGGAATCTGCGGCTCGGGATTTATACACCTGATTCCTGAATTATTTTTAAATAATATTATTGATTATAAAGGAAAATTTATTAAATCATTTATTGAAAAAAGCAGCAGGATAAGAGTAAGGACTGCTGAATTGTCAGACGATCCGGGAAATGAAATGGAAATGGAAACACTGGAATTTATTATTGCTTATGCAGATGAAACATCCACTGGAAGGATTATATCAATCACTGAAAAAGATATCGAAAATATTATTATGACAAAAGCCGCGATTTATGCAGGGGCTTCAACCATGACAAAGGTCGGGATATCGCTTGATGAGATTGAGAAGGTTTATATTGCAGGCGGCTTCGGATATTACATGGATATTGAAAAGTCAATAATTTTAGGGCTGCTTCCCGATATTGACAGGGATAAATTTAAGTTTATCGGCAACGGTTCCCTGGAGGGCTCGCACAGGATTTTAACTTCCGATGAAAAGAAAAGAGAAGCAGAAGATGTTGCGAAAAAGGCGACTTATTTTGATTTAAGCACCGATGCTCTTGGAGAATTTACAGAGGAATATATGAAGGCAATGTTTATACCGCACCAGGACCCGGACAGGTTTCCATCGGTTGAGAAGATGCTGGAATGAATTGAAATTTTGTCTTTTTTATTAATTTTAAATTCCAATACACAAAATACACAATTAAGCATATAAGAGCAAAATTAAAAAATAATTAATAAACTTTAAAATAAACGCAGTGATAAAAACCAAAGTTTACAAGTTCACGGGACAGGTATTCAGCGAAACAACCCCGCGAGGGGAAGTCGTTGAGAAGGAGTTGAGCGAATGATGTTTTAATTAATTGACAATTTCCTGTTGTGTTGAATCGCCCCGCACAGTATTAGGGTTCTTAAATAATGTTTTTAATTCTTTGCCTTAAGTCTTCATTGTCAAATGGTTCTTGTATGTAATCACTGATATTGAGCATCTTCATTTCTTCTTTTTCCATCAGGTTAAACTCGTCAACGGTTAAAAAGGCAAGTTTAGTATCCTTAATCTCGATATCTTTTCTTATTAATTCCGCGAGCTCTCTTCCGCTCATACCCGGCATGAAGAAGTCTAATAAAGCCAGGTCAACCTTTTCCTTCTTTAATATTGCCAATGCTTCTTTTCCCTCTCCTGCTAATGAAACATCATAGCCTTCGTTTTCCAGCAGTCTTTCCAATAGCATTCTAATATCCTCTTCGTCATCCACCACTAATATTTTCTTTGTCATTTTTATTGTAATATATGATAATGAACTATAAATCATAGGGAAATCTCCCTGATGCAGGCATCGCGGTATCACGCCGGCTTACGCGGGTAGTTTAGTGTTTGCTGCAGATAGAATAGACAGTTAAATTTATGAAAACCAAATTAATGTATTAAGAATACATTAGAGTTGTTGCTAATTAAGATTAATCCGAATTAAATTATAAAATTCTCTTGTTTTTCTCCTAATCTTCACTATCTTTTATTAACTTGTAATACTAATTGATAAATTAGTATCAACCAAACTTTA
>MCBE01000232.1 GCA_001723845.1 Candidatus Altarchaeales archaeon WOR_SM1_SCG
ACTGCTGCTCTTCGCCTTCCTTCGATACCGGATATGATTCAAAGAGAAAGGGCTTAAAATTTTTATTTAATTCGTTTGCGAGTTTTTCCGCATCTCCTGAAATGCCTGCAGTCGTATATAAAAATTTTCCTTCTCCAAGGTCTTCTGCATTGACATCAATCGGCGCGAGTTTGCATTCGGCTAAGTTTTTTGTAATTTCGGACTCCTCCGAATTTAAAATTTCAAGTTTATCCACGACTTCAAAAATCACCGGCTCAATTTCGGAAAGAACCGCGCTGCTGTCTTTTAAAATTTTTTCATTATTCATTGCCGAAACATTCACCTTCGCGATTTTTTCAACACCGAGCATGCCCTCAAGAAACGATACCTTTGAAACATCAAACTGCTTTAAACTCCCGATAAGCCGGTTAGTCCTGATGATGTTTTTGGAAACAGCAGTTGCACGCTCAAGCGGTCTGTCCCTTGCAACACTGTTTTCCTTTAAAATCAGGTCATCAAGAAAGTCAATTTCGGTAACGCCTGCTTTGTGGAGTGCGGTAATCACATTATCTTTGTATTTATTCAGTAAAATCACATCCATCCGGTACATTGGCATTGGCTGGGGCATCTTTTTTAAGATTTAACTTGCTTTAAATTCATTGATAATTAATTCGGTTGCTTTATTGAAATTTTTTAATCCCCGGTCATTGATTCCCTTGATTTCCCTCTCCGCGTTTGCAATTATTTTCGCCGCCTCTTTTTTTGCATCCGACTGTATTTTTTCTCTTTTTTCCTCTGACTCCGCCTTTACCTTCTCAATTGCCTGTTTAACAATTGCCTCTTTTTTTTCCATCGCTTTTTTAATCCTTTTTTCAGCGTCTGACTTTGCTTTTCCAATGTTTTCGGATGTTTCTCTTTCAACACTTTTTACGCGGGCGATGTCTTTCATTTTAATTTTTGAATATTAGAAAAAAATTTTTAATATTTTATTTTTAATATTTTATTAATTAATAATCATCCTTTAAAAATAAATGTGAAAAGGGATTGTGGAGGCGGAATTTATAATGATTAATCATTAATTTATATACCTTTTTTAAAAAAAAGATTGGAATAAAAAGCAAGGAGATAATGCGGCAGGTATCAAATATATTTGCAGTCATCAGGTAAGAACTAAAAATAAATTACTGCCCATCCACCTTCCACCGGTAATGAATGCTATGATAGTTAAACCTGCTAATTTTTCAAGAGTGCCAATCAACTTCATGCACGGTTTGACGAAGGGGCGGCGAGCGAAAGCTCACTGCTCTACCTTACACGCATCAATTATAATTTTATTAAAATTTTCTTTAAATTCACAAACCGCATGCGGGTGAAACCTCTTCCTTCTTTTTCAAAACACCTTTGCCGTCATAGACATGAATTGCACACGCAAGACATGGGTCAAAACTTCTTATAGTTCTTACGACATCTATTCCGTCAAATGTGCCTTTCTCTGTCATAGGACTCCCGATAATTGCATCTTCGTAAGGTCCGGGTCTTCCTTCGGAGTCTCTTGGAGAAGCATTCCATGTCGTTGGTGCAATCACCTGGTATTTATGAATCTTACCGTCTTTCATTATGCACCAGTGTGCAACAATTCCTCTCATCGCTTCATTTATGCCGACACCGATACCTTCCTTTGGTTTCTCGTATTTATTCCAGACCTTTGTATTTCCTGCCTTAACCGCCCCGAGTGCTGCAAGCAGTTGATTGTATGCAACATAAGCGGTGTATGCATGGAAGTACGCTCTTGCCCTGATTCTTTCAAGCGCATTCATTGTTTTCGGAATCTTCCATTCAACATCCAGTTCTCCGGGGACTTTAGCGTCAATTCTTCTTGAAGAAGGAAGCGTAAATTTAAGCGACTTACCCGTTGCTTCGGGAACTTTTCTTGATTTCGCGGTTATAAACATCCTCGCGAGAGGTCCGACTTCAACGACATGCGTCTTTTTGTTTTCCGCCCATCTCGGGGTTTTCAGCCAGGTATATTTATCATCCCAATTTTTGGGAGGACCCGGCTTTGGCTTTGTCTGCTCGTTCCACGGGTGGTTCTTGTCAACCTTGTTTCCAAGAGGATCGGACTCCATTTCAATGCTGTCCCAGTCCTCGTAGTGTGAATGGTCAACAAATTCCCTGACACCTAAATTTATATCAATTAAATTATTTGTTATAATTTTACCATCTGCAAAAACGCCGGGAGTTACCGCTCTTTTTTCTCCCCAATCATTCATGTCCCTGTAGTTTGCGTTATATGCTCCCAGGTCCTCATAGCAGCCGCCGCTTAAAAATATCGGCTCACGAACACCGACATCTTCATAGTACCCTTGCATAAAATCAATTAAATCATCAAATATTGATATAAATTCCTTGCTGAACGCGACATGTTCAAACAACATCCCTGCGTACTCTTCAAGGTCTGATGCGTTAATTGTTTTCCCGATTCCTCCCGGGACAAATGAATTGACATGAGGGTGCTTTCCTGCAAGAAGCGATGCCATCTTTCTCCCGAGTTTTGACATTCCGAGGGCTTTTAACCAGATTGAGCCGGTTATCGGGTTTAAGCCCGTTAAAATATCTCCTACTTTTGCATAGCCGTGCTTGTCCGAATTATTCGCTTTTGTTTTCTGCGCATCGTTTAATACATCGGGAGCATATTTTCCTAAAATCTGTTCCGAATAATCAGGACCTTCAAGGATACAGCATCCGAGAGGCGAATCATAGAGTTCTTCTGCAATTAATGTAAAATTCCTGAGTGCTATTCCGACAGGAGGCGGGGGAGCATTGTATGTCATATCAACACACTGCGCACTTGCCGTTGCGTGCGGCAGGGGACATACGCCGCAGATTCTTTGCGTAATCCAGATTGCATCCGCCGGTTCCCGGTTCCTGAGTATTATTTCAAAGCCGCGAAACATTGTTGCATAAGAATGTGCATCCGTGTATTTTTTTGTTTTTTCATCCGCTTTTACATGCATTGCCAGATGACCTTCAATCCTTGTCAGGGGTTCTATTATAAGTTCTTTTGCCATTTTTAAAAGATTTAAATTTTTAATTTAATTTTAATTTTATAAATTATTTTTTATTGAATTTTTAATTGAATTTTAATTTTTTGAATTCCATTAAATCTTTCTTGACGTTAACCTCCCGAGTATTGCCGAAATTTTACCTTTAATATCGCCAATCGTCTCCTCGGCATAAGCTCCAGCCGGTGCTTTCTTCAGGAACGGGGCAAACGGCTCGTCAGGAAATTCCGGCTCGGTGCAGCCGATGCAGATTCCCCCGACCGTGGTGCAGCCGCCGACACCTTCAATAAAACCCCTTGAAGGAACCAGGCAGTGAGTAATGGGTCCTTTGCAGCCAAGCATGCCCATACAGTGCGCATCGCCGAATTCTTTGGAATATTTTCCCTCGGCAAAATAGCCCGCACGAGGGCAGATTTCATGTGCTTTCGGACCGTATAAAAATACGGGGCGGTTGTGCTCGTCAAGTTCGGGAACCGGGAGAGCGCCTCTTGCGGTCAGTACAAGATGCCCTAATGCTTCAATTATAGTTTCTCCCTGCGGAGGACACCCTGAAATGTTAATCACGGGAAGCCCGAGGGCACTTTTGTAATCCTTACCCAGGAATTCAAGAACACTTTTCGCTCCCGTGGGATTCGGCTTTCCGTGCGGAATCCCGCCGAAAGACGAGCATGTTCCAACAGCAACAATTGCTCCTGCTCTTTTAGAAAGCTTTGAAAGTACATCGCTAAACACAATCATTTCTCCGTTAAGGTCGCCAATGCTGCAGTAATATCCGCCGTCCCGGCATGCTTTTTTTTCATCAGGCACGCTGCCCTCAACAATCAGCACGAAGGGGTCGTATTTTCCTTCTTGTGCATCCGCTAAAACCTGTGATGCTTCTTCACCCCATGTTGCCATAAGCGTGGGGTGATAAACCAATTTTAACCCTTCTAGTTGAGGCATAAAGCCGGTCAAAACATCAACAATACTGGGGTGTGTTCCACCCGTAAGAGAAACCGTGCAGCCAGTACATCCCTGGCCCTGGATCCAGATTATATTTATTTCATCCATTTTTATTTTTTTTATTAAATTTGAATTTAGACAAAATAATCCATTATTTGTTAATAATAGATAATTAAATGTTATATATTATATATTCTCATTAAATATTAATAAATTAAATATTCTTAATAATTAATAATTAACAATAATTTAAATAATATTACAATAGTTTACAATAGTTTAAATAAAAAAGACATTAACTTCTATTTAAATTTTATTTAATCATAATTAATAATGAATTATAACATAAAATGACATTAAAAGATGAAGTTGAAAAAGCACTGGACGAGATAAGACCGATGCTCCAGGCAGACGGCGGGAATGTTGAACTTATTGATGCAGAGGAGGGAATTGTTAAAGTCCGTCTTGTCGGGGCATGTGCCGGCTGCCCGATGTCGCAGATGACTCTAAAGCACGGCATTGAAAAAATTTTAAAGGAAAAAATACCTGAAGTTAAAAGAGTTGATGCGGTTTAAAAAAAATAATAGAATAATAATAGAATAATAAAACTTAAAAAAACAATAAATTAAAATGATATTAACTCCTAAAAATACGGTCGCGGAAACAAATATCCCGGTTGATGCAGAATGTATATCACCGGATGTGTTTGGCGGCAAAGGCATTGATGAAATAAAAAATTTACCTGTGCTTCACGGCAACAGGAATAAAAGATTGGATGAACTTTTTGAGTTTTTGGATAACAACAATTCCGATATTGAAATAAACGGTGATGTTACGAGGGTTAAGCATATCGGCTCAAAAATGAGCCGCGGGAAAATTACAATAAACGGGAACTGCGGGATGCATCTTGGTGCGGAAATGACCGGCGGCGAAATAATTGTAGATGGAAATGTATCCGACTGGGCAGGTGCGGAAATGAAAGGAGGCATCATAAGAATAAAGGGGAACGCTGGAAATTTCCTTGGCTCCGGCTACAGGGGGGCAAAGAAGGGCATGGAAAACGGGATAATAACGGTTGACGGAAGCGCAGGAAACAACCCCGGAACAGCAATGTACCAGGGAACAATTGTTATTTTCGGAAACATGGAAGATTTCGCAGGTGCCTACATGACCGGCGGCACGATATACTGTTTCGGAAACGCGGGAAATCGTGCGGGAGCAGAAATGAAAGACGGGACAATCATTATTTGCAGGGATTCTGAAATGCTTCCGACATTCAAATATAATTCAACATCAAATCCTGTTTTTGTGCGTTTGTTTTTAAATGAATTGAGAAAATACGATATTGCAGTGGATGATAAATATATTGCAGGATTATATAAAAGGTACAGCGGCGATCTTGCGGAAACCGGTAAAGGAGAAATTTTTATTTATTCGGGTGAATGATTTTGCTTTTGAAAAGTAATAAAAAAAGTAATAAAAAGTAATATTTAGAGAAATTAAAATAATCTTAATTTTATATTAATTCTAATTAATTATTCAATATCAATATCAATTAACAAAGATGAGAGCAGAAAAAGCGCGAATATTACTTATAGGAAAGGATCCCGTGAAAATAGATAAAGTTTGCAATGAAATAATCAGCGTCACCGAGAAAACAGGCGTGGATTTTGCAGGACCTATTCCGCTTCCTACAAAGAAGATGAAAATCACGACCATGAAGTCCCCTGACGGTGAAGGCACAAGTACATGGGAAAGATGGGAGATGAGAATTCATAAAAGAGTGATTGATGTTGAAGCAGATGAACGCTCCTTAAGGCAGATAATGCGGGTCCAGGTTCCTGACGGCGTACATATTGAGATTGAACTCCCGAGATAATTAAATAAATTCAAAATTTTTAAATTGATTTTTAAAATTTTAAACTGTAATTTTAATTTATAAATAATAATATAATTAATATGCTCCTGTAGTGTAGACCGGCCAATCATTCCGGACTTTCGATCCGGTGACCCGGGTCCGAATCCCGGCGGGAGCAATTATTTTTTATAAAATCTAACAAATAAAATGGAAACCGTAGTTTTTGAACATAAGGTCCTGGATATGTTAACTGACATGAACAACCGGCTGAAATTTATAGAAAAATACATAGACATAGAAACCAACATAGAGGAGGAAGTCCGCCCGGAGTATATTAAAAAACTAAATGAGATAAGAAAGGAAAAAGGCAGGGTATTTACTTCAATGGAGGACTTTGATTCACATTTTGATGCATAATTCTTTAAGACAAAGTATAATTTTGAGATAAAACCAAAACTTGAGAAAAAATTATTCAAGATCCGGAAAAAAGATAAAAAGACATTTAACAGGATCAGAAACAAAATTAATGAGATTATAATTGAACCGCATCACTACAAACCGTTAAAAGTTCCAATGCAGAATACCTGGCGGGTGCAGATTGGTTTTTATGTTCTTACCTTTGAAATAAATGAAAAAGAAAATTTAGTTGAGTTTCTGGATTATGAGCATCATGATAAGGTTTATGGAAAAGGACGATAAATCTTATTTAATTGAGTGAATTGCTTAATTTTGAGAGATTTAGACAAATCCAGAAATTGGATCTATTTACATCAACTTTAATAAAAAATTTTAACACATTAACACTAACACGAAGAATCTATCTTGAATGCCTATGCAATAAAGGAAAAACTATCTTTAATATCTTTGAGTTATTACTTTCGGACTACTATTTCCAATATGTAGGTGTTGGTGTCCTTCATATGAACTAATTCTTGTAAAGTCCATTTTCCCTTCTTTTGGTAACATACATCCCTTAGCCAAATCTGTTGCTGTTTGTTCTATTTTACCCATTTTGATTTTATAAATTATTATATATTAGATTTTATCATATGAAAAGGAATTAAAAAATTTCAAATGTCATTTTCTTAATCTTGAACTCAAATACTTAATCAATTTACCACCTTAATTTATTTAGAGTTTCATAAATTCCCCAAATCATGGAAATATAATATCCTTCAAGATTAAAACCAGGATTGCTAAAAATGTCGCAACTTGCAGCCCCCACATCATAGTAAAGCGTTTTTCAAGTGATTTTATTTCTGTTCGAAACTCTCTGCGAAATGAATCTAATTTCTCGCCAAATGTTGCCTGTTCTTTATCAATTTTGTGATATCCTTCTTTTAGTTCCTCAATATCCTTCTCAATAGTAACAGGAACTTCTTTATGTCCCTGCTCTAACTTCTCCAATCTTTTTAAGACATCGTTAAACTGGTTGATTGTTATGGATGCATTTGCCATCTTTATTTATTTTTGCATATCTTAAAGTTTATTATAATTTTAGATTTATGATTATATATTAAAATTATTTTATAAAAATTTCCGGATTCCCACTGATTTTTTCCGAAAAATAATGCTGCCTTTTTAAATTTCTCACCCAAGCCCGCAAATCAAATCCAGAAGCGCCGCTTTCGGGTCTTTTGCACATACAATTCCCGATGCAAGCAAAACCCCTTCTGTCCCGAGTTCAAGTGCGGATTTCAAATCACTGCCCGTGCTTATACCAGCACCGCACAAAACGCGAACATTTTCATTAACTTTCTTTACCGCATCAACGGAGCCGGTGATTACTTCCGGTTGTGCTTTTGAAACGGAAATCCCGGAACCGATTAATTCGGGCGGCTCAACTGCTACATAATCAGGAGATAATGCTGCTGCTGCTTTTGTTGTTGCAATGTTGTTCGTGCATACTATTGAAGTCATGCAAAGTTCCTTTAATTTTTGAATTGAAGCATCAATGTCTGCAAATTTCAACCGGTTCTCGGAATGATTTAACAAACACCCGGCTGCTCCTGCTTCCTTTACCGACTCAGGGAGTACATGTCCAGTGTTGCTCCCGTATTTTATGTTTTCAAACCCTTGAGCGAATACGGGAATATCAACTTCACGCGAGATTCGGTAAATGTCCCCGATTTGAGGGCAGACAATAATATTTACATTATTTTCCATTGCAACATCATCGCAGGTTTTTGCAAGTTTCAAGGCGGCATCGCCTGTTGATTCCTTGTATGTTTTAAAATTCAATACAATCAGGTTTTGGTTTTTCATTTTTGTTTGTGATTAACTGAAATTAAATAACTGAAATTAAATAATAAATTTTAGACCACGACAATCTGGGCATGTTTTATCCCTGCAATCTTTAGGACACAATCACTGTCAACAAAGCCGCGGTCAACTGCATAACTAACGACCTTGTTGCCCATAAGGTTAGCGGTTGTTGCATCCTCTAAAATAGAAATAAAATCTTCCATTTTAATCAAATTATCCCCGTAAAATTTTTTATCTATTTTAAACCTGACTTCGCCCTCGGAAAATGTCTTACCTGAAATTTCCCTGTCGCATGCCGCAACCAGTTTCTCGCCCTGCCATTCGTGAATTTTAAAGTAGAGCATTTTTTAGTAATATTTTAATAATAAAATATTAATTAGTTTTAAATAAATATATTTTCAATTTTTTCATCAATCAGGTTCAAATTAAATCAATTTCAAAATCCTCACTGCAAGATGCGCTGCATTCTCCCCGTTGTCAATACCGACACACGCAACAGGTACGCCTTTTGGCATCTGCGCAATTGAAAGTAAAGCATCAATCCCGCCGAGTTTCGCAGAAACGGGAACGCCTATTACTGGCTTATCAGAAATTGCAGCAACCGCTCCCGGTAATGCTGCTGAAAGCCCTGCAATGCAGATAAAGACCTTTGCATCCGAATTTTTTATTATATTTTTTAAATTTTCCGGCTCCCTGTGAAACGAGCAGTAGTCAATTGAATATTTTACATTATTTTCATCAAGCACGCTGCTTGCTTTTTTTACAATTTTCTCGTCGGATTTGCTTCCCGCAATTATTGAAATCATTTTATTTTGTTTGTTTATTAAAATTATTAAAATTCTTGAATTTAATAATAAATTAGATTTAAGTTAATTCCACGCGCAAATTTTTTATACAACAGGGTTATGTTTATATTTCTTTAGCATGCGTTATTCCGGATACATGAAATAAGGCACTGCAAAAAGATGAACCCGATGCTTGAGTATCGCCGTATCAAACTCATGGAATTTCTCACGAAAAACCCGGGAATTTTATGAACTGCTAAAAGAATACAAGAAACTGACCTTATCACAAAGAAAGTGTTAGATAAATCCGCAAGTTATTGAGCATATTCAATTTTTCTCATCAATTTTTCTATAATCGGGACATCCGCATCCAGGAAATCATAATCGCCAAATTCCGCAGGCAAAATCCACCTGATTTCTTTATGCTCATTTAATTTAAACTCGCCTGAAATGTATTCTGCCCTGTAAAGCAGTATTTCAACTTTCCCGTGCTTATACTCGTGTATGTTTGAACCGATAAATTCTTTTATTTCTGCAATAATATTTAGTTCTTCAAAAAGTTCCCTTGACAGGCACTGCTCAGGTGTTTCGCCGGGTTCTAATTTCCCGCCGGGAAACTCCCATTTGTTTTCAAGAACTTTAGGTTTTTTTCTTCTTGCTATCAGGATTTTACCGTCCTTTATTATCAGTGCGGCTATGACTTTTTGCATTTTTTATCGTATTGGAAAGTTCGTTCTTACGATAAAAAATATCGCGAACGATAGTGAATCCTATTTTTTATATTTCCCCTGCAAATTTTACTTAAATACAACAAAAATTTAATTAAAAACATGCAATAATTACCAGAGAGGGCATTAATTGAATGAATATTATTTTTATATTTGCTTTTAAATTAATTAAAAATTTATAATGAAAAATATTGAACTTCCGAGAAGAGTTGTTGTCGGAGATAATGCGGTAAATTATATAAGCCGGGTCTGCCGCGAATTGGATTTAGCAGGAAATTCGCTTGTAATTTCCGATGAGATAACTTATAAAGTCGCAGGAAAAAAAGTTGCAGAATCGCTTGGTTCGGAACTCGTGATAATTGAAACAAAAGTTCCTGATTTTAAAGAAATTTTAAGATGCATTAAAAATAAAAAAATTAATTTTATATCGGGTGTCGGGGGCGGAAAGGTAATAGATACTGCAAAATACACATCCTATAAATCAAAAATTCCTTTCTTGAGCATACCGACATCGGCAGCACATGACGGTATAACATCACCCCTTGTATCATTAAAAAAGGACAAGCCGATATCTATTAAAGCAAGAAGCCCGGTTGCAATAATTGCGGATACGAATATTATTAAAAAAGCACCGCACCGGCTGCTTGCAGCGGGCTGCGCGGATGCGATTTCAAACTACACGGCGGTTCTTGACTGGAAACTCGCGCACAAAGAAAAAGGAGAATATTACGGCGATTACGCATCGTCTTTATCCATGCTCAGCGCGCAGATCGTAATGGATAATGCAAAAAAGATTTCAGATGATGTAAGCATAGTTGTTGAAGCCCTGATTTCAAGCGGGGTTGCTATCGGGATTGCGGACTCATCGCGCCCCTGCTCGGGATCAGAGCATTTATTCAGCCACGCTCTTGATATAATCTGCCCGAAGCCCGCGCTGCACGGAGAGCAGTGCGGAGTCGGGACTATAATGATTGCATACCTTCACGGGGATGAAAATTGGAAAAAAATTAAAGAAGCATTGAAAATTATCGGCGCTCCCGTTACCGCGGAAGAACTCGGGATTGAAAATGAATATATAATCAAGGCATTAACAATTGCAGCATCGCTTCGGGACAGGTACACGATTTTAAGGGACGGTTTAAGCGAAAAAGAGGCAGAAGGTCTGGCAGAAGCAACGGGCGTTATTTAATATTTCCGCTGAATTTTAATTAAATTAATATAACTTCAAGAATGAACGAATTAAGAAAAGATTACCTCCTAAACAGGTGGGTTATAATATCCAAAGGAAGGGGAAAGCGACCGCAGGATTTCCGCCATGAGGAAAACAGGGAAGTAAAATCAAAGGTTTGCTTTTTTTGCCCCGGAAATGAGCATCTGACGCCGCCTGAAATATGCAGGGTTGAAGAAAACAGCGAATGGATTATCAGGTGCTTCCCGAATAAATTTCCCGCAGTAACCCCTGAGGAAGGAAAATTAATTGAAAATTCAGGTAATTTCTTGACATCAATTCCTGCATACGGGGAGCATGAGGTTATTGTTGAAACACCTGAGCATGACAAAAATATAGATGATTTAAGTGCAGGACATATTGTTAAAGTTCTTGATGTCTGCTCAAAAAGGATTGAAGAATCAATGAATGATAAAAAAATTAAGTATGTGTATATTTTCAAAAACTGGGGCATAGAAGGAGGAGCATCCCTTTCGCATACGCATATACAGTTAATCTCACTGCCGCAGGTTCCGGGTGCCGTGCAGGAG
The DNA here is from genome assembly GCA_001723845.1 of Candidatus Altarchaeales archaeon WOR_SM1_SCG. Classification (GTDB taxonomy): domain Archaea; phylum Altiarchaeota; class Altiarchaeia; order IMC4; family WOR-SM1-SCG; genus WOR-SM1-SCG. Next base: position 11,378 of record MCBE01000232.1, read on the forward strand.
AAGATTTCCGCGTCAAAAAAATACGATGAGAAAAATAAAAGTTGCCCGTACTGCGACATCTCAAATGCGGAAATGAAGACAAAGAGGGGAATTTTTGAAGACGAGCATGCAGCATCCTTTGCACCGTTTGCTTCAAGATTTCCGTTTGAGGTCTGGATTATGCCGAAACGTCATGTAAAAGGGATTAAAGATATGACGGAAGCGGAAAAATATTCCTTTGCAAAAATACTGAAAAAAATTTTAATGAAATTAAAAACGATGCTCAATGACCCGCCTTATAACATTTTATTTTACTTTGCCCCGGATGAAAGCGACTGCAGCAACCTGCATTTTCATGTTGAAATCTGCCCCCGGCTCGCAAAATGGGCGGGGTTTGAATTCGGCTCAGGGATCGTTATTAATACAATGAGCCCGGAGGATGCGGCGGAGTTTTATAAAAGTTGAAACTCCCCCATAATCTCACAAAACTTACACACCCCCCCTGATGTTAATTCACCGCAAATTTCACACTTATTCGGCAGTTCACCGGTTTTATAAACCTCTTTCATAATCGGGATTAATTCGTCAATGCTTTTCAATGCCTGGAACTTGCTTCCAGGGTGTTTTTCTTCAATCCCGTTTAAGCAGTTCCTGACTGTCTCCCTGAATGCGTATCTTGAATAAGGACATCTTTTTGAATTAAAAACAAGTTTGTTTAGTTCCGCATAAATTTTAATTTCATTTTCAGGGCATTCCCGGAGCGGCTTTATTTTAGGGACAAATTTTTCATTTTTGATAATCCCGGTATATGTTCCCATTCTTGCAATCCTTCCCAGGTCCCCCCTGATGAAGTTCATAAACATCACCTGGCATTCATCGTCAAGATTATGTCCTGTTGCAATTTTTGTCGCTTCCAGTTCCCGTGCTTTAATATTTAATAAATTCCTCCGGAACACGCCGCAGTAACTGCACGGCGGAGCGGCTTTGCTGAGATTTTTTATTTTATTTACGACTTCATCCATTGTAATCCCGATTTCATCTTTAAATGAAAAAATATAATGTCTGATTTCCAGTTCTTCACAGAATTTTTTTGTAATTTCAATGTTATTTTCGCTGTAGCCGGCAATGCCCTCATCAATCGTGATTGCAAAAAGAGATGATGTCCTGACTTTTTTTGTTAATTCATTTAAAATTTTAAGCAAAACCGCGGAATCCTTGCCGCCTGAAAGAGCAACCGCTATTCTATCGTCAAACCTGAGGAGTTTATTTTTTCTTATCGTTCTTCGGACTCGTTTTTCAAACAGGCGGGTAAAGTGGGGCTTGCATAAAAATTGTTTTGAGTATTTCAGTTCAACTACCGAGGTTTTGCTACATTGGGAGCATTGCATTTTATCTTATTCAATATTATCTATTTTATTTAAATTTAATCATTATAATATAATATTTGTTAACAAAATGGATACCAAGAGCGCCTTACTCATCGGGAGATTCCAGCCGCTGCACTCGGGGCATATAAAGGTCATTGAAGAGATTGCAAGGGACTTTAATGAAATAATCATAGGAATCGGAAGTTCACAGGAAAGCCACACTCAAAAGAACCCGTTTACTGCCGGTGAGCGGGTGACGATGCTTAAAAATTCTCTTGATTCATTGAAAAACAGAAATAATAATTTTAAAAATTTCAATTATTTGATAATTCCCATTCCTGATGTGAACAATAATTCAATCTGGGTTTCGCATGTCATTTCCCTTACACCGGAATTTGATGTCGTGTACACGAGAAATAAATTAGTCACAAGATTGTTTAAAGAAGCCGGATTTGTTGTTAGAAGACAGGGACTCTATGACCGCGGGAGACACGAGGGTACGGAAATCCGGAGAAAGATTTTTGAAGGCAAGCGGTGGGAGGAACTCGTCCCAAAAGAAGCTGCCGAAGTTATCAGGAAAATAGGCGGCGTTGAAAGGATACGAGAGTTGTCGTGAATTTTAATTTTAATTTTCATTTTATTTTCTCAATCCCTATAAATAACATGCAAAAAATAATTTTAATATTAATTTTAATGACCTTATTTCCCGCGGCAGCAGAGGAAATAAACCCTAAGGAAATAACCTCTTCAAAAATTTTTATGGAAATTTCAGGGAAAATCCATATAACAGAAGGGGTTAATGAAATAACCTACAGCCAGACATTTCCTCTTGAAGATGCCAATCAAAAAATTTTATCTTTTGATTCAATACCGGAATCGTCAATAATAACCGATGAAAAGGGAAACAGGGAGATTGCGTTTACATGGGTCCTGCCCCGGAATTCCCATGAGTATGAAAATGTTCTTTACTATAAGATAAACATGGAGGTAGAAAAAAAGAGCTTTCCCGTAATTTTTGAAAAATTAAATGACACCAGGGAATACCTGAAAAACGACAATAACATAACAAGATGGAACAATGAAATCAAAACACGAGCGGCTGAACTAACAAATTCCGATAATGATTTAATCAATGCGGCGGAAATGTCGTTCTGGATTCATGAAAATGTCGTGTATGACCTGAATTACTCGGATACGGAAAAAGATGCTTCATGGGTTTTTGAAAATAGAAAAGGTGTTTGTGATGAATTATCGCGCTTGTTGATCTCAATGGCAAGGTCACAGGATATTCCCGCAAGAGATGTCGCGGGTCTTGTGTATAACGGCGAGGAGTGGAATGCTCACGCCTGGGCTGAGATTTATTATGACAACCGGTGGATTTCCTTTGATCCCACATACAATGAAATGGGATTTGTTGACGGCGCGCATATTGTATTTTCAAGAGATGCGAATAATGCGTTAATCAGGGAGAACATTCAATGGACGGGAAGCGTTGCGGGGGACTTGAAAGGAAAATGGGAAGACGCGGAAAAAATGGGCGAGAAAGTAAAGGGGAAAACAAACGAAGGCGTCTATAATGAAAAAAATGAAAAAATAAAATTCTTAAAAATTAATAAAACAAAAATTTTAGATGCAAATCTCGTATTTAACGATTCCGAGGTCGGGGAAAATACGCTAATTAACGCAACACTTGAATTAAAAAATTTAATTAACTCACCAGTCATAGGAACTTATGATGTGTTCAGCGTGGATGAAATCAGTCATTTGCCGGGCGATAAAATATTTTATATGGAGCCATATTCAAGGAAAAATTTAACATTGAATTTCGCGGTTTTAAAAATGAAAAATAAAAATTTAAAATACTTCCTTCCCGTGATTGTAAAAACATTTCCTTATGCTGCTGCCGAGTCGGAACTCTCGGTTGACCCGGGGATAATCACGGGCGTTAAAATCATAATAGGAAGCGAGTTTAAGGTAGAGGCGGATATAAAAAATTTAAATCCGGCAGAACGGGAATATAATGTTAGTGTCTGCATTAAAAGCAATACAAAGGACTACAGCAACTGCACTGCAAAAATTTTAAATGTATCGGGAAATTCAAACGAAACACCGGAATTTTTATTTAAAATTCCCGACGGGAATTACACGCTTTATATAAAAGCAAGTTCGGGCGAAAGTTTCAATGAATTTACAAGAAATGTCAGCATAAACAGGAAAATTAAAATCCCTGAAGAGTTTGTAGAAATCCCATACACCGGAAGGTTAAGGGCAGAGGAATTTTTTATAATTATTTTTTTGCTGATGACAATAATCGGGATATGCTTGTTGAAAAAGATTTAAATGAAAATTTTAATTAATAGTAAAATTAATAATTTAATTAACCAATTAACATGGCTGAAACAGAACCTGTGTCTGAGGTCTATATCCGCAAGGATGCGCTGGCAGAAGCAATAGAACAGGCAAAAAAAGCAGTGCCTGATGAGACCATCGGATTTATGCTCGGTAAGGTGAGGGAATGGGAAAAGAGAACTTATGTCGTAATTGAGCGGCTTGTGACAGCGGAAACCGATTCAACAAAAACAACCACAAAATTTAAGATGGAATCACTTGGAAAAGTCGCAGGCGAGATAAGAGATGACGAGGTAATTATCGGCTGGTATCATTCTCATCCGGGATACGGCTGCTTTTTGTCGGAAATAGATATTATGACACACGCACAGCAGTTTTACAAGCCGTATAATGTCGCTCTTGTCATAGACCCGGTAAAAAACGAATGGAAATTTTTCAAGACCGATGATGAGGGGAATTACCGGGATGTTGATTATGAATTGTGGGAGAAGTGGGAATGAAAGATATAATTCAATTTAAATAATTTCTCATAGACGGCAGCAATGGCTTTTATCATTTTTAATCTTTGTTCTTTATTTATTGATTGTTATTTTTAATTGTAATGTAAATTATATATTATGAAAATAGATTTACAGGAACTTGAAGAAGAAAAGAAGAAAAACTTTGAGGAGCGGTTGAAGTTTATTGACAGTTATGTTGAGTGGCTGAAGAAAACCCCGAATCGCGAGTGGTCTCGCCAGCAGGTTGAGGTTTTGGGATGAACCCGGTTGAATACATATCTACATGTGTAAAATGGAACTAATTTACTCACAAAACAAAATCGTATTGAATGACAAAATTTTGTCTAAACTGGACCGGTTCGTTTTTGGATTCACAACCATATTGGATAATCACGCAAAATATGTAATAATCTCAGGATATGTTGCAATATTATTTGGTAGAAATCGCGCCAGCGAGGATGTGGATATGTTCGTTGAACCTATCAGTTTTGGCGACTTTAAGAGATTCTGGAACGATCTTGAAGGATACGAGTGCCATAATTCAAATGAAGTTAGTTACGCTTATGAATATCTAATTGATGGATTGGCGCTGCGATTCTCAAAAAAAGGTGAATTCATTCCGAACATAGAATTTAAATTTGCAAAAAAGGACTTAGACCGCTACGACCTTGATAACAGGATAGAGGTATGCATAGATAACGAAAGATTGTTTGTTGGACCTATAGAACTGCAAATCGCCTACAAACTCTTTTTGGGGTCAGAGAAGGACATTGAAGACGCGCGCTTTTTATTCAAATTGTTTAATAATTACATAGACGCTGCCAAACTTGAAAAATTTTTAAATGATATTCGGATTAGACCGGAAATCCGAAAGTATCTAAATTAATGCCCGGATCAAAATAAATTTATGAAAATGCGGTTTTTTTAGAACTAAAAAGGCAGGGGAAAGAAATATATTATTGGAAAGACAAACATGAATGCGATTTTTTAATTAAAGACGGGCTGGAAGTTAAAGAAGCAATCCGGGTTTGCTGTAAATTGACAGAAGAAAACAGGGAAAGGGAAATTAAAGGTTTAACAGAGGCGTTGAAAAAATTTAACCTGGATGATGGCTTGATTATCACAGGAGACAGCGAAGCGGAAGAATACATAGAAGGAAAACAAATAATTTATAAACCATTATGGAAGTGGCTGCTGGAATAGGAAAAGAGTGCCGATTGTTTTGTTAATCACAAAATAATTCATAAAATTAATAAATTATAATTACATTACAATGACAAAAAATAGACGAATACCGCCACGACCGAAAGAAAAGAGCAGGGGCGGGAATCAGAAATACATAGCAAACACGAAGTGCTTGATTATCTGAGCCTGTGCATTGGGCATGACAAACGGTATTTTATTCGGGATCAGTTTCGTTTTCAAATCCGTGACCGATGCTGCCGCACATCCTATTACTGCTGTTGAAATTGCAATTAAGTTTATTATTAACAATTCATCCATGGTTACTTAATATGATGGGAACTCGCTGTAAATTTCCAATTAAATTTAAAATTTATTAAAACATCGCAAAAATTCTTACCCCTCCAATCTTCTATTCCACATACTTTACATTGAGCAACCGGGTAATATTCTCTTTTGTATCTGAAAAGCTCCCGGGGTCTTTTACAAGAGTTTCAAGTTCGGTTCTCCAGATGCCTTCGCAGGCGTCCAGATACTTGATGAACTCATCAAGGTTCCATTCAATGTCGTAGTATTTTAACTTTTCCCGGATTAGCACAGGGTCTGTTTCAGTTCCTTTCTTTAGCAGGAAACATAAATCATAGACATCTCTTGCCCGGGTGCGGGTCATTATTGCCCTGATTTTTTCAGCTAAAATTTCTTTCTCCTTCATGACAAGAGTTGAAAATCCGGGTATGTCGGGGTAGAGCGAGGAAAACCGCCTGAGTTCAGGGAAAAAAACTTCTGATTTAACAGGGATTTTCACAGAGGCATTATCTATCATAATTAACCCTACCTTCTCTGCAAGTTTTTCATCTGAAAAATCTCAAAATCACTAACCTGCGGACATATGTTATTATTTTGTTATCTCTTCAGAGTATGACCTACATGACACCTAAAATTTTCAAAAATCCGAGCTATAGTTACATGGTTTCATAGAAAACACATTATTGAGGGTGCTATATCTATCTGTTTTTTCTAACATCCACAGAATTTAGCACCGATCCATTTTTATAGTATGTATCATAATTCTATATACTATTAACTCACTTACACACCAAAAATGGACCCACAACAATATTTTCTGGAACCGAACACCCCTGATCAAAAAAAGTATGATGCCCTCAGGGCATATTATCTGGAAGAAGGAGCCACGCAGAAGAAAATCGCAAAGCGTTTTGGTTATGCTATCCCAACATTCAAAGGTATTGTTTCAGATTTCAAACAAGGAAAACTGCAATTCTTCCCTGAAAAAAAGAATGGGCCAAAAGGTCGGCGAACACCTGAAAAAGTAACTGGGAAGATAATCTCATGGAGAAAAAAGAACCTTTCAGTATATGACATATATGATAAACTCTGCGAAGAAAACCTCAAAGTCAGCATCAACACGATTGATCGGATTTTGAAAGATGATGGATTCACAAAATTGCCGCGAAGAACGCAAGACGGGAGGGGTTTTAC
>MCBE01000233.1 GCA_001723845.1 Candidatus Altarchaeales archaeon WOR_SM1_SCG
ACATAATTTACTGGTCTCGCTATTCGAATGCGTAAGAAAGAAGGTCATCGGAAAGCCGTGTAGGGGAAAACCCTACGCACGGTTTGATGAGGGGGCGGTGGGCGGAAGCCCACTGCCCTACTCTACCGCCATTCCGTTATACGAAATTGACTGCGGGCGCCTTTAGAATTTAAACATTTATTAACTCAAAAATTAAATAAAAAATTTATTGAATTTTATATCTTAAAAGCGCCTCTTCCTCAACGAAATGAAGTTTAGCAGGAACAATTAAAGCATGCGGCGGCGCTCCAAAGTCGTGTCTCATTAATTCTTTTGCCGTCCCGTATTTTATCTCTTCCTCTCCTCCGAGCCGCGCACAGCCGACACATAATGTTTTTTCTGTAAAAATTCCTGCCGCCCGCTTTTTTTCAATTTGCAGCAGAATTTCAATTCCATTATTAACGGTCATGTACCTGCTCTCGTCATATTTCACATCAAGCAGAAACAATGTATGCAAATTCATTTTTAAATTACTACAAAGTGCATCATAAGGCGACTCGGGGAAATAATTTTTTTCGGGAAAAACGATTGATGTTGTTTTCCCGAACTTGTAAATCTGCATTCCTGTCTCGCCGACTGCCGAAAATATTGAAGATGAATGAATAATTTTTACAGGAATTCCCTGTTTTTCCGCTCTCAAAACAAGGTCAATGTGGGTTGTCGCAGCGAGCGGGTCGCCGGGGATAAGAAGTGCGGTATCCTCTGTTTTTGCAAAATTTAAGAATTCTTCAGGTGTTTCTTCAATAATCCCGCGATTTAGAATTTTAATTTTATTTCCACTCATTTTTTCAAGATTCTCAATGTTCCCGTGCCATAAATTTGTGTAAAATTCCGCGTAAATTTTTTTACAATTTTTCAGGGCTTGCATGCCCCTGAGAGTTATGTCTTTTTCGTCATAGAGACCGAGACCGATTATGTAAAGCATTTTTTATTGTAATATAAAGTATAATGATTTGCAATAAAAAATATTGCGAGGTTTGAAAAACCGATGCCTATTTTTTAATATTTTAGATTTTTAAACAAGAAAACGAGCAAATGATGTCAGTTGTCTCTAAAAAGCCCGGTTTAAAAATTTTATTATTCCTTTTCAAGATAAACAGTTCTCGTCGGAAACGGGATTTCAATTCCTTCTTTTGCAAATCTCTCGCTGATTTTCGTGTTTAACTCGTCGCGAACGCCGTAACTCCTGAAGTCCGGCATCCAGCAGACCAGTTTAAAATTAAGTGAGGAATCGCCGAACTCAAGAAAATACACTTCCGGCGCGGGGTCTTCAAGCACGCTTTTTGACTCCTTTGCAACATCAAGAATAATTTTTTTTACCTTCTCAATATCGCTGCCGTAAGCAACACCGTAGTCCGCGATCAGTTTAACTCTCATCTCAGGGAGAGCATAATTTCTAACTGCACTTGAAACAATATCGGAATTCGGGATTATCACGATTTCATTTGTCGGCGTCTTTATTTTTGTTGTCCTCAGCCCTATGTCAAAAACATCGCCCGAGTTGCCGCTTACTTCAATTCGCTCACCCCTTATGAATGGTCTGTCAAGCAGGATGAAAAAACCGGCTAAAATATTTGCAACTACATCCTTTGCACCGAAGCCCAGGGCAAAACCAATAATTCCAAGACCTGCTATCAACGGGGTGATATTAATGTTTAATGTATCCAGTACTATTGATATTGCAAACAGGTAAATTGCTATGTTAATTAACTTCACGATAAACGGCAGTGCTTCATCATCAAGCGTTGACTCTGTTTTTTCCGAGATCTTTTTCCCGAAGTCATTAATTATAATAGTTATAATATTTGATATGAGATAAGCCGCAACCAAAACTAAAACGATTTTTATAGACATTGAAACATAATCGCCGTAAGGCGTGTAACTCACAAGCAGGTATCCTAATGCGAGTTGAACGCCTATTAAAATAATTATATAATAAAGCGGCTTTCTTAATATTTCCAAAATTTTATCGTCAATTTCCGTTTTCGTTCTTGACGCAAGTTTTGTGAACCATCTTTCAATAAGATAAAATACGATTTTTGCCGCGATAACCGATGCAAGGATTATGATTGCTGCAACAATTATTTTCGTGAACGGTCCCAGCCCGTAAGGTTCAAGAAAGATTTCAATGAATTCCATTTAATAAATTAAATTTGAAAATTAAAATAAAATTGAATTTAAAAAATTATTCGTAAAATTCCAGTGCATTATCAACTTCTTCTTTCATGCTCGCAGGAATGATAAATTTCAACCTCTTGATTGACCTGAACGCAGAATCCCTTACACTCGGGTCAAAATCAACGGTCAATTCCATCAATTTACTTATAACTTTTTCAGACAGGGGTTTTGGTATAACAACGCCCATGCCCCCGATTGCCCTTGCCGACGCATCCCGCACGCTCCAGTCCCGATCACCGCAAAGATTCAGCATTCTTTCAATTATCTCTGTTCTTTGCTCTTCGGGAATATTTTTAAATTTTTTTGTTAATTCCCCGATTGTTAAAGCACAAACCCTGCGGACATTCCACTCAAAATCGTAAGATAATTCAATGATTTTTTCAAAGGTATGGACCTGCTTATCCTTTTGAATTCTTTTTCCGATTTTTCCAAGCGACTGGACAGACATAACTTTTACAATATCGTTATCATCCCCTGTTAATCCCAATAATTTAGCGATAGTTCTGTCCATTATATTATCGGGAACAATTTCATCAAGTAAAACAAGTGAATGAATGCCTTTCTCTTTTACCCCCCACATGGGGTCCTCGCTTAAATCAACAACAGTATTTACAACATCTGTTTTCATTTCTTTTTTGATTATAATTTTTAAATTTCCAAGAGATTCCGCCGATGCTCTCCTTACAATCCAGTCCGGGTCTTTGGCAAGGAAAAGAATTTTTATTATTATTTTTTCATGCATATCCGCGGGAATAATTGAACCAAGTTTTCCAAGGGAATATACTGCTCTTGCCCTTACCCCCGAAACCATGTCATCGGAAAGTAACAGGAGTTGATTTAAAACCTTCAGGTTCATGTCTTTCGGCATAATCAGTTTTAACTCACCCAACGACCATGCAGCAGGTCTTCTAACTCCCCAGTCGCTGTCGCAGGATAATTTCAATAATGACTTTATAACTTTTTCGCCTATTTCGCGAGGAATAATATTTTTTAATTTCCCCAGTGCTTCGGCAACAGGGCGCCCGAATTCCCAGCCGCCCCTTTTACCTATTTCCAATAATTTCACGACTACATCCTCCTGGATGCTTTTCGGGATTACCTCGCACAATTCGCCTATTGCCCAGACGGCAGAGCCGCTTACATTAAGACCCTCATCTGCGCTCATATCAAGTACTCTTTGTGTGACTTCTTCCCTGCATTCCCTTGGAATAATGCTTTTTAATTTTCCAAGTGCAACGGTTGCCGGAATTTTAACATTAAGATTATGCTCGTGAGTTAATTCCAGTATTTTTTCAATAGCTTTTTTATTTTGCCTGTATCTTGGAATTGCTTCCCCGATATTTCCCATCGCATGCAAGACAGCCGATTTCACATGCCAGTCAGAATCATCCATTAATTTAAGTAACCTGTCAAGTGCATTGTTGATATTTTTGTAGTCATAATCCTTTAACATCCCGAGAGATGCAACAGAAGAACTTCTAATCCTCCAGTTTTTATCAGCCGTTAAGTTCAATAATCTCCCGGTTATATACTTTTTCATGTCATCGGGAATTGCCGCGTGTAAAATACCAATCGCGGTTATTGCAGCAATCCTTACTTCAACCGAATTTAATTTTCTTTCAATGTCAAATTCCCTTGTCAGTTCAAGCAGCCTGTCAACAACTTTTTTTTGCATATCGGAAGGGATAATTTCATTTAAATTTCCAACAGCCAGAACTACCGCGCATTTAATAGTTTCATCCTGTTCCCCTGTTAATTTCATTAACTCTTTTGTAACCCCTCTCCTCATATTGAGCGGGATTTTTTTACCGATATCTCCCAGGGTTTTAGAGGCAGTTGCTGCAATAAATTCATCGTCGTGCATTAATTCCTGTAATCGTTTAACAATTTCTTTCCTGCGATACTGGGGGATAATATCAATTAAATTTCCAATGGAATCTATTACAGGTTTTTTTAAATCCTTCTCCCGGCTCATGTTTAAAAGTTCTTTAACAACTTTTCCCCGCATCTTTCTCGGGATAAGATATTTTAAATTTCCAATGGCAATAGACGCAAAACCGCGCACTTCGGAATTATTGTCCCTTGTTAAGTTAAAAACTCTTTTTATGACTCTTGCTCTCAGTGCGTAAGGAATATTATATTTTAATCTACCGAGAGCAATAACAGAATGGCTGCGAACCCCCCATTCGGCATCTTCCGACAGTTCAAGCAATCTTCTTACAACCGCAGCATGCATATCTGTCGGCGTGATGTTTTTTAACATACCGAGTTCTATTGCAGCATGCAAACGCACCATCTGGTTTGCATCGCCGCTTAGTTTAAGAATCATAAGGATGACCTTCCCCTGGAAATTGACAGGGATTTTATGCTTCATGTCCCCGATTTGCCGGATTGCACCCGATACCACAAAAGGGTCGGTATCTTTTAAACCATTTAATGCTCTGGTTAAATTTTTTATTTCCCCCTCCACAGTACTTTGCATAATATACTAAAATTTATCTTATTTGAAAAAACAAAAAACAATCATAATTTTGCAATAATTAATTAATTTACAATATAATTATATATACCTCGCGATAAATTATCGGGGGAATTTAGCCGGAGAATGACGAAAGTTGCAATTATAGGAAGTGCAGCATGCGCAAATAAATTTATTGAAACAATTAAAAAACACGGGAAGCATACAGAATTTATGTTACAATTCCTCCCTGAAAACCTGCCGGCAATAATTGATGATATTGAAATATTTAAAAAGAAAATTCCGCGAGAGATTTTTGATGCGGATGTCATCTGCGATTATTCTGGACACAAAGATATTGTTTATGCACTGGCGGGTGTTAAAAAAGTCGTATCCCCGAAGTGTTTTTGTGCGGCAGACATTTCAGAAGAATTCGGTATTCCCGAATTTGAAGTTGAAATTGACAAAGATAACGGAATTATTAAAAATATTACCGTAACCAAAAGTTCTCCCTGCGGCGCTTCTTATTTTCTTGCAGATAAATTGAAAGGACTAAAAATTGATGAAGCATTGTCCAAGGTCGGGCTTTTAACACAGCATGCATGCAGGGGTTCAGGGGGCCCGCTGGGTACGATACATGCGGCGGCAGAAATCCATAAAAAAGCACTCAAGGATGCGATTGGTAAAAAAATCTGATGAGCATCTATAGAGTCCTTGCTTTCAAGCTACCGCTGTTCCCAAATCCGTTTTATTGCGTTTTACCGTTTCCGAAAATCAACCCTGCGCTTAACTTGCGCTCTCATTACTACTTAACTTAAACTTTACCTTGTGTATTATTTAATTAGCATCAGACCCAGCCCTATCATACCAAAAAACAAAGCTATTACTACACAAATAAGCAGTATAACACCGGCTTTTTTTATCATGATTTATAGTTTTGAATTTTTTTGGCAAGCACCTATAATTTTTGTGCAGTTTCCAGTACCCATTAATATATTGGGAATTAAAATTAATAAATTAAAAGTAATTATAAGTTATGGGTAGTATTTTACAGTATATCCAATCTATTTGAAATTATAAATTATTAAATTGGTTATTAAGAAAATTTAATTAAAATTTTTTGAAACATGAATTAATTCAATATTCTCCTGCAAATTCACTCCATTCAAGAACTTTAAAATCCGGAAACAATTTATTCATAATCTTTTTAAGAGGAATATCTTCCGTAACAAGCAGGTCTGCATGTTTAAGTGCTGTTGCGGCAATTATGCAGTCAAAAATGTCTCTATGCCCGTAGAGGAAAATTTTTGTAGAATTCTTATCAATTTCCCTGTCAACGAAATCAAAAATTTTAAATCGCAAACTTTCTGTTATTGCGATAAATCCGCTTTTATATCTTTTCAGTCCTTCTTTTGTATTAAAAAATTTTGTGAGTTTTCCCTTTGCTTCAAGAACAGAGATTGATGAAATTCCGGGTTTTTCTGAACTTGAAAGTATTTCCTCAAAACCGGACTCAAAACCAGGGATTTTTATGTCAATACCGTACAGCGGCAGGATATAAGTAGTATCAAGTAAAATCATTTTTTCTTTTTTTCTCTTTCTTTTCCGAATATTTCATTTTGCCATTTTTCGGACCAATCTTCAAACTCATCGGGAGTTACGGATGCGAATTTTGGTTTTTTCAGCAACTCAACTACATCAGGTACTTTTTCTACTTCTAATTTGTTTTTTATCACATGATAAACAATCCTTTTATTTGGCTCAAAACCAAGTTTTTTTCTAATCTTCTTCGGCAGATACAATTCCCCTTTTGAGCCAACTTTAGCATAAGCAGGTTCCATGTTCTATATCTGTTATATATTTAGTTTTTTAGAATATAAATAAAAATTCCAAAATACCGGGAAAATTTCGGGAATTTAATTAAAATTTTAATTCAACATTTCCCAAAAAATAAAATTTCAACAAAATTAGTTTCCCCGATCACTTGACAATCTCTTTCGCTTTCTCTAAAATTTCCTCCTCGTCAAGCGTTTTAACTTCACGGTTCTCCATTAAAATTTCTCCCCCGACAATTACCGTGTCAACATCACTTCCCTTTGCAGAATAAACAACATGCGAATTGAAATTATACATGGGCGTTAAATGCGGCTTCTTTAAATCAATTAAAATTAAATCGGCAAGTTTTCCTTCTTCAATCCCGCAGTTCAAATCAAGCGCCTGGTAAGCATTTGTGGTTGCCATTTCAACAACTTTTTTTGCAGGCATTTTTGTCGGGTCTAAATTACTTACCTTGTGCAGCAGTGCTGCTGTCTTCATTTCCTCAAACATATCAAGATTGTTGTTTGACGCGCACCCGTCGGTTCCGAGGGTTATATTTACTCCCGCATCAATCATTTTTGTAATAGGGGCAATGCCGGATGCAAGTTTCATATTGCTTACCTGGTTGTGAGAAACGCAAACTCCTTTTTCCTTTAAAATTTTAATTTCATTATCATTCAGCCATACACAGTGTGCAGCAGTTACATCATCTCCTAAAAAACCGATTTCATTTAAATATTCAACAGGTCTCATCCCGGTTTTTTCAATTATCCTTTTAACTTCATCTCTTGTTTCCGAAATATGAATATTAATTTTTAAATTATGCTTGTTTGCAAGATTTCTTACCGCAATCAGTGTTTCGCTGCTGCATGTGTGCGGGGCATGGGGTCCGAGCGCGGGCTTGATTCTTTCATTTTTCCCCTTGAATTTTTCAATAAATTTTTTCGCTGTTCTGATGGCTTCTCCTGCTTCATATTCAGGAGTCGGAAAATCAAGTATTCCCTGCGATAGAAACCCGCGCATCCCTGATTTTTCAACCGCCTTAAAAGTTGATTCTTCAAAAAAATACAGGTCAAAAAAGCAGGTTGTTCCTGACTTGAGCATTTCAAGGCACCCCAATAAAGAGCCGACATGGCAAAACTCCGGGTTGAGGTGTTCTCTTTCATACGGCCAGATATGATTATTTAACCACTCGTCAAGCGGGAGGTCATCGGCAATCCCGCGAAGAAGGGTCATTGCAAGATGCGTGTGGGTATTTACAATTCCTGCCATTACCGCCTTGTTTTTTGCGTCAATTACATAATCGTGCTCGCCTTTAATTTTTCCTATTCCCTTTATTTTGTTATTTTCAATTAAAATTGACTGCTCTTTTCCTTTGAAAATACAATTTTTAATTAAAATTTCCATTTATATCTTTATTTTTAATTTCAACTGAAAAACTCCTCAAGGTTTCTGAGAAGCCGCTCATGCTCTGTTTCTTCTTTGGGCTTTAATCTTGATTCTTCAGTCCTGTCCTTTTTTTCGGGCTTGTACTCCGGGATTAAAATGTCCAGGTTTTCTTTATTAATGATAAAATTTTTAATAACATTATCTTTTAATATCGCGATCGTGGTCTTAATTTCAGGATATACGTCAAACAGGCGGTACTTGGAATACAAAACGACATCGTGTTCGGATGTTGCACACCCTTTAATGATTGCAATTGCGCGGTTGCCGAAATAGAAAGACATATCCTCAAGAATAATTCCCCCGCTTTTTGTAGATATAACATAAACATCGCCGACGACTTCATTATATTCTTTTATAGCTAAATTTTGCTTTTCTTCCATTTCAAGCAATAATTCAGGGCTTTCTCCTTCAACAATGATTGTGAACCTGACGGGGTACCCGAGCTTTTTCCAGTCAATTTCCGCCCTGTAACCTTTTATAATTTCCTCTTTTTCCAGCTCTTTCCTGTAATATGCAGCAGAATTGCTTGTTCCGAGATTTAACACTTTCATAAGTTCTGCATCACTCATCTTTGAGTTCTTCATCAATGTCAGCGCAGTGATTATCTTTT
Source organism: Candidatus Altarchaeales archaeon WOR_SM1_SCG (assembly GCA_001723845.1). Taxonomy (GTDB): domain Archaea; phylum Altiarchaeota; class Altiarchaeia; order IMC4; family WOR-SM1-SCG; genus WOR-SM1-SCG. The sequence goes on from MCBE01000233.1 coordinate 8,553, forward strand.
TCTCGCCGACACCTTTTAATATCCTCCGGATTAGTTTGTGTTCCATTCTATATTTTGATATTTTTTGTTAATTGTTTTAAAAAGTGTAAAATTTGCAATTTTTTAAAGATTTCTGCAATTTTTACACATAAGTTATTTGTAATCCACAGTTAGATATAATCCAAAATTTTAGAATTTCTAAAAAACATGAATTTCTAAAAAACAGCCCTTATAATAATAAAGTAGATTTTAATCTTAAAATAAGGTATGATATCGTTTTAGAATTTCTAAAAAGATTTTTTTGTTTTAATTGTATTTTTCATTTTAACTTTTAAAGATTAAATTAAATATATTAATAGTATTATAGAAATACTAAAAATTTGATTATTTTTTTCAAAAAATTAAAATTTAAGAAATTTAAGGGTCCACTCTATCCCCCAGGGGGGTGCACTTGTGCACCCCCCCTTATGCTCATTATTCTGATTAAATTTTAAGTTAATTTTTATTTTGATGCATCAGTTGTCTTAACTCCGGTGCAATTATGTCAAAAACAAGCATTTCTTCACTGTGCAGGTGCTCATCATCACCCGAAAGTATTATTTGTTTGCCCGTGACTTTAATTTCATTGTTATCCGATTTTAGGATTAAGATACCGTCAATATCGCAGTCATTTACTGTTTTGCCTGTTATATTGATACTCTGGTAAACAACATCAACTCTCCGGAGTTTGCTCATGAGTTCGCATTTTTGGTTATCCATTAAATAAAGGTCTATGGAACTTACCCGGACATGACCGAATGCCTCAAACAATTCAATATATCCGTGTACCGACTTCCCTCTTGTTGTGTTGTCCAGGATTATATTCAGGTGATTTGTGTTAATAATTTCTTTAATTTTACTTAAATTTTCAGGGCATGTTAGTCCTTCCTTGAGACATACAAAGGCGTGGCATGCACGCGTAATATCCGCATCATTCACACCCTTTATCGCTGCCGAGTTTTCGTGTATGTAAATTCCTGTTCTGTCACCTTTTCCGATACTTATTTCAGGACCGTTATAATTTGAATGCGAAACCGCCGAAAGTTCAAGATTGCAGCGAATAACTGTGTCATTATCTTTATGAATCAGGAGAACATCGTCCCAGTTTTCAACTTCGGAAACAGGAATTTGTGAATATACATTAATACCGCTGATTGTTTTTGAATATTTATATTTATTTTCATTTTCCACGCATCCTGAAATAAACGCGATGATAAGTATTGATGCGGGGATTAAAATTAAAATATTATTTTTTATTTTTGCTTTTGCAATTTCCATTCTCAAAAATTAATTACATATTCCTTATTCCGCGCTTTCCAGTGCTGTTTTCTTTTTTTTCCTGAACACCAGAAGTATCACTAAAATTAAAATAAGGAGCAAAGGTAAAAGATACCATGACAGCGGCGTTTCCTTACTTACGGAAACAGAAACATGTGCTTTTTCACCTTCCGCATAACCTGTCTTGCTTGCAGAGACATCAATTTTCCCTGATTCGTGAGTAGTGAATTCAACATTCCCATCGGCATCTGTTCTGAATGTTTCTGTGGTTCCGTCAGGCATATTTAATGTGACGGTGGTATCCGAAACAGGGTTATTATTCTCGTCTTTAACGCTGCATTTTGCCGCTGTACCTGCTTTGACATCTTTCGGGCAATTAACTATTAATTCTGGTTCCGGGCAGGCACCGCAGTCATCCTCGCAGTTCCCGCAGGTTTCACCGCCCTCGCATATTCCGTCGCCGCAAACTTTTGGTTCAGGAACACACTTTTCATTTTCACAGATTTTTCCTTCCAGGCAGTCGGCATCTGTTGTGCATTCCGGTTTTGATTTCTCGACACACTTCCCGTCCTTGCATTCTTTACCTTCCGGGCAGTCGGCATCTTTTGTGCATTCGGGCGGTTTTTCAACACACTTTTCATTTTCACATACCTTGCCTTCCGGGCAGTCGCCATCCATTGTGCATTCCGGCTTTGGTTTTTCAACACACTTCTCATTTTCACAGATTTTACCTCCTGGGCAGTCAATATCTATTGTGCATTCGGGTGTAGGGGGGAGTACTACCGGGGCAGCAGCAGAACCTCGTTTTGCTGATTTCGTCTTAGGCTTTGGTATAGTACATGATGTGTCCACCGTGAATATTTCTGTTTGTGTATTATTATTTCCTAAAATATCTTCTGCATACACTTTTGCAGTGTAATTACCGCCGTTGGTTAAATTGCACGAAATAACTGCTTTATTTCCTGAAAAACTAATATTTGAACAATTGAAATCCAATTTCTCCGTAATATTGATTGTGGTATTGGTTGTGCTATTAAAGAATTGCCTTGTGACATTATTGCTGGTCAGGGTAATATTGGTCATATTTATATCAACACCGGATAATGCGTCGTTCAGGGTCGCAGTAATTGTTATGGAATTTGAACTTACTATTATTGCAGGCGTTGACTTACAGATATTTGAAATTCCGATATTAATTGTTGGTCCGTCATTATCAACAATTAAATTTTTTGAATTATCTGAAACTAAATTTCCGGCATCATCTGTTGCATTAACATTTATTATATAAATCCCACTCTCCAATGGAGCAGTATAATTAGTTTTATAATTAGTAGTTGCTCCAATTTTTGCTCCAATTTTTGCTCCAATTTTTACAGTTAAATTATCATCTTGTGAATCGTTTGCATTTACTGTGATTGTTACTGTTTCGTTAGCTTTCAAAACACCAGGTGTTATTATTATTGAATTTATTGTTGGACTTTGAGTATCACGAATTACAATCAGTTGTGTTGCTCTTGGAACATTATTCCTGATCGCAGTAATATTAATTGTATTAATTCCTTCATCTAAATTTACAGTTGTGCTGAATGTTCCCTCTGCGTTTACAGGAGCATTTACTCCATTTACGGTTACAATTGCGTTCGGATCGGTAGTACCATTGACGGTTACACTTGTTTGACCTGTTATCCAGCTACCGGGTGGTGCCGGCGGTGATGGTGCAGGTGCAGGTGCAGGTACCGGCGGTACTGCCTGAGATGCTACCGGAGATGCTACCAATGGAGGACCTGATGTATTTACTGTGAAATTCAAAGTGGTCTGGAAACTTAAGCCAGCATTATCTTCAACATACACCGTTACATTGTAATTGCCATCGCTTAGATTATTATTCCCCGGAACCTGATAACTTATTGAATTTGCAGTTTTTGCTGCATTTACAGTAATTTCAGTGCCGTTTAACCAGATTCTTGCACTTGCAGTGTTTATACCCGAAGTTGCATCGGTAAGGGCTGCGTTAATCAATGGTATTTCTGAATATATTATTAATTTATTGTTCAATGTGAAATTATGTGAAATTGAAATTGAAATTCCGGGTGGTGTTTTATCCAGTGCTACTGAAACATTTTTCGTTACTTCCGTGTTTCCTGCATTGTCTGTGGAGTTGTAATAAACGGTATGGTTTCCTTCTGCATTCATGGTAGCATTGCCTGTTTGCCAATCACCACCAATTTTATATTGTGTTACCGCACAGCCTGAAGTTGCATCCGTACAGGTTAATCCTATGATAAAGTCAGAGGTCTTCCACCCGGGAGTTGCATTATCTGTCGTTGCTGGTGCAATGGAATCGTAGGTGAAGGTTATATTTGTTTCATTTGATTTACCAACATTGTCTTCAACATAAATTGTTAAATTATTTTCGCCCTGGGCAAGCCCTGTTTCAGTGTATGTGCAGGTGTAACTTCCCGTTTGCGTGCAGTGTGCTGCCGGGTCAAAAACGCCTGATGCTGCACCGTTAATCTTTACCGAAATTGATGTCTGATTTACACCTGATGCGGAATCATCAACCACAAATGAAATTGTATTTGAATTTGTTAGTTGATTTTCTGTTGGCTGTACCTGCGTTACCGTCGGATTTAATTTATCTAAAATTATTGTATCCTGTGCAGCCCCGGATATATCGCCGTTTGAATCATTACATTGATAATAAACTGTTCTTACGCCATCAACATCTGTAAGGTTCCAGTCCTTTGTTGTGACATAAACTCCATGTCCTGACCAATCAACACCGTTGTTGCTGTACCAGCAGAATGAAGCATTTTTTGCACTGATGTTCAATGTAACTTCTTTTGTTGTTGTATATAACGCATCATTATTTATTTTGATTGATAACTCGGTCGGTCCCTTGGGAGTGAAATTAAAGGTTGTTGATGCCTGCGTTGCTGAAAGCCCTGAATTATCCTTTGCATCAATTTTGATATTATACCAGCCGTTTGTTGTGATTCCTGTTTCATAGTAAGAACAATCAAAAACGCCCGCTCCGCCTGGTGTACAATGCGTATTTGGATTAAAAACAGCTGAAGCGGAATTATTAAGTTGAACTGTTATAGATGATTGATTTACTCCCGCAGTTGGGGCTCCATCATCTACTGAAAATGAAATTATTCTTGAAATTACCGAAGTATTTCCATCAACCGGGATAACATTTGAAATTTCCGGATTTTCAGTATCAAGAATTATTGAATCATTAACTGCAGGTGCCTCATTTCCCGCCACATCCATGCACTGGTAAGAGACCGTTCTATTCCCGTCAATGTTATTTAAATTCCATGCTTTTGTTGCAGTATACGCTTCCCAACCACTCCATGCACCGTCATCATTTTTATATCTGCATTCTATTGCAGTCGCATCATTTGCATTTAAAGTTAATGTTACTGATGCTGAAGTTGTGTATGTATCACCGCTATTGATCACTATTGAAAGTCCTGTTGGAGCAGTATCATCAACCGTTAAAGTATAATCTGTTGTTGCCCAGTTGCCTGCATTGTCCGTGGCATTTGCAACCAAAAGACATGAACCTTCAGCGCATCCTAATGCTGCCGGTGTTGTGCTTAATTCCCATGCAGTTCCTGCGGTGTTTGTCGTGAGAGTTCCGTTTAGTGTTACATTAGCAACTCCATTTGCATCTGTTGCAGTTACCGAGAACTTCAGAGAATCAGTACTTTTTACTATGTTATCGGAATCGTTTGATCCTAAGCTTGAAATTGTTGGGTCTGTATTGTCAACAGTTAAAGTTTTTGAAGCATCGGAATCGGAATTTCCGGAATCATCTGCTGCTGTAATGTTTATCGTATAAGTTCCGGTTGATGTGGGGGCATTATAATTAATTGTATAATTATCAGTTGCTCCGATTTTTGTTAAATTTTCTGTGTAAATTTCATTTGTGCCGTTCATTACATGTAGAGTTACGGTTAGATTATCATCTGCGTTGTCAGTTGCGTTTACTGTGATTGTTACCTGTTCGTTGCCTTGTGTTAAATTTTTACTTAATGAGACGGAGTGTATTGTTGGGGGAGTTGATTCCGTGAGAGTTATATTCAATCTTGTTTGAACACCACTTCGATTTATTATTCCCGCATTACCTCCGGTATAATCTACCCCACCATCAGCATAACTCACATTTACCATTATTATATCTCCGTCATCACTGCTGCCGGGGCAAGAAAATGAAATGGGATTCCCCTGCCCATAAACAGTAATCGTATAATAACCTATTGAAGGAAAATATGAAGTAGTATCGGTATTTATTAGAAACGACTCCCCTATTGTTGTGTCTGATAGATTAATCGTGGGATAACCAGCAGGGTACCCTCCACCCACATAGGATATATAACCATCTACAGCATATGGGTCACAGGCTCCTGCAACAATTTGAGATGAAATTAATGCAACTAACAATAATGCAACAATTTTAAACATACTCCGAGTAATTATTTTTTCGTTTTTCATTTTCATTTATTTTTATGAATTAAATTTATTTTTAAATATTATTAATGATTTTAAACTTATTCACTCCATTTCCTAAATGCAATAACTAATGCAATTAAAAATATTATACACATTAGTAGCCATTGCCACACCGCCATACCAACATCCTCCTTTTTTGTTTGTTTTTCCACCATATCATCTTTTCCCATTTCTTTTTTATTGTTTGTTTTATCCTCATTTTCCAACCCTAAATCATTTTTTTCTGATATATTTAAGGTTGTTTCATCTGATTTATTTAAAACCGGTTCAGCATGTGTATTGGTCTCTTGACTACTATTTCTATTTGTTCTGTTTTCTGATTCTATTTGTTCTAGTGAAGTTGAATTTTCTGTGTGAGATATATTCCTATTAAGAATTATATCCAATTCTGTTTTAATGCCTCCTCGATTTATTGTTCCTACACCACACCCAGCGTATTCAATTCCATTATCTACATAATTCACATTTACCTTTATAGTATCTCCGTCATCACTGCCATCAGGACAAGAAAACGAAACAGGGCTACCAAACCCATAAATAGTAATTGAATAATAACCTGACTCATGTAGATAAGTACCGGTAGTATCATCTATTTGGAGCCACTCCCCTATCGTTGCATCTGATAAATTAATCAAAGGAAACTTATCCGGGTGTTCTCCATTCTCATAGGAAATATACCCCTCTACAACATATAAATCACAAATTCCAGTAACCATTTGAGTAATCGTTAAACATATAAATGAAACTGAAATTAATATTTTTTGGTCCATATTTTTTAATTTGGAAATGTCCACGTGGTATCACTTGATACATATACAAAATACCCATTACCGGCAGACATATTGAAAAGGTTTATTGGAGTATTCTGGAGTTGGGTTTGGTAGGCACCAGATGGTAAGCGGCGGGTAATTGACACACAATTTGGGATGTCGCCTATGACAGTTTTGGCAGGTAATTCTGTATCTATAGATGCCCAACCAATCAGGTTGTAACCCGTGGATAGGTTAGTTGTTTTATCATGAAGTTTACTTCCAGTTACGGTGAAATTAGTATCTGCACTTTCATAAACAAAATACCCATCTTCACCTATTGATATATTGAAAAGGTTTATTGGAGTATTCTGGAGTTGGGTTTGGTAGGCACCTGATGGTAGGCGGCGGGTAATTGACACGGAGTTGTCTATAGTTTCAAATAAGCCCTTTGCAGAATATCCGTCTTGCGGTTCTAATGGAACAGATATCAAATTATACCCCGCGAATAATTCAATAATAAATTGTGAGTAAGGAACCGTCAACAACTTCCCCCCCGGCACCCCCATATCCATAACAGATATATTAGTTTCATTGTACATGCTTCCGATGCCTTTTGTAATGTTACAGGTTACGGTATCTGATTGTTCTCCCGGCATTGCACAACTATAACACAGGTTTTCAGGCATTGAGCAATAACTGTAATTCACACCGGCAGCACCTACTTCACTTCCGTTAACATAGCAGTATGTTTCTTCGGTTCCCGTATTGTTGTAGGTTGAAAGATCACAAATAGCACCGGTGACTTCTTTTTCATAAGTAATCAAATCGGAAAACATTAATTGATAATTTTCATTATGGCAAATACCGCCCTCACCTGCGCACGCATCACTCAAGGTTATATTAATTGTCAGATTAAAGCCAATATCTTTTTGAGGATTTTGTAATGTTCCGTTAATTACTATAAGCGTGCAGTTTGTACTCCATGGTGCTTCACCACCTTCTTCAACAACCATTCTATTCAACTCCGTGCAGTTGCCGTCAGAAACATTATTAACTTCAAATTGAAAATTATTATTGCTCCAGTTAAGTGTTATATTATTTGTAAAATTAACCCCGTAATCAACAGGGACATAAATCGCGATAACTACTTCCGCATCACCTCCCTGGGGGTCGTAATCAGAAAAATTATTACCCCAATTTATTGTTAGTGTCCTGTCGGTTAAATTCTCCATCTCGTCAAATCCGATCAATGAATTGGTTCCGTGGTCCAGTACTTCGGTTCTTACGCCCAAACCCAAAGTTGATAAAATCAGGAATATTATAAAAATCCCGCCTAAAATTTTATGTGTTTTTTTCATTTTTTCGTTTTTTATTAAATTATATTTATATTTATTTATATTGTTATTAAATATTGGATTTAATTAAAATAAATATTTATATAATTTATAGTATTATCAAGTCCCATGCTCCCAGCTTGACAAGTACTCCTTCTGCTCTTCAGTCAATTCATCAATAGTAATTCCCATCGTCTTCAACTTAAGTTTAGCAACCCGCCAATCAATCTCGCAGGGCATGTCATGAACCTTGACTTCAAGTTCGTTTTCAGCGAGGTACTTGACACCAAGTGACTGGTTTGCAAAACTCATGTCCATAACCTCGGATGGATGCCCTTCCGCGGACGCGAGGTTAACAAGACGCCCTTCAGCGAGGAGATAAATCGTCCTCCCGTCTTTTAGCGTGTATTCTTCGGTGTTAGCGCGGATTGTCTCCTTCTTTGCCGAAAGCGCTTCAATGTCGGGAAGGCAGACCTCGTTGTTGAAGTGTCCGGTGTTTCCAAGAATTGCCCCGGATTTCATTTTCTCAATATGCTCTTTTCTGATTACATTTAAATTACCTGTTGCCGTGATGAATATGTCGCCGATTGGTGCTGCATCTTCCATTGTCATAACGCGGTAGCCGTCCATTCTCGCTTCAAGGGCTTTTACCGGGTCAATTTCAGTAATTATTACATTTGCACCCATCCCTGATGCGCGCATCGCAAGACCTCTCCCGCACCAGCCGTAGCCTGCAATCACAAAGTTTTTGCCTGCGATAAGAACTGATGTTGCCCTGAGTATCCCGTCAATTGTTGACTGCCCTGTGCCGTAGCGGTTGTCAAAGAAGTGTTTTGTCATCGCATCATTTACCGCAAGTATCGGGTATTTCAGTGCATTATCCTCTTCCATCGCCTTAAGCCGGATTATTCCCGTGGTTGTTTCCTCGCAGCCGCCTTTTAATTTTTTTAATAATTCAGGGCGCTCCTTGTGGACAACCGTTATCAAATCACAGCCGTCGTCTATCGTTATATCCGGCTCGTGGTCAAGAACATTTTTTATGCACTCGTAATATTCCTCATTATTAAGCCCCCTCCAGGCATAAACTTTCACGCCTTCTGATGCAAGTGCTGCTGCAACATCATCCTGCGTTGAAAGCGGATTACAGCCGGCGATTGCAACATCTGCTCCCCCTGCAATAAGTGTCTTTACAAGAACAGCCGTTTCCTTTGTCACATGAAGGGCAAAACCGACGGTTATTCCTTCAAGAGGTTTTGTTTCTTCAAATTCTTTTCTTATTTCCATTAAAACAGGCATGTGGTCTTCAGCCCATTTAATTTTCTTTTTACCCTGCTCTGCAAGGTTTATGTCTTTTACTTTGTATGTCATTTTTTTGTTGATTATTTTGATTTTGAATTGAGGGGGCTTGAGCGAAGCGAAACCCCCAATCTGCCGGCTGGATTTCCAGCCGAGGATAGTGATCCTCATCCCATTTGATTTTTTTCTTTCCCTGCTCTGCAAGGTTTATGTCTTTTACTTTGTATGTCATTTTTGTCTGTTGTTTTTTTGTTTTGTTTGTTATAATGTCACATTACATAAACCTGGAATTTTGTTCCAAGTTTCATTAAATTCTTATTAAAATTCATTCTAAAAATATTAAAAATCTCGAAAGTCCAAGAAAAGTTCTCTTTATTTTTCTGGTGAA
>MCBE01000234.1 GCA_001723845.1 Candidatus Altarchaeales archaeon WOR_SM1_SCG
AACATAATTTACTGGTCTCGCTATTCGAATGCGTAAGAAAGAAGGTCATCGGAAAGCCGTGTAGGGGAAAACCCTACGCACGGTTTGATGAGGGGGCGGTGGGCGGAAGCCCACTGCCCTACTCTACTGCCCTCCGTTATACTCCCCTTCTTTGAATTTATTTAAAATTTCATCTGCTTTTTCTGGCTCATTCCCGCTTTATCTTCCCTTTTATGTACGACATACTGTTTATGTTTAATGTTTAATAGGTTTGCTCTTTTTATAATTTTAAATTTAATTTGTAATATTCAATTGTAAATAAATTTCAATTGTAAATAAATTTGATAAAAACAAAAATGAAGAATATGAAAAATTCAAGAGAAAAAAATTTAAATTTAATTCTTGTAGCAATTATTGCTGTTGTTGCAGTAAGTTTAATTATGCTTTCAATGAGCGGGTGCATCGGTCCTAAAACGGAGACGCCTCCTGAAAACGAAACCACCGGACAGGAACAGGAACCTGAAGAGCCGGCTGCAAACGAAACCCCTGAAGAACAGCCCATACCTTCGGATGAGGCGGTGAAAGCCGGGGACACTGTCATGGTAGATTATGTCGGTAAACTTGAAAACGGCAGTATTTTTGACGAATCGGAGCCGGGAAGCCCGTTGAAATTTACGGTAGGTACAGGTCAGATGATTTTGGGCTTTGATGAAGCGGTTGTCGGGATGAAGATAGGGGATAAAAAAACCGTTACCCTCCCGCCTGAAAAAGCTTACGGCATGCCTAAAACCGCACCTTTAATCCAGACCCTTACAGTTGAGCAATTCATCCGGGCAATGGGTAAAGAGCCGGTTCTTGATATGGAGTTTAATGTTTCGGGAGTTTTCTGGCAGATTAAAGTTGTGGCAATAGAGAATGAAACCGTGACAATCAAACACCAGCCGGAACCCGATACCGAATACGACCCGCAGTTAAAGGTCTTTGAAGTCACGGAAGATGAGATGACATACGGGCATTCGCTTACGGGAAAAACCCTCGTTTTTGAAATCACGCTTGCAAACATTGCAGATGAATGCGAAGCGATGGGAATTGTAAAGAGTGATAAGCCAAAGGTTAATATATTTGTTATGTCATACTGTCCTTACGGAACGCAAATTGAAAAGGGAATAATTCCCGTCCGGGAATTGCTTGGAAGTAAGGCGGACATAAATATAAATTTTGTGCATTATTTAATGCACGGTACAAAGGAGGGCGATGAAAATACAGTGCAGTACTGCATACAAAAAGAGCAGGAAGATAAGTTCTGGGCATATCTTGCATGTTTCCTTGAAAAAGGAGATTCCATAGACTGCCTGGACAGGGCAAAAATTGATAAGGATAAACTCGCGGGCTGCCTTGATGATGCGGATAAAACATATAATATCTCGGCTTATGTCAATGATAAAAGTACATGGCTTAACGGGCAGTTCCCTGTTTACAAGGTTCACGAGGACATTGCAAAAAAATACGGGATAGGAGGGTCTCCCGGTGTTGTAATAAATGACAATATGATACAAACAAACAGGGACCCCGAATCGCTGAAAAAAGCAATTTGCTGTGCCTTCAATAAAAAACCGGCAGAGTGCAATCAGGCATTAAGCACAACGCCGCCGTCACCGGGTTTTGGTTTCACAGGCACCGGCGGGAGCGAAGGTTCATGCGGATAATAAATTTTATAAAAATTTTAATTTAATTAAAAATGAAAAATACAAAAAATTCCACGGAAAAAAATTTAAGTTTAATTTTTGCGGCAATTATTGCAATTATTGCAGTAAGTGTAATTATGCTTTCAATGAGCGGGTGTATCGGTCCGGAGACTCCGCCTGTAAATGAAACCGTAAATGAAACGACAGGCGAAAAGGTCACGGGTGAAAATGTTGCGAAAATAAAACTTGTGACAGGTGACGGCAAGACATCAGAGGAATATGTGTCGGCAGGCAGCGGAAAATATTCCTATGAAAATGAAATAATCGGGATGATTGTGGGTGATAAAAAAACAGTAACCGATAGTAAACCGATTGCCGTAAGATTGACGCATGAGCCGGAGGAAAACACCGTTTATGTGACTTCCGGAGGAGAAATCAAGGTATTCAATGTTACCGACACGGAAATCCTTATAGGACCTAAACTCGCAGGGGAAACATTAAATTTCAGCATAAAGATTAAAAATGCAGAAGATGTTGTAACTTCAAGAAAAACATGCCTTGAAAAATATAATATAAGTATGGATACGGTCGGGTTTCTTTATAGAGACGGCTGCGGGTTCTGCACAAAAATGAAACCCTTTATAACGGAACTGGAAAATAACACCGTTAACTCCTATAACTTTTTGTGGATTAATACTGCGGACAGTGAAAAAATGAAGATTGGACGGGAATGTTTAGCAGATATTTTTGATTTTGGTCAGGGAGTCCCGCAGTTTGCATGCCCGTCAAACGGTCAATGGAAATTGGGGGCGGTGTTTCAAACCGTTGATGAGATGAAAAATTTTGCAGAAGAATGCAAAAAAGCAGCAGAAGCCATAACCGAAACTCCCGTGCCCGGAGCAAGTGCCGTAAAAACCGGGGATAAGGTAGAAGTTGAATATGTCGGAAAATTAATGAATGGTGAGACATTTGACGAAGGGACGATAAGTTTTGTTGTCGGTTCCGGGCAGATGATAACGGGCTTTGACGAGGCGGTTGTCGGAATGAAAATCAATGAAAGCAAAGAAGTAATTATCCCGCCGGAAAAGGGTTACGGGTATCCTGAAGAAACTACACCGAGAGAGATGCTGCAGGATGTTCCCATTGACCAGTTTAAAGGAGCGTTTAACGAGGAGCCGGTTTTAAATAAAAAATATTCAAATCCGCAGGTGGTACCGTGGCAGGTAAAGGTTGTTGAAATCAAAACCGAAGATAATGAGTACACAATAGAAATCCTGGATGTCCTGACAAAAGAAGAATTTTCAGATGTTATGGCAAAGAAGAAGCCGGAAGTTGAGGTATTTGTTATGTCGCATTGTCCTTACGGAACTCAAGTTGAAAAAGGAATAATCCCGGTCCAGGAATTATTGAGTGATAAAGCAAACATACACATAAGGTTTGTACATTACATAATGCACGGGCAAAAAGAAGCGGATGAACAAACAAGGCAGTACTGCATAGATAAGGAACAGGGAGACAAGTTCTGGTCTTATCTTGCGTGTTTCCTTGATAAAAGCGATTCTGCGGGCTGTCTTGATAAGGAAGGTATTGACAAAAATAAACTCCGGAGTTGCATGGATGCCGCGGATAAAGAGTTCAATATTTCAGGAGACCTGGCAGCAGGTCAGCAATACCCGAGATTCAGGATACATGAAGATCTTTCAAAGCAGTACGGTGTACAGGGTTCACCCACTCTCGTTATAGACGGTAAAATGACACAGGCAAACCGCGACCCTGAATCATTAAAGAATGCAATTTGCGATGCATTCACAATAAAGCCGGAGGAATGCGAGCAGGCATTAAGCACAACACCGCCGTCCCCGGGGTTCGGTTTCACAGGCACCGGCGGGAGTTAAGGTTCATGCGGATAATAAATTTTATAAAAATTTTAATTTAATTAAAATTCATGATGACAATAATAACGGGAACTGAAAAATTAAAGAAGGGCTTTGCAAGCATGGTGAAAGGCGGCGTTGTGATGGATGTGACAAACGCTGGGCAGGCAAAAATTGCAGAGGATGCAGGAGCCGTTGCTGTTATGGCACTTGAAAGAGTCCCCGCGGATATACGGGTTGCAGGCGGTGTTGCGAGAATGGCAGACCCCCTGAAAATTAGAGAAATCATGGATACCGTGACAATTCCCGTGATGGCTAAGGTGCGAATCGGGCATTTTGTTGAGGCGCAGATGCTTGAAGCAATGGGCGTTGACATGATTGACGAGTCAGAAGTTTTAACGCCTGCTGATGAGGAAAATCATGTGGATAAATTAAAATTTAAAATTCCGTTTGTTTGCGGTGCAAGAAATTTGGGAGAGGCACTGAGAAGGATAAGCGAGGGTGCTGCAATGATAAGAACAAAGGGTGAAGCAGGAACAGGCAATATTGTTGAAGCAGTGAGGCACATGCGATTGATTACGGGTGAAATTAAGAAGATAGGGAGCATGGATGAAGATGAGTTGTACCGGGAAGCAAAGAATTTACAGGCACCAATTGAACTTGTAAGGGAAGTCAGGAAACTTGGCAGGTTGCCGGTTGTGAATTTTGCAGCAGGCGGCATTGCAACACCTGCTGATGCCGCACTTATGATACAGATGGGTGCTGACGGGAATTTTGTGGGATCAGGAATCTTTAAGTCATCAAATCCTGTGGATGTGGCAAAAGCAATTGTTGAAGCAACCCTGCATTACAATGACCCTGAAAAACTTGTTGAAATTTCCAAAGGTCTTGGCGAGCCGATGAAGGGCATTGACATAAGAGACCTGGAAGATAAGGAAATGCTGCAGGTGAGGGGCGTTTAACTTCTTAATTCTAATTAATTCTAATTAAATTTATGCACGATTTAAATAAAGTTCTTATTAACACAGGCGCCGCATATTCAGTATTCAAGTCTATGGTCGGGGAAAAATCAGGAATAAATATTTACGCCGGAAAACCAGGACCATTAACTGTCGGAAATCCGCTTTAGATAATCATCTAAAGGGCTTGTGAGCAAGCTCGCAACGGTGAAAAGATTCCTGTTTATGTTCACAAACCGGATGTTAACATCTGCAGGAAAACAATAAAAAACGCCGGAATCGGCTTTTCAGATGAACTCAACACCGGCTTCAATATCCTGAACAGGAAATCAATCTTCAACCGGTTTGAAATCCGTTTCAATGATAAAGATAAAATTCTCAGGTTTCACTCCTGAATTTTTAGTGATTTAATCATATTTTCTGCTTCAGCAGCATCTTTCTCCAGACCAATCTTTTTGTAGAGATCACGGCTTTTTGTGAAATAATCGGCAGCAGTTTTCCTGTCGTTCATTTCACGATAAATATACCCGATATTATTGTAAGTTACTGCAATGCCAGCGGCATCGCCGATCTTTTTCGTAATTTCCAGACTTTTTTGGTAATATTTCAATGCTCCGGGATAATCGCCCTGAGCATAATGAATTGAACCAATATTATTGTAAGTTGTTGCAAGACCTGCGGCATCGCCGATCTTTTCCGTAATTTCTAAATCTTTTTGATAATATTTCAATGCTTCAGGATAATCGCCCTGAGCATAATGAATTGAAGCAATATTATTGTAAGTTGCTGCAAGACCTGCGGCATCGCCGATCTTTTTCCTAATTTCTTTACTTTTTTGATAATATTTCAACGCTCCGGGATAATCGCCCTGAGCATCATGAATTAAACCAATATTATTGTAAGTTACTGCAAGACCGGCGGTATCGCCAATCTTTTTCTTAATTTCTTTACTTTTTTGATAATATTTCAACGCTCCGGGATAATCGCCTTGAGCACGATGAATTAAACCAATATTAGTGTAAGTTGTTGCAAGACCGGCGGCATCGCCGATCTTTTCCATAATTTCTTTACTTTTTTGATAATATTTCAATGCTTCAGGATAATTGCCTTGAGCATTATGAATTAAACCAATATTATTGTAAGTTGTTGCAAGACCCGCGGCGTCGCCGATATTTTTCGTAATTTCTAAATCTTTTTGATAATATTTCAACGCTCCGGGATAATCGCCTTGAGCATAATGAATTGAAGCAATATTATTGTAAGTTACTGCAAGACCGGCGGTATCGCCGATCTTTTTCGTAATTTCTTTACTTTTTTGATAATATTTCAACGCTCTGGGATAATCGCCCCTGCTTTTATAGAAAAGACCAAGATTATTACACATAAAACTTTCACCTTTATCATCATCCAATTCTTTACACGCTTCTGCGCCTATTTTAAACCATCTTTCCGCTTCATTAAGTTTTCTATAATATAACATCCACTGCAGTGCTTTCACATATTCTGAAATCAACTCATTTTTTGAATTTTCAATCGCCCACTCAAGCCCTGCTTTTATATTATCCAGGTCAGGATCAACTTCTTTCCAGTTGAGGATGTTATCTTTATTGTAATCCCCTGCTTTTTTTAAATAATAATTGCTGTGCCTTCCTTTCAGTTTTTCAACATCAACACCGGAATCCTTTAATTTCCCCGATGCAAAAGTCCTGATTATCGGCAGCTGCTTCCATCTTGTTTTTTCACCATCACCTGTGCAGTAAAACAGATCATGCCTTTCTATTTCCTCCATTGCATCCTGCCAGTTTTCCATCCCGATAATTTTATTTATCGCATTCCTGTTTGCACCGCCGAAATCCCCTCCTGCAAATACGGACATCATAGCAAAAAGTTTTTGTGCATTTTTGCCAAGCAAACGGTAGGAGAGACCAAGTGAGGTGTAGTAATTTTTAAGCCGGTCGGGAACATTCAGCCGCTCGCTTTTCAGTAGTTTGATCTCCTCCCGGAGTTTCCTGTAAAGTTCAGGCAAACTGAGATGTTTGACTTTCAGGAGAGGTGCTGAAAGTTCAATTGCAAGAGGAATGCCGCCTAAGAATGTGCAGATTTCATCAATCAATTCATCTGTTTTGGGTTTCTTATCATATTTCCAGCCCTTTCTTTCTGCTATTTCAATAAACAATTCTCGTGCATCCCGTGGATAAAGTCCTTCCAGCAGCAGGTTTGTTTCTCCCCGGAAACCTAATTCGTTTCTCCTGCTTGTGATTAAAATATTGGTTTTACCAGGGATGTTTGATAAAAAACCGATAAGTTGTTTTGCACTTTCATCTTTCGTTTCATATCTCTCCATAACGGTTTCAAAGTTGTCAACGATAAGCAGGCACCGATTCTGCTTCAGGTGATTGTGAATTTTATTAAAATTAATTTGCTCTTCGCTAAACAAAACTTTTGCAAGCATTCTCAAAAGCCCGTCAGGACTAACATCCTCCTCAGTCATGTGCCAGATAATTCCACCCCTGAAATATCCTTTCTCGTGCTGCCAGTTTGCAACTTCTCTTGCAAGAGAAGTCTTTCCGACTCCCGGGGGACCGTTAAGATTAATTATGTGGTAATTTTCTAAATTATCATTCAGAGAAACCATCTTTTCTTCCCTCCCGATGAATAGTTCTCCTTTAACTCTCTCCGGGATGTTTTCAGGGGTTTCCAGGGGATCAATTTCAGCATAAGTACCTTCTGTGCCATCTGAAATAAGTGTTTTATTTTCCTTCAGTTTCAATAAAAACCGTTTGGAGAAATAAGGTTCTTCCATGATTCTGCATCGTATCCTATTTTTACATGATTCATCACCAACTTTCTTATCAGAAGCAACAGCAATCTTCCCCTGATTAAAAGCATAATCTATGTCGTTTCCGCAGGCAATTGCATTGTAGAACTGTTTATTAAATTGAAGTGCTGCACGAGCATTTATACTGTGTTTGTGAGAAACAGCAACAACCGCATTTACTTCATCTTTAAGTTTTTCAGCAACAACATCCGAGTAAGAATGGCAGGCAATAAAAGAGATTAATTCTATTTTACTTCCATTGAGCATATCAACAAAATGCCTGCTGGAAACTCCATGAGCCTGCCCGTCTTTCTCTTCAAAAATTAAATCTCCTTTCACGGTTCCGTGACCTATAAAATGCAGGATATTATAACCCTTGTGCACTTCAGACATGAAAGCATCAACTGTGGCATGCGGGAGATAATGAACTTCTATAGCACCTTTGCTGTTTGAAAATGCTTTTTGTAGATTCTCCCTGTCCTTTTTTATATTAACCTGCCTGACACCAAAAAGCGGCATGGAGGAAACAACCAGTACTTTTAATATATTTTCTGTTTTATCCATCTCAATAATTTATTAATTTTAAATGAATTTTAATAATAATCATGGAAAAGGAAATATCCGAAAAGGAACTTGAAGAACTGGATAAAGAAACGGAATTGGATGAGGAATGGCTTTCCGAGCATTTCGACGAACTGGCAAGAGAGCATCCCGGAGAACATGCAGCAGTCATTGACCGGAAACCTGTTGCTTTTGGCAGGGACTTTAGTGAAGCATACAACAAAGCAAAAAGGAAATTCCCTGATAGGGCACCTCTTATGACATATATTCCGAAAAAGGGAGATGAACTGCTTTTAGTATAAGATAACCTCACTATAGTTCGGATATTTACTCGTATAACTCGTAAATGGCAACAAAAACAATAAAATATTCAAGGACAATTAATGGAGATTTTGCTGTAGTTCCTGTATTCTTTATAAAACCAAAACTTGTTCGTGTACGATGTCTTGTTGATAATGGTGCCTCATACTCGGTATTTAAGTCAAATGTTGCAGACGATCTGGGCATCAATATTTATAAAGGAGAACCAAACCCGATCATGGTTGGAAACGGGCAAAAGATAATTATTTATATCCACAAACTTGACATACGACTCTGCGGAAAGACAATAAGAAATGCTGAAATTGGCTTTTCCAATGAACTTAACACCGGCTTTAACATCCTCGGCAGAAAATCAATTTTTGATAAATTTGAAATCTGCTTCAATGATAAAGATAAAATTGTTAAGTTTCACTCCTGATTTTTATTGAAATTATTATTCTTAATTCTGATTAATTCTAATTAAATTTATGCGTAATCCAGATTTAAATAAAGTTCTCATCATAGGTTCCGGTCCGATACAGATAGGACAGGCAGCGGAATTTGACTACAGCGGCAGCCAGGCATGCCTTTCGCTCAGGGAAGAAGGAATAACAACCGTTCTTGTAAATTCAAATCCCGCGACAATCATGACAGACACTGATATTGCAGATATTGTCTATATTGAACCATTAACGCCTGAAATTATATCTAAAATTATTGAAAAGGAAAAACCCGACGGGGTTCTCCCGACGATGGGCGGGCAGACGGGACTGAACTTGGCAGCAGAAGTTGCTGACTTAGGCACATACCAAAAAAATAATGTTAAAATTTTAGGCACGGGAATTGAAACCATAAAAACCGCAGAAGACAGGGATTTGTTTGCAAAATTAATGAATAATTTAGGGGAGCCGATTCCGGCAAGCTGCGCGGTTAATACGGTTTCCGGTGCAGTTGAATTTGCAGAAAAAATTAATTATCCTGTAATAGTTCGTCCCGCATATACGCTCGGCGGGAGCGGCGGCGGGATTGCCCGTGATGTTTCCGAGTTAAAGGTGATTGCTTCTCACGGTCTCCAGCTGAGCAGGATTCACCAGGTTTTAGTTGAGCAGTGCGTTCTCGGCTGGTACGAGTTTGAATACGAGGTTATGCGCGATAGTGCGGATAATTGCATCACTGTTTGTAATATGGAAAATATTGACCCGATGGGAATTCACACGGGAGAAAGCATTGTTGTTGCACCTGCACAGACATTAAGCGACTGCGACCACCAGAAACTCAGGAGTGCGTCACTTAAAATCATCAGGGCATTAGGAATTTGCGGTGGGTGCAATGTTCAATTTGCAGTGCATCCCGAAACAGCAGAATACATTGTAATTGAAGTAAATCCCAGGGTTTCAAGGTCTTCTGCACTTGCATCAAAAGCAACAGGTTACCCGATTGCAAGGGTCGCTGCAAAAATTGCCATCGGGAGAACACTTGACGAGATCCCAAACGCGATAACCGGAAACACCGTAGCATCCTATGAGCCGGCGCTTGATTATGTTGTTGTTAAAATCCCGAGATGGCCGTTTGACAAATTCAGGGATGCCGATTCAACAATCGGTGTCCAGATGAAATCAACGGGTGAAGTAATGGCAATAGGAAGAACAATTGAAGAAGCACTGCAAAAAGCTGTTCGCTCCCTTGATATTGGGAAACCGTGGCTCTCGGGAACCGGCTGTAATGATATTGAAAAAATTAAAAATAAATTAAAAATTCCGACAGATGAGCGGCTTTATTATATGGTTGATGCTCTGAATGCGGGAATTGCGGTTGATGAAATTTCCGGAATTACCGGGATCAATAAATTTTTTATTTATAAGATTAAGAATGTTGTTGATGTTACGCCTCAACTTCCTCAATCGTAACATTATTTATTATAACATCTTCTACAGGCCAGTTTCCATATTGTTGGTGCCTGGTTGTTGTTTCAACAGAAGCGATTGACCTTACAATATCCATTCCTTCAATAACCTGACCGAAAACCGCATACTGCCCGTCAAGAAAATGCTGCGGACCGTCACATATATAAAATTGACTTGTAGCACTATTCGGATCACTTGTTCTTGCCATAGCAACAGCACCGTCATCGTGAATTAAATCAGGGTGGATTTCAAGATTTATTGCCCCGTAGGGGCTTTGCTTTTGTGTTCCGTCAGGATAGAAACCGCCACCCTGAATAACACTCGTCTCGGGCGCGGAAGCATCTAAATTAGCAACCCTGTGAAAAACCAGCCCCGGGTAAAAACCGTCATTTGCAAGTTTGATAAAGTTTTCGGTAGTTTTCGGAACTTCAGCGGTATATAATTTAAATTTAATTATTCCTTTATTTGTTTTCAGAATTGCTATTTTCATTTTTTCTTCCTGTTTCGGGGTTTCTTCTTTTTCCTGCTCTTTTTCCTGCTCTTTCATTTTTGCCCCCTCTTCTAACTTTTTAATTGCTTCTTCGTCCATTTCAACGGCTGAGCCGAAACCTAAAATTGTTTGCTGCGTGCTTCCGTCAGGCATTCCCATTGTTTGTATTGTTGCCCCGATTTCAACTTTTATTTTGTCCCCGATCTTTGTTCCCGGCTTTAAGATTGCAGTATAATTTTCATTTATATAATTTCCGGGTCTGTCCTGCAGCGGAGTCACCATCCCGCTTATCAGTATAAGTTTGGGAAGAGAAACAAATCCCGGCTTTTCTATTTTAATATCTTTGATTTCTGCATCTTCAAGCACGCCTTTTACAAGTTCCATATCCGAATCTCTTGCAATCTTAAAGGATAATTCACCTTCAATGAGTTCATAAATTTCATCATCCCCGATGATTGACTTTATCTCTTCAAGGGAATTATTAAAAATTATTTCCGTTTTCCCGGTTTCAATTTCTATACTTTTTATGCCTTCTGCTGCTTCATATAATTTATTTTCCATTTCAGTAGTTATTGCATAATCAATTATAATTTTATTATCAATTAATTTTAATCCCTCTTCTTTTTCCATGATTCTTTCTTTAATTGCCTCAGGCAGCACTGACCAGGGAGATATCTGCTTTCCGTCAACGAAAATTGCAGGTGTCCCGCCGGCACCCCTGCTTGATGCTTCATCCATATCTCTTTTAACAATCGCTTCTTTCTCCCCGGAATCCATGCATTCGTTGAATTTCTCCATATCCAATGCAAGTTCTTCGGCATATTTTGTTAAATTGTCTTCTGCAAGTGCTTCCTGGTTTTCAAATAATTTATCATGATATTCCCGGAACTTTCCCTGGTCGCGGGCGCATTCACTTGCTTCAGCCGGCTTTTGGGCACCCTCGTGGAATGCAAAGTGTTTGAAATTAACAACGACTTTATCAGGGTAATCCTCTTCCACTTTATGTACCACAGGTACCGCCATTGCACAGGCAGGGCAGTCAAACTGCGAATATTCATCTATTATTATTTTTTCATCCGTCATTTTCCCGGGAATATTCAAAATATTTTTAATAATTGTTTTCCCGGAATTTATATAAGATTCGGTTTCATTTTCCGTTATATTTGTCATGTTTAATGTGATTGTCGTGTTTCCTTTACCGGTAATTTCAGCCCTTACCCCGTCAAGGTTATTCAATTCATCAATAATTGAATCTGCGGCAGAATCAATTGAAATTTTCGGCGGCGTATAACTTATTCCTGACGCATTGACTTTATCTTTAAATGATTTTAAATTAAAAGACGAATTAATTTTTCCTGAAAAATCCGCACCCGCGATATTTACAACAATTGCATCTATTCCGGTGTCTCCCGACTGTATTTTGTAACCGTCAACCGCGACAACCCCTGCAACCTGGTCGTCCTTTTTCTTTATAAGTACATTTCCTGCATTCGCAATAAAAATATCACCCACATTAAGTTCCTGTTCCGATAAAATATAAATTTCATTCATGTTACCGGGTGCAACATCTGTTGTGAATTTACCGAAATACCCGTTATAAAATTTATATTTCCCGAGGTAATAGCCAACCGAATCATTGATATTTTCAGTTGCATTCTGTTTTGTCGTGACCCTGAATTTAAATACAAGATTATTTCCCCAGAGTTCACCGCTTATTTCTTCCACCCCTTCAATTGTAGCGTTCATAATGTCATCAATCGTTGCACTGCCAAAAACCATTGCAACAACCTCTGATGTATCCCTTGTGATATTCAATGCGACAGCTTCTGTGGTGTTTCCGAATGCGGGAACTCCTTCATAAGTGTTATTCCGGATTTCTTTTATAAATTCACTTTCATCATCCTGAAGATTTACGGGAGTGTTTGTATATGTAAAGAAAACAAAAGAACCTCCCCCGAATGCGATAATTACGGCAAGTATCAGGACCTTTCTCGGGATTCCCATAATTTTATCTTCATCTTTTTCCTCTTCTGCTTGAGATAGTTTTTTGCTTCGTTTTCCCATGTAACAAATTAGATTTTATAGTAAAAATTAATTTATATTAACCTTTGCACCTTTAATGTCCATTGTTGCGGATGCCTCTATTTTTGCAGTTCCCCCTGATTTGATTTCAAGTGAGGATTGCGCGTCTAAAACTATTTTTTTACCCTGGAGATAAACGGTTCCCCCGCGGACGCCGACCGTTCCTTTATCCGAATTTATCTCAATGTCTCCTACTTCCGATTTAACCCACAGCGTGTCCTCCTGGAGCCACACACTCACCTTGTTTTCCTCAGGTTTTTCTTTACCGCCGATTGAAATAGAAGCCATGCTTTTCCCGGTTACATGTGCCTCGTTTTCTGCATGCACCGAAATTATTTTATCTTTTGATTCAATCTCTATATTTCCGTCACCGTTCATTATCATCTTTGACTTCCCGGCATACACCTGCACCCCGTTTTCATTGATTTCCACACTCACGCCGCCGGGGAATTTAATATGAATTTTCCCGGGGTTATCGGAATCCGGGGGAACATAAATCACTTCTTTATCATTGTTCAGCGGCGGGCGGTCTTCGTCGTTGTATAATTTCCCGATAATAATGGGCTGGTTGATGTCGCCGTTTATGTATGTCACAAGAACAAGGTCGCCTACATTCGGAATAAAGGTTAAGCCGATCTGCTGGGTTGAAACAGGAACCTTCCTGAGTTCAAGGTCTTTGTTTTTCAACTTCACATTACACTCGTAATTGTCCCTGTCGCTGTCCCCGGAATGCGGAAATATTGAAGTCACAACGCCAAGGTCCATCGTGTGGATTTTCTTTATTTCATCTCTTATTATTTTTTGTATTTCAGAAACCATTGAAGGCATTTTAAGTGTTTATAAGTGTTTATTTTTTTATTGCATTAAAATTTTAAAACAATTAAATATCAAATATATTCAATTTCCGTTACGAACCCCGAATTTTTACTTAATTTATGATGGATGCTTTTAACCCGGAATTCCCCGTTCATACCGCTGTTTGGCATATCCTCTATTTTGACTGCGTCGCCGGGGTTTATATCAGGGTTTCCCGGAACCTTAACTGTGCCTGAAATTGTTTTTTTTATTTTTTCAAGTTTCGCCTTTGCGACATTTTTTGCCGAATCCGTATCCCTTATACTTAAATCATGAACAAACATTCCCTCGCCCGTCCCGTCTTTACCTGAAACATTCTTTTTTGTAAGCCAGTGCGCGGTATCAGAACCCTTGAAACTTGAGGAACTTTCGCCGTAGACCTCCGCTGCATTATACTGCTGTTCTCTCTTGATAATTTCATGATTAATTATGTTTTTCCCGTAATTGTAGGTGTGGGTTGTCTTTTTCTCGTATTTTTTGAATACCAATTTATTTTCAATTGTAAGATAGAAATCAAAGCCGCACATTTCCCCTAATTTAAGGATTTGCTCATAAGCGGTTTTTGTGTTATCAACAGCATACAGCGGGAATGTGATGCCCTCTTCTGTTTTCTCTGTTGAAACGCCTGATTTTGAGGCAACATCTTCCGCGATTTTACCTGCCGATTGCTTTTCATATAACTGGTTTATCCGTTTGTTTAATAATTTTGAAATATTATTTAAACCGGAAATCCTTGTTGTTGAAATACCCGGCTCAATTACATCAATTTTTCCTTTAAAAATTTCCTTTAAATTATTTTCATAGCCGAGTGAAACGGAAACATCATCGCATTGCCTGAAAATTCCTGTGTTTTTGGTATTTGCAAGAACAATATCAAAACTGCACAGGGAATTGATAACGAAATAAGTATCAATACTTACCACTTCACTTGAGGTTCCCGACTCATAGATTGTTTCGCCTATTTTTACCCTGTATGCTGACTTGAACATTGTTTTTCAAAATATTTTTTTAATTTTATTGCTAACTTCTTTTTTGGTTTTCCCTGCCTTTTTTTGTACTTCCTTTAATTGTTTTTTTGCTTCCTTAACCTGGTTGATTACCTTACTTATGCTGTCTTCTGCCTGTTTTTCCTGTGAATGCACAGGAGTTTCCTGCCTTCCTGTTCCTGACGACGCCTTCGCTTCCAGGTACTCTATCAAACTGATTGAATATGTAAACCTTGCTGAATCACCGAGAGTGTCGCCGATAATTAAATCATTAATAAGCACCTTTGTAATGTCTGTTGTGCCTGTTATGTCGGATGCGAACTGGACCGGCTTTCCTGCCTTGAATTTTTTCCGGAGTTCCTCAAGATTTTTCTTTGCAAGAGGTCCCTGGAATATGCCGTCAAATGAAATTCTTATCGGCTCTCTTCCCATGTCCTGGAAAATATTTCCTTCAAGCCCGGGGATTTTGTGTTCAACGAGTGTTCTTTTCTCGGTTGTTTTTATGTTATAGACACTTCTTGTTTCCCTGCTTGCGCCTGATTGTATGTTTACCGACCTTGATGTTAATTTAATATTTTCTAATTCAATTTTCATATTTTTTATGTTATTAACTTAAACTTTTGCAAATTTTAAAATTTTGATAACCTTCCAATCAAAAATTAGATTTTTCTTTAAAAATTCCTTTTTATTGATTTATTGATTAGATGAGAAAGGAGCGTTATTTCAGGGGAAGCGGGCACCAAAAAAATTAAAAATTAAATTTCAATAAATCGCAGGGGATTAAATTTACTTCAAAAAACCAGAAACCAAATCCGAAAAAGGTTAATAAAATGATATTTTAAATTCAAAATTTAATAAGGAATATAATTAAAATTCGTGAAATTGAAAACCGTAAAATTAATTGTAGTCGGCTTCGGAATAATCGGTAGGGGCTTTTGTAAGGTCTTTTCGGAAAAGAAAAAATTCATTGAAGAAAAATTTAAAATCAATCTTGAAATTGCCGCAATCTGTGAAATCAGCGGGTGTCTTGTTAATGAAAATGGAATTGCTGTTGAGGATATTGAAAAATTAGCAGCGAATAAAATTAAGTTAGAAGAGCATCAAAACTGGACGCGAAAAGATACAGCGGATGTCTTAAAAGAAGTTGAGGCGGAAATTGCAGTTGAGTTAACGCCGGGAAACATTAAAACGGGTGAGCCGGGGCTGACACACATTATAACCGCCCTTGAAAATGGGAAGCATGTTGCGACCTCAAACAAGGCACCGGTTGCAATCCGTTTTAATGAATTACAGGAACTTGCACAAAAAAATAATTTAAAATTAAATTATGAAGCCGCCGTAGGAGGTGCAATTCCTGTTATAAATCTTTACAGGGAAAATCTGCAAATAAATAATATAAATTCAATTTACGGCGTATTGAACGGCACGACAAATTACATTTTAACAAAGATGAGAAGGGACGGTATAACACTTGAGGCGGCGTTAAAGGAAGCCCAGGAATTAGGGATAGCAGAAACCGACCCCACTTATGATATAGAGGGAATAGATACTGCCGTTAAAGTTGTGATTCTTGCAAATGCACTGATGAATAAAAATGTAAAATTCCGGGATGTAAAGGTCGTTGGAATTTCCGGCATAACTCCCGAAGCAATTGACCTTGCAAAGAAAAACGGCTTTGTTATTAAACTAATCGGGGATGTGAAAAAACTTGAGGTTTCCCCGAGAATCGTTCCGAAAAACCACCCGCTGAATGTTGACGGGACATTGAATGCCATTATGCTTGAAACGGATGTTGCATCCGATATTACAATTATCGGGAGGGGTGCCGGTGCAAGAGAGACGGCAAGTGCATTGTTTTCCGATGTCCTGGGAATTGCAATGGAATTAAACAATTAACTTTTTTGAGGGTGCCTTTTATTTTCCCGCCTTTCCCGTATTCTTTAATTTAACATGAAAATCCTTAAGCAAAAAAAACAGAAACTTTATGTATGGAAAAATGTTCACCTTAATTTGAGCAGGTTAATTATATTTTTAATTTTGTTTATATTTTGTATTATTCTTTTTGCAACGGGAGAATATCTTTTCAATACGATTGGTCTGCTTTTAATTCCCGTGCTGTATCTTTTAGGGCTTTTTTCATACAAGAAATACGAGACATGGTTCAAGGGCGGTGAGGGTGAAAAGATTGTAATTCGCGAGTTAGAGCCGCTTGAAGATAATTATTATTTAATTAACGGGATCGTGCTTCCGGGAAGCCGGGGCGATATAGACCACATAGTTATCGGTCCTAACGGTATTTTTGTAATAGAGGCGAAAAATTACTCCGGCGAGATTTTTTGCATCGGCGATAAGTGGGAAAGGCAGAAAACAGGAAGGAAGGGAACTGTCTATGACATAAAAATAGGAAGTCCCAGTAACCAGGTAAAAAGAAATGCGAAAATGTTAAAAGACCTCCTGATAAAAAATAAAAGGGAAATTTTTAAAAGATATTCCCCGCATCTCTGGGTGCACGGAATCGTTGTCTTTACAAACCCTTCCTGTGAATTAAAGATAAGGAACAAAACAGTATTAGTTTTGAGGTTGAATGAATTGTATAAGTTCATTAAAAATACGAAGTCGGATGCTCTTTTTCCCGATGATGAATTGAAACGGATGGGTAAGGTTATCTTGAAATACGGGAGATAAAAAGTTGTTAGGGGTTAGGGGTTAGTTGTTGGGGGTTAGGGGTTAGTTGTTGGGGGTTAGTGGTTAGTCGGAAGGGGTGATCGCATCGTTTATGCTTTTTTTCATAGCAATAATTCAGGATAACGAATTTGCAGGAAAGAGGTGTTTGTTTGGGGTGATGCTCACCGCATTCCGTTTGATTCCGTTGCGCCGCATAGAATGATTGCCCTGTATAACCCGGCAAAGGTGCGGAGACCGCAGAGTTAAAATACTTAAGATTTCAATTTAATTCTCTATCGCACTCTCTTCCACCAAACCCTCTTCACCAATCCCTGACCCCCAATCCCTATTCCCTGACCCCCAATCCCTAACCCCTAATCTTCACAACTCCTCGTTTAATTCAAGCCCTAACTCGCAAGCCATATCCTTACATCTCTTTCTTAATGTTGTTTCTCCGACTTCGGGAATTTTTTTTGAAATTTCTTTTAAAGGCATTCCCGATGCAAAATAAATTACAGATGCTGCAATGCTTATGGGGCTTCTTCCCGATGTTTCGCCTATTTTTTGAGCGCGCTCAAGTAATACATGCGCCTTTGTTTCAACTTCGCCCGAAAGCCCGATATTGCACGCAAACCTGTGAACATAATCTCGCGTATCCGACGGAAGTGTTCTGATTTTCATGTTTTTACAGAAAAAATTATATGTTCTCCCGATATCTCTTTTTTCCATACCGGATGCGCCTGCCAGTTCTTTAAGTGTTTTTGGTATATGATGTTTTCTTGATACAAGATATATTACGGCGGCAATTGAACTTTCAATGCTTCTTCCTTTAATCAAGCCCATTCCTACTGCATCGCGGTAAAGTTTTGCACACTCCTCTTTAATGTTTTTCGGAATATTTAAACAGGAGCACATCCTGTCAAGTTCGCTTAGCGCAATAGATAAATTTCTTCCCCCGGGTTCTGAAAGTCGTGTTCTTTTATGCCATTTTCTTAAGCGGCTCATCTGTGCAATTCTCTCCGTAGGCAGCATCTTTCCGCTTATATCTCTGTTATACCTGTCAATTTCCGTTGTTAAGCCCTTAAATTGCTTGGAAAATTTCAAAGGGGCTCCGGTTCTTTCTTTTTTTGCTCTCTGCTCGGTATCATAAGCCGAATGCTCCGCCCCGAAATTATATAATTTATCTTCAATAACCAGACCGCATTTTTCGCATATTAACTCGCCGTGATGCTCATCCTTAATGATGTGGCTTGTTTTGCAGTCAGGACATATCATTTTAATTTTTTTATTAATTTTATTAATTTTTCTGCCTTCTTTTTCCTTTCCAGTTAGGTTTTCCGTTTCTCCGGATTTTTTTGACATTCTTATTTTCGGCTTGCAAATACACTGTTTTATTTATTAATTCCTCGTAGGACTTTATATATCTTTTATTTTGTTTGAAAATTTTTGCAACTGCATAGGGTGACTCAACATTCCCGATTATGTCATAAACTCTTGCAATTTTTACCCTCCCCCTGTTTGAATCCATGAAAATATTTCGCCCCAGTACATACATATCATTACATTCAATAATAATATCGTCTCCGACATAAGATTTGATTTTGCTTTCCATGTTTGCTTTTTATTTAATTAAAATTTATTGAAAAATATATAATGAAACATAACACAAAACTTTTATTCCTTAATTTTAATGAAAATTAATTAATAATATCTAAACAGTAAATTTAAGTAAATACATTATAAACAATTTAAACAATTAAATTTTAGTGAACAAGGTGATGACAATGGCTGAAAAAATAAATGAAACAGGTAAAAAAAAGGACGACAATGTTATATTTGTCGGTAAGAAGGGTGTGATGGCTTATGTTTTGGCGACGGTTACGCAATTTAATGAATCTGACGAGGTTGTGATAAAAGCAAGAGGCAGGTCCATAAACCGGGCAGTTGATGTAGCAGAGATTGTGCGAAACCGGTTTGTTGTAGGGGCTGTCCCGTCCGTTGAAATAGGAACCGAGGAGATTAAGGGAGATGACGGGACGGTAAATGTATCCACGATTGAAATAACCCTTACGAAGATATAAGCAGTATAAAATAAATAAATAAATAAACATAAACAACTAAATTAAAAATAATGTTACCAATTTGTGATATCTGCGCAAAAACAGGCGTTTTATGCGGGGCATGCGAAACAAAATTAGATAAAGGAGAACTGACCCCCCTTGATGTTGAACTATCGGGAATCCTGTATAATCTTGGCAGCGGCGAGATAGGGTTTGAAAAAGCAATTGACACCGGGGATAATGTCATCATCATAACGCAAAAAGAAGCGGTCGGTAAAGTTATCGGGAAAGGCGGGAAAAACCTTAAAACGCTTTCAAAAAAATTAGGAAAGAAAGTCCAGGTTATAGGTACGGGAAAGCTTGCGGAGTTGATAGATGATTTTATGGCACCCACGAGAATTATCGGGGTAAACACGGTTTATAAGCCCGACGGAAGCACGATACAAAAGGTAAGGATTTCTAAAATGGAGAAGGATAAATTAAACATTGAAGTAGGAACAATGCAAAATTTAATTCATTCTTTAACCGGCGATAATGTTGAGATAATGTTTGAGTGAAAATAGGGGCCAGGGATTATGAGTTAGGGATTAGTAAATTCCTACCTTAAACTTCCCTACAAATTCGCGAGTTGCAACCTATTTCCGTAAATTCAAATTTTCACCAACCACCAATCCCTAACAACCAACCCCTAATCCCCAACCCCTAACCCCTAATCCCCAACCCCTAACCCCTAACCCCCAACCCCTAATTTATACCGCAGCATTCACCCGGATACAGAACCTGGCAATCCTTGCTTTTGTTCCTGTAAATTGTAATCCCCTTGCACTTCAACTTCCAGGCAAGTTTAAAGGCACTTTTGATTTCAAAAACTCCTGCTTTTCCGGGGAAATTTATTGTCTTACTTACCGCATTGTCAACATATTCCTGGAACGCCGCCTGGATTTTTATATGCTGCTTCGCGGGAATTTCAAGCGATGTTTCAAAGAGTTCCTTTATGTCTTTCGGGAGTTTTGTGTTTTTCAGGGTGCCTTCTTTTAAAACCCGATCCATCAGTTCCCTATCGTATAAATCCCTTTCAATGATTTCTTTTAAAAATAATTTATTTATTTCAATGAATTTTTTTTCATTTAAGATTTCTCTTCTGTATGCAATTGCAAACAACGGCTCTATCCCGCTGCTCGTGTTTGCTATTATGCTTATGCTTCCTGTCGGTGCAACGGAAAGTACAGTTGCGTTTCTCATTGCACTGAATTTATTTTTATATTTAAAAAATTTGAAATTCGGGAAACTCCCCTTTTCAATCCCGATATTCTTTGATTCGTCTCTTGCAGTGTCAAGTAAAAATTTTGAAATTTCACCTGCGATTTTCACCGCTCTCCTGCTTTTATATGGAATTTTCATTTTTATAAGCATCTCGGAAAAACCCATGACACCGAGACCTATTTTCCTGTTTTTACCGACAAACTTTTCAATTTCAGGCAGGGGAAATTTATTTATATCAATTACATTGTCAAGGAACCGCACTGCGTTTCTTATTGTTTTTTCAAATTTTTCCCGATCAATAACATATCCTGCATCCTGCTCTTTTAGCATTTTTTTAAGGTTTATGCTGCCGAGATTGCACGCCTCATAAGGCAGCAGAGGCACTTCACCGCAGGGGTTTAATGCTTCAATCCTGCCCAATTCCAGCGGATGCTTTTTGTTTACCTCGTCAATGAAAATCAATCCCGGATCTCCTGTAAGCCAGGCGCTTTTGCAAATTTCATTGAAAATTTTTCCTGCATTAACCTTTCTTACCTTTTCCCTGTTCCCCGGATTTAGCAGCCAGTAATCTTTTCCTTCTTCGGCATCACTCATGAATTTATCCGTTACGGAAACACTGGTATTGAAATTTTTTAATATATTTTTGCCGCCCGGTTGTTTCGCTCTTATAAATTCCAATATATCCGGGTGATTAAAATTTAAAATTCCCATGTTCGCTCCCCTCCTTTTCCCGCCCTGCTTTATTATCTCGGTTGCAGCATCATAGATTTTCATAAAACTCACAGGACCTGACGCAACGCCTCTTGTGCTTTTGACAATGTCGCCTTTCATTCTCAGCCGCGAAAAATTAAAGCCCGTTCCTCCGCCGCTCTGCTGGATTTTTGCAGTATTTGCAAGTGTTTTAAATATGCCATCAAGGGAGTCATTCACAGGCAGGACAAAACATGCAGAGAGTTGTCCTGAATTTGTGCCTGCATTCATGAGCGTCGGGCTGTTCGGCAGGAATTCAAGACCTGACATCATCCCGTAAAATTCATCCGCGAGTTTTTTGATTTCACTTTTGCTTTTGTATTTTTCCCCTGCTCCGGCAACCGCTCCCGCAACTCTTTCAAACATATCACCGGGCGACTCAATTATATTTCCTTCTTTATCTCTCAAGAGGTAGCGCTCTTTTAAAACTTCAACTCCCGTGCTGCTGAATTTCTCATTTAAAATTTTTAAAAAATTATCAGGAATTTCCATATTTCTGTGTTCGTATAAATAAATAAAATTCGTTTTTATTATAACCATTGAATAACTTTACAAAAATCCGGGCAGGTATATAAAGAATAAACTACCAATAATTAATATGACTAATACGGAAAAAGAAGCGCTCCTCTATGAAAAATCAGGCGGTGATGTGAAGTGCAATTTATGCGCCCACGAGTGCAGAATTAAAGACGGAAGAAGAGGAATTTGCGGCGTTCGGGAAAACAAGAACGGGAAACTTTACACGCTTGTTTATTCAAAGGCAATTGCCTCGCATGTGGACCCGATAGAAAAGAAGCCCTTTTTTCATTTTCATCCCGGGACAGAGTCACTTTCAATAGCGACTGCCGGGTGCAACTTCAGGTGCAGGCACTGCCAGAACGCGGACATAAGCCAGGTGAATAATAATAATAATAATAATAAAATTTTCGGTGAATTTTTGCCTCCCGAAAAAGTTATCCTGGCTGCAAAAAAAGAGGGCGTCCGGGGAATTTCCTACACTTACACAGAACCCACGATCTTTTTTGAATATGCTTACGACACTGCAAAACTTGCAAAGAAAGAAAATTTATATAATAATTTTGTCACCAACGGGTACATGACAAAAGAAGCCCTTGACATGATAGCACCTTATCTTGATGCCGCAAATGTTGACCTTAAGGCATGGACGGATAAATTTTACAGGGAAATCTGCGGTGCAAGAGTTGAGCCGGTGCTGAAAACAATCGGGAGAATGAAAGAAAGAGGCATCTGGGTTGAGGTCACGACCTTGATAATTCCTGCATTAAATGATTCGGAAGACGAGTTAAGGCAAATTGCAAAATTTATAAAAAATTTAGACGCGGGAATACCGTGGCATGTCACGAAATTTCACCCGCAGTACAGGATGAATAACATTCCCCCGACACCGGTTGATACACTTGCCCGTGCAAGAAAAATCGGGCTGGAAGCGGGCTTGAGGTATGTCTATACCGGAAACATACCAGGGGATACCGGAGAGAACACCTGCTGCTACAACTGCGGGAAACTGCTGATTAAAAGGTTCGGCTTTAAAATCCTTGAAAATAAAATAAAAAATTCACGATGCTTTAACTGCGGGGCGAAGATTGACGGCGTTGGGCTTTGAATTTCAATAAATTTCAATAAATTTTAATCATTAATTAATTCTTAATTTAAGTAAACTAAATTTTAATAAATTTTAATCAAATAATACAATCAAATCAAATTAATATCAAAAACAAAAAAAATGTACAAAATAGGAGAAGCACTTTTAGGAAAGGATAATGAAATAGCGCATATTGACCTCATAATAGGAACAAAGGAAGGTTATGTGGGGCAGGCATTTGCAAACGGAATGGTGAATTTATCACAGGGTCACACCCCCCTTCTTGGAGTGATAAGACCGAATCTTCCGCCGAAACCGCATGTTTTAATTGTCCCGAAGGTCACGGTAAAGGATATGGCTGATGCGGGAAAAATTTTCGGACCAGCCCAGTCAGCCGTTTCAAAGGGCATTGCAGATGCGGTTGAAGAAGGAATACTAAAGGAATACAATCTTGACGATATCGTGATTATTGCAAGTGTCTTTATACACCCGGGAGCAAAGGATTACAGGAAAATTTATCAATACAATTACGGTGCGACAAAACTTGCCCTTCAAAGAGCAATTTCCGATTACCCGAATCTTGATAAAATTATGTACGAGAAAGACAGGGCAACGCATGCAATCATGGGCTTTAAAGTGCCACGCCTTCCGAAATGGAATGCTCCTTATTTGCAGATTGCACTTGATGTCGCCAGTTCAAAAAACGCGGAAAGAATCGTTAAAGAACTTCCGCCGAGCGATAAAATTATCATTGAAATCGGAACGCCTTTAATTAAAGCGGAGGGAGTAAAAGCTGTAAGTAAACTGAGGGAAGCTGCACCAAACGCTTTTATAATTGCCGATTTAAAAACACTTGATGTCGGGCAGGTTGAAGTTGACATTGCGTTTGACGAAACAGCAGATGCCGTTGTAGCATCAGGTCTTGCATGCCCCGAAATGCTGAGGGAATTTATATACGAGGCGCACCGTCTCGGGATATATGCAATGGTTGATACGATGAATGTCCCTGACCCTGTTAAACTACTTAAGGATATTTCCGAAGACGGCAAAGAAAAATGCAACGCATCAATGCCAAAATCTCCAAAGCCGCCGCAAATGCCTGATATTGTGCTTTTGCACAGGGGAATCTCCGGGGAAACAACAAAGGAAGTAGGTGCCGAGTGGAACAAAATAAAGGAGATAAAGGACTTTGCAAAGAAGAAAGGAAAGGATTTACTGGTTGCGGTTGCAGGAGGCATTGAAGCACATAATGCGGAAGAAGCCCTCCGGAAAGGAGCGGATATAATCGTTGTCGGAAGATACATTACGCAGTCAAAGGATATTGAACGCGCAGTGAGAGCATTCCTTTACGCGATGGGTGCAAAAGCCGCGGATATTGATTTGAAAAGGGAGCATGTTGAATAAGGATTTAGGGATTAGGGGATAGGGGTTAGGGATTAGGGGATAGGGATTAGAATACCGAAACTAACCACTAACCCCTAACAACTAACCCCTAACAAATATAGTACAATAAAATAATAATGAAATGAAAAAGAGGATAAAGGATTTATCTCCATTGGAAAGACCGAGAGAGAAGTTGTTAGAATATGGTGCAGATGAACTTTCTGATAAAGAACTTTTAGCGATATTACTTGGATCTGGAACAAAAGATAAGTCGGCTCTGGATTTAGCCGATGAACTTCTAACAAAGTTTGGAGGTTTCAGAGGAATCAGCGGAAGGGACTTTGATGATCTCAAAAAAATAAAGGGAGTGAGCGATGCAAAGTTAGCGACAATTGCTGCGACACTTGAGATTTCTACAAGGATTGTAAGGCAAGTATTAAAAGATCATAATTTAATAAAGTAACATGCCAAAGAAAATATCTCTACCTTATGAACCACCGGAAATAAAACATAATGAATGGTGGGCATCCGGCAAGTTAAATGAATGGATTAATGAAGTTTGCAAAAGTAAAGGACTCAGGTACAAATCCGATATAGAAAGAGGTATCGCCAGAAAAAGAGCAGATATTTTAATATTCCATAAACCAAAAAAACCTGTTTGCGAGATTGAAGTTAAACCCCCGTCATGGGATATATTAACAATCAGTTTAGTTAAAGATGCGTTTTTTAAGGCAGACAGGATAAATGCACCATATTTTGCTACATGGAATGTCAATAAACTGGCTCTTTTTGATACCAAAAAGTTTGGTGAAAAGGAGTCATTGATTGATGCCCTTGTTCATCTGCCGTATGATGTAACAAAAATATCTGAACTAAGTGACATAGAGAAAACAGAACATAAAATAAAGATAAAATCTTTCACAGAAAATTTTTTAGATGAATTACTACTTTTATACGAAGGAAAAAAAGTCGCTCCTAAATTAGACATTGACAAAGACATTGATAAGTATTTTATTGCCCATATACATTCAACAGTTGAAGCACTTGCAAATTCTTACAGGGAAAAAATATCCGATGAAGCAAACAGTAATCCCGAATTCAAGAAAAAAATATCAAATTGGTTTGCAGAGCAGGTCTGGAGTTTTACCGAATCTCGCGATGATTATGATAAAATCGCAAGACAATCCGCTTACTTATTAATAAATAAAATTTTATTTTATACTGCATTACAGGAAAAATTTGGTTTTGAAACCCTCTCTGTGCCAGAAGATTTAAGAATGGGCTCAAGATTGGAAAATGATTTAAAATGGTTTTTTGGTCAGGTATTAAAGATTGATTATGAACCAATATTTGAAACAGAATTTATTGACGAGATTGCATTCCCTGAAGATATAATATCTGTTGAGTCCATAAGAGATTTGATAAACGAGATGAACAGATATAAAATCTCTTCTATTGGTTACGATTTTCTTGGAAACATATTTGAGAATTTAATTCCCGATGATGAGAGGCATAAATTAGGGCAGTACTTCACAAATTCTTATGTTGTTGACCTTATATTAAAATTTTGCATGCATTCTGAAGATGACTTTGTTCTTGACCCGGGGTGTGGTGCGGGAACTTTCCTTGTCAGGGCATACACTCATAAAAAACTGGAAAATCCGCATATTCAACATGATGATATTTTATCAAAGATATGGGGTATTGACATATCAAAATTTGCCTCGCATCTATCAATAATAAATCTTGCGATAAAGGATTTAAGTGTTCTGGAAAATTATCCTCGTATAGTTCACTCTGACTTCTTTGATATTCCCCCCGAAGATTTATACTTTGAAAAACCGGTAAAAGATAAGGTTGAAAAAATTAGCGGATATATTGAAGAGAAAGTTGAAAGAGAAAAAGAAAGTGTTTTTGGATTTGACTGTATAATAGGGAATCCGCCATATACGCGACAGGAAGAGATGGAGGATTTAGCGGTTAAAGGATATAAAAATCAATTAATTGCCAAGGCAAACACTTATGGATTAATTAAAGAAATAGTTAAAATAAAGCGTGAATTAAAGGAAAATTTAAAAAATTTAGAGATAGAACATAAGAATGAAATAAACAGGGTTTTAAGAACCCATTATGGGACTACGGTTGCAATAGAAATAAAGGAAAGGGAATTTGAAAGATTAAGATTGGAATACCTTAAAAAAGAAAATGATCTCGTGGAAAAATACAATAAAAAAATTAATAAACTCGTGGAAAAGAAACTCAAATCCGAAAATAAACTTGCCAAGATATCAAAAAGAGCGGGGATACATGCTTATTTCTTTATTCACGGTTACAAGTTTCTAAAAGAAGGCGGGAGATTCGGGTTTATTGTTTCTAATTCATGGCTTGATGTTGACTACGGTAAGGGATTGCAGGAGTTCTTTTTAAAGCACTATAAAATTGCGGCAATTATAGAATCAAAAGTAGAGCGGTGGTTTGAGGATGCTGATGTCAATACCAGTATTGTAATTTTGGAGAAATGCAGTGATAAAGAAGAAAGGAATGAAAATTTAGTGAAATTCGTTCAATTAAAAAAACCATTAAGGCATTTCATTCCGCCTGCTGAAAAAGATAAAGAAAAAGAAATAAAACGACTCCAGGAGGTTGAAAAATTGGTTGACCAGATAAAATATCACATAAAACACTACGAAAATGATGAAATAATAATCAATCCAAAACTCCAGAAGGAGTTATGGGATGAAGGTTACGATAAAAAGGAAAAGAAATATGCCGGCTCAAAATGGGGCAAATACATAAGGGCGCCGGAAATTTTCTTTAAAATTTTAGAAAAGGGAAAGGATTTGTTTGTTCCGTTGAAAGAGGTTGCCGAGGTCAAATTTGGAATTAAGACAGGTGCAAATGAGTTCTTCTATCTCACGGAAGAGGAGATAAAAGCATGGAGAATTGGAAAAGAATTCTGGTGCCATAAGGAAGGTGGAAAGTGGGTTCCGAATTATGTTATCAAATCGCCGAGAGAATGTAAAGGGGTAATTGTGAAACCTGGGGACTTAAAATACAGGGTTCTTATGATTCATAAAGATAAAGAGGATTTGAAAGGAACGAAAGTTTTGAAGTATATTGAAATCGGGGAAAGTAAGGGATTCCATGAGAGACCTACCTGTGCGAGTAGAAAAAGATGGTATGATTTGGGCGAATGGAAAAAACCACCAATTATCTGGTCAGATGCTTACAATGTTAGATTTTTAACTTTTGATACTCAAAACAATTGGGCGGATAAAAGATTTTTTTACATATATCCCGAAAAAGAAGAAAATAAAATTCCGATTTTATTTTATTTGAATAGTTCAATAATTCCTCTTTTAATTGAAATTGAAGGAATAACAAATTTAGGAGAAGGTGCTGTTTATACCAATGTTTATTGGGTTGAAAAACTTCCAATAATAAACCCGGAAAAATTAACAAAATCCCATCTCAAAAAACTCTCCGCAGCATTCAACAAACTTTCATCCCGCGAAATCGGCTCCGTCTTTTCCGAAATCGGCGCCGATTCCCCCGAAGAGGTCTCTCTTGAAAAAGTCAAACCTGACAGAAGGGAATTAGACGAAATTATCTTTGAAATCCTGGATTTAAGTGAAGAGGAACAATTAGAAGTTTACCGTGCGGTTGTTGATCTGGTTAAGTCAAGGATTGAGAAGGCAAAAAGCGTTTCAAGAAACAACAACAAAAAGAGGGTTTCAGAGGTTGACCTGGTGGTTAAGAGAACCATTGACTCAATTGGCGGGGAAGAAATTTTAAAAAAATTCTTTTCAGGTCTCGGTGAGACGGAAACATTGATTTTGCCGAGATTCAGAAAACAAGCGCAAATTGGAAAAACGCTTCACGGATGGCAGTTGACCGATGGAAGGGAAAGGGTTTTCTTTGACGATAAAAAAACAGCGGAGTACTGTAAAATTTTAACTTTAATCGGGGTTGAAAAAGTGAAAGTTCCCGAAAAATTAAATAATGCTCAAATTAATGCCCTCGGAGATGTTGTTGATTCAATAACCGGGGGGATAAATTCCGCAACTGAAACGATAACAGACAGCAAGATGAGAAATAAAATAAGAGCGCTTGTCCTGGGAAAAATTATAGCCCGTGCGAATGGATTGTAAATTTTTTCACACATCCCGAAAATCCTTAATTGTGATTTTAATTCCCTTATTTAAAAAAGCAAGTTCGCGGATTCTTTTAAATAAACTATCGTAACTGAAGGTTGTCGTCTCAAAAATCTCGGGATCAGGCATAAAAGTGACTTCGGTTCCGGTGCCAATTTCATCCGTTTCGTCAATGACATTTAAATCTTCTTCAGGGCTGCCCCGGTTATACCTCTGGAAATAAACTTTACCGCCGCGCTTTACCTTCACTTCAAGCCACTCGGAAAGTGCATTAACCACCGAGACCCCGACGCCGTGAAGCCCTCCCGAAACCTTATAGGAATCTTTATCAAATTTCCCGCCCGCATGAAGCTTTGTCATCACAATCTCAACACCTGATTTTTTGTACTTCGGGTGAATATCAACAGGAATTCCCCTCCCGTCATCTTTTACCGTTACGGTGCCGCTATAATTCAACGAAACGATTATATTTTTACAAAAGCCAGCCATCGCCTCGTCAATGCTGTTGTCAATCACTTCATAAACAAGGTGATGAAGACCGCGTTTATCGGTACTGCCTATGTACATGCTCGGTCTCTTCCTGACAGGCGAAAGCCCCTCAAGAACCTGTATATGTCCCGCGTCATAATTATTGGTTTTTTCTTCAGGCATTTTTTATTGTGTATTATTGTGTATAAATATATAAATAAATAATTAGAATCCGGAGATTATAAGTTACTTCTCAAAAATAATTTAATTTAATGTAATATCTAAATTTATATAATTAAACTTTAATTTACGAGGTGAAAATGAAATACAATAATTTTTTGTTTGCAATTGGTGCAGTAATCTGTTTTATTATTTTAACTGCCGCGAATGCGAATGAAATTAAGGTTGGCGTAACAGACCACAAATTGATAATAAATCCGGAAGAAACAAAAATAATTTCCGGTGATTCAGGCATAATTGATATTAAAATTCAAAATTACGATA
Organism: Candidatus Altarchaeales archaeon WOR_SM1_SCG; assembly: GCA_001723845.1. Lineage (GTDB taxonomy): Archaea > Altiarchaeota > Altiarchaeia > IMC4 > WOR-SM1-SCG > WOR-SM1-SCG. Next base: position 29,343 of record MCBE01000234.1, read on the forward strand.
AAAATAAAATTTTCATTAAATTAGAGGCAGACGGTCTCCCTGAGCCGCTTTTTACTGCGCCGTGGTTTTCCTTTGAAAAACAATTGTTTTATATTGAGCCCGGTGAAACTAAAGAGACAAAACTAACAATACACATCCCTGAGGGCAGGATTGAGGACTATAATGTCAAGATAATTGCAAGAAATCCCGATACGGGAGTTGAAGTTATAAAAACACTTAAAATTGAAACGCTGCCCCCGAAGGATAAAGGCATGTCGGGAATCCCGATATTCCCGCCTGCTGAGCAGCCGGTACTTTTGCTTCTTGATATGGTTCACCTGGTGGTTAACGGGATCGCAAATATCATATCTTAATTCTATGTCTTTTCTATGTCTTTTCTATGTCTTTTTTCTTTTTCTTCTTCTATCTTGAATTTTTTTTATAATGAGATAATTCAGCCATTCTCTGCTCTTCCAGTTTTTCATAATACCTTTCAACTTCCGACATAACATCCCCGGGAGTTTGTTTATACCTCCATATCATTCTTAAGACCTCGTAAATTTCCATTATATCGTTGTCCAGCATATACTTCAATAATTTTTCCCTGTTTTTTAATTCGGCATCAAGTTCCTGTTTTGTAATGCCTGCGCTTCTTGCAAGTTTATCCTTTAACATTATCGGGTATTGAGTCCTTACAAGCTCATTTTTCACAGGATTCCATTCGTAAATATCTCCTAATTCAACAATGCCGTGTGTCACATTTCCAAGTTCCGATACCTGGGTTATATATCTTTTAATGCCCCCGTCCTTTGTATATACCCTGTTTTGAACAATAATCAAATCAAGAAGCGGCATCATAGCCATCGGGACATTCATGGGTGCCTGCATCAGTCTCGTGGTTGTCTCTCTTGCCGAGTTTGCATGCAGTGTTCCCATTGAGCCGTTAAGACCGATGTCCATTGCAACAAGCAATTGTATGGCTTCAGGACCTCTCACTTCCCCGACAACCACCCTGTCGGGACGCATTCTTAATGTGTTTCGCACCAGCATATCCATCGTGATCGGCGAATCTTTTCCAAGTATAGCCGGCACTGCTTCCAGGGGTATCCAGTCCTCTAAAAATTTAAAATTTAATTCAAGAGTATCTTCAACCGTTACAACTCTTTCATACTGCGGGACAAATGCGGAAATTGCGTTTAAAGTTGTTGTCTTTCCGCTTCCCGCACCTCCTGCAAGAATCAGGTTAATCGGTCTTATACCAAGACCTTCAACGCAAACCCATAAGAATGCGGCAAGCCCCTCGCTCATTGTCCCTGTTTTTATCAATTCTACTATGGAAAACGGTCTCTGCCTGAATTTCCTGATTGTAATGGAACTTCCTCTTGGCGATGCGGGAGGCACGGTAACATTTACCCTGCTCCCGTCCGGGAGCCGGGCATCAAGAAGAGGTTGTTTTTCATTGATAACCCTGCCGACATTTTTCGCGATTTTTTGTATGACGCTCTCCAGTGATTCATCATCCTCAAAACCTATATTTGAAATGCACATCCCGTGTTTCCTGTGAACAATAAACGCAGGGATATTTACGCCGTTAACCATAACCTCTTCAAGATTGTCATCATCAAGGAGAACCCCAAGAATGTCATAACCGTAGAACTGGCTCATTGCAAGCGATAAAACAATATCAAGATTACCCGGCAGCTCATTTTTTTCCTCCAGGTTCTCAATGAGTTTTTTCCTTAAATAATCTTTTAAAAATTTATTTCTTTCTTCATAACTTACAAATTTTTTTGACTCGCGGATAAGTTCTATACTCATAAATTGCTGTGCATCTTTTAAAATCGCCTTTTCAACATCCGAAAATTCGGGTACATTTACCCTGTAAAGCGGAAGAGGTTTGCCCTCAAGTTTTATTACATTTACCCTGCCGTAGGAATCAATTATCTCTGACATTTTTTACCGTGTATTTTAGAATTTTAGAGTTTAATAATTTATATTAATATTATTTTTAATTAACTGAACCGGAATTTTGAATTTTATTTTCAACAACCTCCTTAATATCTTCAAAGACCCCTTTAACATCCTGCTTCCCGTTGATCCTGATTAAATTAAAATTCAGGTAATTTTTATATATTTTTTTTGAAAACTCGCATGTCTCAAAAATCTCCCCTGTTACTGTTCTTTTAACCGCGATTTCCGGGAGGACATCAATAAACAGTGCAATGTCCGGTTTTAATGCAAATTTATTTAAATTCACGAGCCATTCCCGCTCCAGCCCTTGAGCCATCTGGTATGCGATTGTTGAAAAGTAATATCGCTCGCATACGACAATTTTTTTGCTGTTGAGTGCGGGAATAACTTCGTTCTCAAGATGCTCGTAACGATCAGCCGTGAAAAGCAAAGACAGCGTCTTGGGGTCAACAGAAATGCTTCCCGATAAAATTTCTCTTATAAATTTCCCGATTTTACTTTCCGTCGGCTCCTTTGTTAAAATCACATCATGCTTTTTCTTCAGCCAGTTATATAACAATTTCGCCTGCGTGCTTTTCCCGCAGCCGTCTATGCCTTCAAGGACTATGAACATTTTTATTTTAAATTTTACCTTAATTTTAATTGATTAAATTCAAATTTTTATAAATTCAAATCATGTAATTTATTGTTTGAATTCTTATAATTAAATGGAATATGACAAAAATAAATTTTGCAGGAATAATTGACCATTCAACACTGGATTATGCAAAAAAGAGCGCGGCAGTTATCTACCTTTGCGGGTGTCCCTACAGGTGCCCGTGGTGCCAGAACCCCGAACTTGTTTTTGGAAAGGGATGTGAAATGGTTGAAATAGATGAGATAATTAAGAATTTAAATAAAAATTTTTTGATTGACGCGGTATGTGTTACGGGCGGCGAACCCTTGATGCAGGAAAATACCTGCGAACTTCTCAAAAAAATAAAACAGGAGACCGACCTTTTATTGAAGATGGACCACAACTGCTATTTTCCCGGGAGATTAAAAAAAGCCCTTCTCTATCTTGACTTTTTCACAACGGACATAAAAGCCCCTCTTGATGAAAGATACGGGAAAGCGGTTGGTCTGCCGGGCAGATGGGAAAAAATCGTTTTCAATGTCAAAAAAAGCCATGAAATTTTAAAACAATGGAGCGGCAGGAAGGAAACGAGGACAACCGTCGTTCCGACTCTTGTTGACACGAAAGAAGATATAAAAGAAATTGCAAAAGTTGTACAGGATATCGGATTTGAAATTTACACTTTACAGCAGTTCCGCCCGGGAAAAACACTGGACCCGGGATTTAAATTTATCAGGAGTCCGGAGCTTGCAAAAATGAAAGAACTCGGTAAAACCGCAAAGAAATACCTGCCCGGAACAAAGGTTCAGATAGTGACGCAGGAAAACGGTTTTGAGGAAATTAAAATTTAATTATTTAATTACTGATCATTTCAAAAATTATAAAGTAAATTTAAAAAATGAAAATAGAAATTAAAAGAATCGGTATAATACATTCCCCCTGCAAAAAACCGGAAGACATGACCCGTAATTTCAAACCGGAATTTGCCGAGGGAGAAATTGAAATTTTTAAAGAATACGAAGACGGGCTAAAAGACATAGAGGGATTTTCACATCTCAAAGTTTTATGTTATTTTCACAAATCCGAGAGGTACTCGCTCCATGTAAAACCGTTTTTTGATAATATTGCGCGAGGAGTTTTTTCAACCGATCACCCGGACAGACCGAATCATATTGCACTCACGGTTGTTGAACTTCTTAAGCGAGAGGGAAATATTCTTAAAGTCAGGGGTGTTGATATGCTTGACGAAACGCCTGTAATTGATATTAAGCCCTACACTTCAATTGATCGTATAGAAAACATCAGGACGGGGTGGCTTGCAAAATATATGCAGGGATCTCAAAAATAAAAATTAAATTAGGGGTTAGGGATTAGGGGCTTGGGGTTAGTCCGGCAACCAACAACTAACCCCTAACAACTAACCCCTAACAACTAACCCCTAACAAAACAATAAACTTATTTAAAATTTTTATCATAATTAATAATATTAAATTAATTTATCGTTAAAAATTTTTAAATTAAAAATGAATACAAACAAAAACGCATACGAAATTTTAGACGCGATTGAGTGTGAAAGAAAAACCTTTGAACTTGCCGGAGGAAAAGTTACTGTTCTTGACCTGGGAGTGACAAATGATGCCGGGAAAAGTAAGGAAATCGGCTTGAAGGTTGCGGAAGCGACAATGGGGGGGCTTTCCAATGTCTCACTTTCAGAGGAAGACGGAAGGGAAATGATCGTGGTTGAAATAAAAGAAAACCCGGCAATTTCAACTCTTGCCTGCCAGATGGCTGGATGGAGAATTAAAATTGACGGCAAAACCGCACTCGGATCGGGTCCTGCAAGAATCCCTGCAAAACAGCCAAAGGAAATATATGAATTTTTAAATTATTCGGAAGAAACGGATGTAGCAGCACTTGCACTTGAAACAAATGTCCTTCCTACAGAAGAAACGGCAAAGATCATTCTTGAAAAAACAGGAGCAAAGAAAGTGATTGTCGCAGCGTTCAGGGGGGATTCCGAAATCGGGCTTATGAATGTTATTGCAAGGGTTGTTGAAATGGGATTCTTTGCACTGGAACAGTTAAAGTTTGAAGTTAAAAAAATTACATACGGCTGGGGAACTGCGCCGCTTCCGAAAATTACAAAGGATGTAATGTTCACATCAAACGATGCCTTAATTTACGGCGGTGTTGTGAAACTTAAAACAGAAAAATGGGAGGAAGGGCTTGTTGAGAAAGTTACATCGCATGCCTCGCCGACTTTTGGTAAGCCGTTCAAGGAATTATTCAAGGAAGCCGGTGACTTCTACAAAATGGACCCGAAGATATTTGCCCCGGCAGAAATTACCGTTGAAGACACGACAACCGGGAAAACATATCATGCGGGCGGCATAAAAAAGGAAATCGTTGATACATTGTGTTAAAAAAGGCAATCGGAAAGCCAGGAATATTAATTCTCAATTAATTTATTGAAAATTTAATTAAATATTAAATTAAGATGTTTGGTTCACTTAAAAAAAGAATTAATAAATTTATAGGAAGAGTTGAGGAAGAAGAGAAAAAGAAAGAGGAAGTTGAAGAGCCGGGAGATGTACAGGTTGAAGAGCCGCAAGAGATAAAGATTGAAGAGCGAAAAGAAGAGCGAAAAACAGAAAAAGAAACCCGGAAAGAAGAGACAGTAGAAAAAGAAGAGATAGAAGTTAAAGCAAAAATAAAAGAACAAAAACCGTTAAAGAAACCAGGCGAATCAAAAAAGCAGGAGAAAAAGCGGGAAGTGAAATTAACCAAGAAATCAAAAATTTTCGGTTTATTCAGCAGGAAAATTAAATTCTCTGAAAACGATTTACAGGAGACATTTGACGACCTGCAGATGGATTTGCTTCAAAGCGATGTTGCTTATGAAACGACGGATGCGATAATTCAGGAACTGCGGGATAAGTTAATTAACCGTGAAATCAATAAAAGCGAGATGCATGATTTTATTACAAATTCAATACAGGAAGCCCTTCTTGATGTTCTCGGGACAGAGAAAATTGAATTTCTAAAATTTATTGAAAATTCAGAAAAGCCGGTAAAAATCGTGTTCTTCGGGATCAACGGTACGGGAAAGACAACAACAATAGCAAAAGTCGCAAAACATTTGATAAACAACGGTTATTCGGTTGTCCTTGCAGCCGGCGACACATTCAGAGCCGGTGCGATTGAGCAGATTGAACTCCACGGGAAAATGCTTGGAACCAGGGTGATAAAGCATAAAAAAGGGGCTGATGCCGCCGCAACAATCTATGATGCAGTTGAACATGCCAAGGCAAAAAAAATTGATGTTGTTCTTGCAGACAGCGCAGGAAGAATGCAGACAAATGTAAACCTGATGTCCGAGATGGAAAAAATCATAAGGGTAAATAAGCCGGATTTAAAGCTTTTTGTCGGTGATTCGCTTGCAGGCAATGATGCGGTTGAGCAGGCAAAAACATTCAACGAAAACATCGGGATTGACGCCGTAATTCTTACGAAGATGGATGCGGATGCAAAAGGCGGCAGTGCAATTTCAATCTGCTACGAAATTAAAAAACCGATTCTCTTTGTCGGCGTGGGACAGGAATACGACGATTTGATTGAGTTTGATGAAAGGTGGTTTGTGGGGGAGATTGTTTAAATGAAAATTAAATTAAAATTTTAATTTTATCTGTGAATTTTAATCATAAGAATAATCGGATAAATTAGAAAAGTTTGCTTTAACTCCAAAATTAAGGAGTTAAACGAACTAAAGGTTCGGTTAATGGAAGTTAGGCGACATTCCACCCGCCTTAAAATTTACCGGATTATTTTTGAGATAGTTTTTCTTGACAGATGAAAAGTTTATATTATCTAAACAATTTAAATAATTTATAAAGAGAATTATGAAAGAGATTTTAGATAAATACGTAATAAAAGACATGAGTAGTTGGGAAAATGTTAATGCCGATTTGGTTATCACAGACCCTCCATTTGGAATAGAATTTAGTGGGAAAAATGGGAATTATCACAGAAACGCTGATAATGTGGTGAGTGGTTATGTTGAATGGAGTGTGCCTGAATATGGAGAAAAAATACAACAACTATTAGAATGTATAAAAAAGAATTTGAAAGAAAACGGGCAGGCACTTATATTTTCCGGCTGGAACAACAGCAATGTAATCCACGAAAAAATTATAGGATTTAATGGGCTGACGCTAAGGGGAAAGTTATACTGGACTTATAATTTTGCCCCGGCATGTAAGATGAGACCCGCTCATAATGTGTATGAAATTTATTGGATTACTAATGGTGACAGGTGGCATTTTCATAATAGATGTTCAACCCACCACTGCCAGATAGGGGAACCAAATTTAACGACACTTAATTTTAAAAGAGATTACAAAGTTAATATGCCTAAGTATCCGACACGGCTTCCATTCAAACTTTTACAATGCGTCATAGAGCATTTTTCTAATAAAAACGATTTAATTTTTGATCCCCTCTGCGGTAGCGGGATGGTCGGAGTGGTTTCACATAAACTTGAAAGAAATTTTATAATGGGGGACTTAAATAAAAATGGAAAAATTGTGTTTCAACATCTATTGGATTATTATTTAAATAAAAATGGTCTGATACAAGACCAGAAATTAATGACCTGGTGGAAAAAATGAACGACTTAAATTTTGTTAAGGAATTGGTGTTTAAAATTGCCGAAATTGGTAATGGAAGACAGGTTATTGATGCTCCTAATTTAAAGGATATTGAGGTATTTAAACATTTCTTTGATAGGGATGGCAATTTGAAACTCGGTGACTTAAACTCAATAGATGGGGCATGGACAAGAAGAGAGGTATTGACGAGATATCTTTTATTAAATGTTGTTCTGGATCAAGGTCCAGATATACCGGGGGTCAGGGAACTTTTGAAAAATGTTACAAATGCGCTTTACAGAAAGGAGATTAGAATATTTCATAAACCTTTGGATTTCTTTAGAGAATTGAATATCTCAGTAGATGAGATATTGAACAAACATAAATCCGTAAAAAGAATAAGATCTGAAGAATGGGCAAAACTAAACAATGCTACACCTAATAGATACAATCTATTTTTTGCCCAATCGCCAAGAGGTATTGTCTCAATCAATCAAGTATTGGATTACGGACTTCACAGGTGGGGCGTTCCGTTATGTGTTCCTTTGCTTTTAGAAAAAGATTTAGGCGAGGATAGAGAATCTACTCAACCGCTTATAGAATATTTAGAAATCTTTGAATCTTCTGAAATAATGAGTAAACGATTAAAGGATAATGAGAGATATGGACTCGGTAGTGCTATCGGTGATAAAGCATGCCATCTGTTTGTAAAATGGTATATTCATACCTTTAATTTATCCTCCCAGAAGGGAGATGGGTGGAGTAAGTGGTCTTATGAAGTTCCATTTGACAGTAACGCAGGGAGGGTATTGTTCAGGACAGGGTTTTTGCTAAATCTTGCAGGTTTGAAAGATTATGAAGATTGGGAAGTTATACAAAAAGAGAAAGGTAAAGGCAATACCCATTATATTCGGGTCACTAATATCAGAAAGAAAAAAGTAAATGGCGACATAGACGATATAGAAATTAAGGAAAACTATAACGATGTTGTTTTAAATCACTTTAGGGGCTGTCCGACATTTCAAACCCTCTCCGATAAGAAATTAGAAACCAAAAAAAATAAAATAAGAATATCTCAGATTCATGCACTTGCACACAACAATCCTTTGATTACATCCAAACTAAACTTTCCATCCCTAACAAAACTCCATATTCTCTTTAAATTATGGGCCAAACATACCAAATCAGACTCAGTTTTCACTTTATCCACGCCCCTTGTCAAGAATGTCCTCATTCCTTGATTTTCTTTTATGTCTCCAAACGGCTTTTCAGCGATCATCCCTCGGATTTTATACTTTTCTTTCGCTTCTTCAGTGTACATTTTTTCCTTCATTTTCAGCCGATCCTTCCAGTACTCATCGATAGTGACGGTTCTGAATTTCCCTGTTGTACATTCATTTTTATGTGGGCAGTTATCACATGCAGTACCTTTGTAAACTCGTTTTGTTCTGCCCTTTTTATCAGTATATTCATGCGAAAACACTAATTTTTCGCCTTCCGGGCAACTAAATTCATCCTCCGCTTCATCATATTTGAAATTACCTCTATCATAAGGTTTTTCTTCTAATTTTTTACCCTTCATTTCCTGTGCTTGTCCCTTGTCGGGAACAAACAGATCCAATCCTTTTTCGTTGGCATGTCTTATATTTCCGCCACTGTAATAGCCGTTATCGATGCTTACTTCCGTGCCTTCTTCAAGTTTACCGATGTTCTTTTCAGCATCTTCAATCATTGGTTCAAATTGGTAAGCATCATTATAATCTTGAGTAACCTCATTTGCCACAATTATCCCCGCACCACTTTCTACAACTATTTGCAGATTGTATGAAAATTCAATCTTACCTTTCTTGTTTTTCATGAACCTGCTTTCAGGATCAGTCCAGCCAACAACATCTTTTCCACTCTTTTCCATTTCTTCTTTTGCTTTTTCCACCTTTTCCTTGATTTTTTCCATTTCTTCCTCATCACCTTTTTTAAATCTCTCTTTTATTTTTTCTGCGAGAGATTTGCGTTTTTTCTCTTTTTCATCTGGATTTTCTTGTTTCTCATCAGACGTGTTTTGATAATTTTCTTGTGATTCTTTCTTTTGAGAATTTTCATCTTCCCCCTTTTCTTTCTCGCTCAATTCCTTAATCTTTGCTTTCATTTTTTCAGGTGTGTTAACATCATCAGGTAAATCCTCTCCGGTTTTGCCCATCCCATATGCTGCATCTTCCTCTTTATCAAGTGCAATTCCTTCCTCAATAAAATTTTTGATGTAATTATCAATATCTTCCAATGCATCTCTTTTCAATGTTTTTGAGTTAGATGCATTTGCTTTTTGTATTGTGCCATCTATTGAAAGATGCCCCAGATTTGTAATCTCCATGTTGTTCGCAAGTTCCACTGTCGTTTTGAACGCAGTCTCTATCATTTTTGGGTTATCTTTTCTGAAATCACTTATCGTTCTGAAGTCAGGCGTTGCCTGTCCTGCGTGATACATGAATACTATATTTACTCGTGCATTCTTTGCAATCTTTCGAGATGATCGCTGACCATCAATGGCACTCTGGACATGTAATTTTACCATTATCCGTGGATCGTACGCAGGATGACCCGGCCCATCATATTTTTTATCAAGTTCGCTGAAGTCCATTGAATCAACAACGCCTTCCACAAGGAAAGCAATGCCATCTTCATTTTGAATCAAGTTACCTATTGCTGGAGGGAACAACCAATTTTGTCCTGTTAATGTGGGAATATATGCCATTTTTACATTTGTATTTTATTTTTTATTTTTTTCATACTCTCTGAAAACAGAAAGTATTTTTTCAACACTTCCAAGATATTTCACTACTCGCTGTTTCATCTTTCCATTTTCTACCACCGTCTCCACAACATAGTAGTACTTATATCCAGAGATTCTTTTGTGTCTTATGAACATTATATTATATATTAGGCATTAATCTTTAAAAGTTGTTTGATTTACTAAAAGCATATTCTTGTTAGACATTATATTTGAAAAATGGTGGTTTATCATTGCACAGAAAAAAATATCGAGAAAATATCAAAAATAGCGATAATCTAAACGGTGTTCATAATTGTCGGACAGCCTCAGTAAGGTACATAAAAATATAAACTATCCTTTTTATCATCCGGGAATTTTTTTATTAATGTGGTTTTGCCTGTTCTCCGTCTCCCGATAATGGATATAAATTCAAATTCATTGGAAGCATATCTCTCTTCCGGTATTTTAAGTTCCCCTTCACTGTTAATGAATATTTTATAATAATTACAATAATAGATTATTAAATAATAGATTATTGTTTTATGATCCCGGTTACTAAATTATTTATTTAATTTTTCAATATGTTTATTCATATCATACTGATTTACTGGCATTCGGATTTCTACAAATAAATTATTCGTTTAACTTGTTAGATTAAACTCAATATATCGGATAAATCAAACAATACAACATCCTCTTCCCTTAGTTCTTCTTTTCCCTCTATCTTCTTTGCAATTACTCCGAAGTATTCATATCTGTCATTATTATGCCAGTTAACATATCTTGATTTTTCTTTCAATTCATCCAGGATTTTTTTAGTATCGTTTATATTTAGTGTTTTCCATTTAACCTCTACAAAAAGTATCTCCTTTTTTTGTTTGTTTTGTTTATTAAGGGCAACTATATCAATCTCATCACTTTTTCTTTTCCCGGTCTTCTCATCCCTGTAAGAACCCCACCACTTTCCTATTTCATCAAAATAAAACGGTAGTTTTTTATTTTTATTTATGCCGGTTAAAAATTCTTTACAAATTTCCTCAAATGACAAACCAACATAAGAGTTAAAATTCTGTTGTATCTCATTTAAAATAGGGTCATAGTTTCCAACTTCATAATAGCTTCTATTCCTATAAATAAAGCGAAACCAGAACCTGAAAAAATTATCCTTCAGATAGTATCTGCTCCTCTTACTTTTCAGGCTTTCGGTTACGGGAATCTCTCTTTTGATGACCTCCAGCACATCAATAAGATCATTAAGATACGGGGACAGTGATGTTTCCTTTATACCGATATGATTTGCTATCTCATTTGATTTTGTTTTACCAAGAGCAATTGCCGTTAATATACCGTAATACGCCTGAACTTCTTTTCCGAATTCCTCGGTTATAACTGTCCTGACTTCTTTTCTTAGAGGTGCAAGGTCATTTAAAAGAAGATCATTTATACTTTCCATTGGTTCTTTAATTTTAAAATCGCAAATAAGGATGTAGTAGCGCGGCATTCCGCCGTATATCGAATAAAATTTTACAATATCCTCAAAGTCCGCTATACCAAAGTCATTTAAAATTTTAGATATTATCTTAAATGAAAATGGTTTTAAATAGATTGTATTATGAGACCTGCCGAATAACGGTGCTTTTTTATCCTCAAATATTTTTTTCATCATTCCTATTGCTGATCCGGATATTATAAGAAAGAGGTTTGAGGTATTTACATTAAGGTCAAAATACTTTTGAAGTTGTGTTATGAACGAGGGATACTGGTTCATAAATCTCTGGAATTCATCTATTGCTATGATAATCTTTTTGTTTTTTGATTCCCCGAACATTATTTTTATTATATCTTCAAAGGACTCTGCTTTTACATAAGAAGGTAGTGAAAGCTCCGATACCAGTGTTTTATTAAATTCCAGGAGAAGTTCATTTTGCGTTTTCTCGTTATCAACATACAAATAGATTCCTTCTTTATCCATAAAAAACTGTTTTATTAATTCCGTTTTTCCAACCCGCCTCATACCTACGATTATTGCGATTACGCTTTTATCCGGAATTTCAAGGAGTTTTTCAAGCACCATAAGCTCATTTTTCCTGTTGTAGAATCTCATTTCCAAAGATTATTATGATTATAATAATTATAGATATAATAATAATTATTTATTTCAAATTTATTATAAATATTAAACTTCTATCAAATTATTTATTCGATTCAATCGCTTCTTTATAAATATTAATTAATTTTTTTTTCATTTAAAAGTTATGCTGTGCTTTCTTTTCTTTGGCAAGATCAACATCGGGATTTATAACTTCAATTCCTGCTTTATTGCAGTACTCAAGTGCGCTCTCGTCAATTAAAAAACCGATCATAACAGGTCGGACTTTCCCGAGTTTTTGCTCTACAAGTTTTATATCCCTTATGAAATAGGAAACATCCCTTCTCTGTACCCTTGATTTTATTTCAAAGAGTATTTTTTCGCCGTTGTTTCCATAAGCATCTCGTTCAATTTCCTCGCCGTCAATTTCCTCTGTGAAATGTTCAATTTTACCGTCCTTGATTTTCAAAGCCATTTCAATTACACCTTTTACGGTATCTTCAAAATGATAGCCGCCGCGGCGCATGAAAGGAAGTAAACTGACACTTATCTCTTTCTGGCTTTTCTTTATTTCTCCCAGATCATTATCCATTCTTGTAACCCTGTCATCTATTCTTGTAACCCTGTCATCTATTCTTGATACATCACTTTTTATACTCATAATCTCCTCATGCATCGCATCAAATCGCCTGTCCACTGCCTCAAACCGTTTATTTGATTCCTCCCGCATACTTTTTAATTCTTCTAAAATTCTGTTCATCTCCTCTCTTGCAGGGAATTTTTTTTCAATTATTTCATAAAATTTATATTTTATTTCAGGTCTTTCTTCTAAAATCCAGGGCAGTGCTTCTATTACGCTCTCTGCTCTCTGCTGTGATTGCTGATGAAGCCATTTTTACTGTATTATGATTTAAATAAATTATATTACCTTTTCCAATCCCTATAAATCTGATTTTTGATAACCACCCTGTGTAAATGCTCTCATGATATTGTACCTGGCAAAATTTTCCCGTTTAATCCCTTATCGATAACAAAATGATTCTTTAAATATTTACTTAAAATTTAATTACCTCTTTGCATTCATCCACTCTAAAACATTTCTCATCCCCTCTCTCAAATCATATCCCGGCTTAAAGCCAAAATTTTTAATCTTTGAAACATCAAGTGCTATTCTTTGCACTTCTCCCTTTCTTTCTTCCGCGTATTCTGCCTTTACATCTTTATTTAATAATTCAGAAATTATCTCAATTAACCGGTTTACGGATGTCAAATTTTAAAACATAATATAAATTATCATTCACGGAACGCTTTTCTCTTCTTCAAGAATTCTCATTATTCCCGGTCTGTCTTCGGGTATGTTTGTTGTTGCAACCTTCCAGATGACATCCAGGTCCACACCTGAATATTCATGTATCATCTTATCTCTCATTCCGGACATCGCTCTCCAGGGAATCTCCGGGTGTTTTTCCCGGACAGATGCGGGTATTCTCTTTGATGCTTCGCCCAAAACCTCAATCTGTCTTATCACCCCATCCTGTATTAAGCGGTTGTTTATAAAATCCTCGTATTCTATTTCATGAGTATATTCTAAAATACGCGACATCGCCTCAACCATGTCTTTCCGGATAGTCCAGAAATTCCCTGTTTTCCTTCATATATACTGCACCTCCCTTAATATATGTTTCCCTATCCTCGGTTTTAATGCAGTTTTCATAACCAGGTCAACTTTAACTCCTATCAGGTTACTGAGATAATCCTCAAGGTCAATGAACTCCCATCCCGGGGGACCGTAAAATTCCACGAGCATATCAACATCACTTTTCTCTGTTTCCTTACCCCTTATGTAAGAGCCAAACACTCCAATCTCCTTTACCCTGAATTTATCCTTCAACTCCTGTTTGTGTTCCGCCAGCATTTGCTTTATTTCATTGAATTTCATCATTTATTTTTTAATTTTCTCTAATATTATTAAATTTATTAAATATTTAAATTCCAATTACGCTTTCCCATTCATCCACTCCAGGACATTTCTCATTCCCTCTCTCAAATCATATCCCGGCTTAAAGCCAAAATTTTTAATCTTTGAAACATCAAGTGCTATTCTTTGCACTTCTCCCTTTCTTTCTTCCGCGTATTCTGCCTTTACATCTTTATTTAATAATTCAGAAATTATCTCAATTAACTCCTTTACGGATGTCTCAATTCCCGTGCCGACATTAAAATTATCATTATTTAATTTATTTATTGCAAGTAAATTCGCTTCCACAACATCATAAACATGCACATAGTCCCTCGTCTGCTTTCCGTTACCGAAAATAACCGGTTTTTTATTATCCAGAACCCGGTTTAAAAATATCGCGATAACGCCTGCCTCGCCGAGAGGGTCTTGCCTGGGACCATAAACATTTGCATACCTTAAATTCACATAATCAATGCCGTAAGTTTCGTGATATATCCGGATGTATTTTTCCGCTGCAAGTTTTGACGCACCGTAAGGGCTTATGGGGTCTGTCGGGTGTTTTTCGTTGCAGGGAAGGTACCCGGGATTCCCGTAAATAGCGCCTCCCGATGAGGCATAGATTATCTTTTTTACATCTGATTTTCGCATGTTTTCAAGAATATTTATGGTTCCCGCTACATTCACATCAAGGTCATATCCCGGGTCGGAAACGGATTTTCTCACATCTATCTGCGCAGCTTCATGAAAAATCACTTCAACATCTTCCAGATCATGAGCGTTGAAGTTCCTGATATCTCCTTTAATAAATTTAAAATTTTTATTATTTATCGCGTTATCCAGGTTTTCAATCCTGCCTGTAGAAAGATTATCAATTACCTTTACTTCATAATCCGCTTTAAGCAGGGCATCTGTGATGCTGCTTCCTATGAATCCTGAGCCGCCTGTTATTAGAATCATTGTTAAAATTTTTTATATTGAAATTTATATTGAAATTAAAACTTAGATTAAGATTTAAATTAATTATTGAGATTACAACATCTAAATCTAAACAATTTTTGTCTCTTCAACCCTGCCGTCGGGATAGTTTATTACTCTGTAAACCTCCTCATCGTTTTTTGTAGAGTACCAATCATAAGTTTTTGTTCCGTCAACACTTACCAGAAGATACCTGATATGGCACATATCTTTTCCTTTAAATTCAACAACACCCTGGGCCCCGTATTTATTTGGCGCATTCGTGCTGCACCAATCAACATCTTCTTCCGGTTCTTTTGTTTCATTTTCAATTAACTCTTCTCCATCATCCCAGAATGTTTCATTTTCAATTAACTCTCCGGAAGTATCCTCATCGGATGTCTCCTCTTCTTCATACATGTCTTTAACCATGCACCACAAAAATATATCATAAATTTTGCCGCCGCATATCACATAGACAACTATTCTTTTTGATCCATCGCCGGAGTGTTTTTTTTCAGGAATGAATGTGTATTGGACGGTTTTATTCTCTTTTAAGTTTAACATGAAATCCCCGCTTAAAAGAAAATAATTTTTTTCATTTTCAACCGGGTGAAACAAAAGTTCCGGAGTTTTTGGATATTCTTCAAGATATATGCGATATGTGCAGTTTACCTGCTTTCTCTCGTGCGAGGCAGAAACCGTGAATGAAATGTTATATGTATTGCCGATGAGCATCTCTTCCGGGAGGTTCGCATGATTGGCAAAATAAACCTCAGAAAAGGAATCATCCTTTGCAGGCGTTGTCATAATCAGGTAGACCGCAAAAACAACTGCAAAAATTGAGGCACACGCAAACAAAATCACTGCAATATTCCATAATTTATTATTTGAATGTTCTTCACTCATATTAGATATTAAATATAACACAATTTAACAATAATTTTTAAATTATCCCGCATCATTATTTTTTTAAAATTTTTTCATTTATTTTTTCCATAATTTATTGTAAAATATTAAAACAAGCGACAGACCAATGATTAAGACCTCAATAATAACACCGAAAATCCCGAATTTATCTATTAACTGCTTTCCTATGATTCCTGATTTTTCCTTTTGCTTATACATCACGGGAACTATTTCCGAGGCAAAATCATTGAGCGTGTTTACTGCATTCGTTTCGTCGGGGTCATTGTAATAAACGGGTGCGGAAATCATGACAACAACCGAATTTTTAACATTTCTTTGAAGCCCCGAACCCCACATATACCAGTACATAACAACTTCTTTTGCATTTCCTTTTTGAACATAAATTTTATTGACATACATTTCCCCGCTCCAGTTTACCGGCGTTATATTTTCAGTTCCCTTTCCCGTAACATTCCATTTATTTGCGCGATAGCAAACTTCCGGTCTGTGCAGGACGGTCTCATTTTCGCTTTTTATAAGCACAAACTGGACACTCCGGCTTCCGTTGTAGTATTTTCTCAGAAGCACGGTATCTGTTTTAAATGCTTCCGTTGCTCTTTTTTCATCGGAACCGTACTGCACCCCGTTCCAGCTGCATAAATTTTCCGGGAATTCATTTAATATTGTCCTGTCATAAAAATTGAACGCGGAATACACATGAACTTCATTCGGAGTTTTATGATGCAAATTGGTGTCTATGATACCGACATTTAAAAATATATCCTCAGGTGATGAAAGAAGGATAATTACTGCGTTTACCAGTAAAAGTAATCCGATTACCGTGCCGTATTCCTCTAAAATATGCTGCATTTTAAAATTTTTGCAAAAATTATCAATATAATAATTGAAATAATAAATAAAAATATGCTTGAAAAATCATGAAAAAATGTTGTTGCTGCCTCGCATCCAAAATAATTTGCGATAAGTATTGCTGATGTTACCCGCAGGGTGTTTGAAATTATTGCAACGGGCAGCGACATAAATAATACAGCCGCTTTTCTTTGTACAGAACCTTTGATAATGTAAACAAAAATACAGGCAACCATCAAAAGCGAGATTATGCTTCTTAAACCGCTGCAAGGTATCCCTATACTTATTGCACATTCGTTAACATAAATTTCCAGCCCGTTCGCATGTAAGTTTGCGCCCAATGCCTGCGATATGAAAGCAGCACTGCTTGCTGTGAAGTGCTGTAGATAAAAACTCGCGGTGTAAAGCCCCGGAAGCGGGACCATGAATATAAGGAAGCATACGGGAAAAAGTATTTTATTCATGAATTCTCTGCCGTAAAAATGAAGGCAAAATCCAATCAGCAGGGGAATGAGAGAAATTCCTGATAAAAATAATGCTTTCCATAAAAAACCCGCCGCGTAAAGTATTAGACCGAATGCAAAAACATATATGCCCACAGGGTCTCTCTCATGCTTTATAATCTTCAGTTCATCTCGCCTGCTCAGGATAATTAATAATGAAATTACCGGAACTAAAAAGCCGTGTGAATAGAACGGGTCGTTCCGCCATGAATCAAGAAGCCAGGTGAATGTTTGAAAATAGAGTAACAATAAAATAATTGATAAACCCGGGATTTTGTATCTGAAATTCATTGTACAATTATTTTTTAATTATTTTTTAGAGTTTACTCTTTCGCCCAAACCTTATAAAACCGTACAAAACAAACAACCCAAAAGAGAAAAGAACCAGTGTTTCTGCCTCGGGGTAAATGTAAAATCCAAAAGTCCCAACATTCAGCGAATCAACATCATCCCTGTAGGCATCATACCTGCCGTCGCAGTCAATATCTAAAACCATATCGTAATTTCCCGCATCTCCTGCAATCGGCTTCCAGATTGATGCGTTCAGGTTTCCGGAACCATTCGTGGTTTTTGAATAACACTTTCCTATATTAAAATCATCGCCGTCACTCCAATTCGTGTCGCTAACAATACAAACACAAACACTTACATTCTTTCTTGCCAATTTATCGCTGTATGCATAAACCCAAACCCCTGTATCAAATTCATCATCCAAGCCGGAAGAATTTGAAGAGTTAATTTCCGGGTTGCAGTGGAAGGTGCAGTTACCGGTACCGGGATCTGCCCAGTTTTTTGTGTTATCGCAGGTGTTGTTGTCATCCGCTAAATCTCCATCATTATTATCTGTCTTGCTGTCAATATCCCTGTCAGTATTGAAACAGATAACATTCCCGGTTAAATTGCTTGAATTACTATTTTCTGTGAAGTAAATTCCATCATAACTACCAGAATGACCATTATTTATAATCCTATTGCCCAAAACCTTATTGGAATCCGAATTGCTGATATATATTCCATGCATTGAATTATTATTTATTGAATTATTTATTAAATTATTGGAATCAGAACTAAGAAGATATATCCCATACTCCAAGTTATTTTTTACTGTATTATTTTCTAAATTATTAAAATCAGCATTATTATGAAGATAAATCCCTCTACTAAAGTCTGCAATTAAACAGTTTTTGACCGTGTTGTTTTCTTTATCATTTAGATTAATTCCATAAGTGCTGCTTGTCTTGTTTCCATCTATCATGTAATCCTGGCAGTCAAATGTTATATTGTTGTTATCCCAGTCAATGCACGTCCCTGTTGTTGAAATATCCTGTGTCAAATAAACAATATCTTCAGGATTTGCAGAATTTATCGTATCCGTGCAATTAGTGCAATTAGTGCAATTATAATCTGCCGCATCCACACCCCCGACCAAAAACACAAAAACAAAAACCAGAGATGCCACTGCTGCAATCAACCGCTGCCGGTTTTTTATCCTCCTTTGCACAAATTTATTTATCCCGTCCATTTTCATTTAAAATTTTATTTATTATTTCTTATTAAATTTACAAAAACTTTAATAATTTAAATTAGATTTATTATTTAAATCATGAATAAAATATTAATTTTATCCCGATGGTTACGAGTACTGCAAATATTGCCCCCAATGTTATGCGAAGTTCTGTGCGAACTGCCCTGAATTCATTGTGCATTTCTCTCTGGAGCGAATCAAATTTAAAATCTATTTTTTCATCCAATGAATCAAATTTTGTGTCTGTTACTGCAACATCTTTTTCAATCTTATAATATTTCTCTGCCAATTCATTGATAGGTATCTCCTTATGTTCGGATTCTAATTTCTTAATCCTATTCAACAATTCCTCATATTGATTTATGGTGATGTGCGTGTTTGCCATTAAAATAATTAATGATTTAAAGTTAATAAAGTATTTCAAATCCGAATAAATACGGTTCATTAAACCTTAATTCAATTAAAAATTAAATTTTATAAACAAACAGGAAAATGACAAATAAAATAAAAATTGCGGCAATTCTCTGCGCACTTCTTTTACTCATCGTCTTGCTGAAATTCACATGGCTCTGCGGGTTTCTCCTAATTTTTTTTATCCCGGGTTTTGCCCTTACGCTTGTGCTTTTCAGGGACATTGCAGTAGACGAGAGAATTGGCGTGGCTGTAATTTTGAGTATCTCAATTAATATATTAACAATTTTTGCGGCAAATTACTTTCTTGACATTGAAATTACGAAACATAACATAACGGCTTTAATGTTACTGGTCTCTCTTTTATTTTTAGTTTTATTTTTAGTTTTTCTATATTTCAGGACTCAAGAATCTTTCAAAATTAAAAATTTAATAAATAATTTCAAGGTAAACAGAAATGATGTGCTAAAGTCCCTGCTTTTGATTTCAACACTTGTACTGGTCTTTAATCTTATTTACGCTGCACACTGGGATTATTTGTACCCGTACCATACCGACGAATGGGAGAACCTGGCTGAGGCGGTTGCCATAATGGAGAATCATGCCCTGCTAAATAAAGCCCCGAACTGCAAGGATATAAAGAAGAAAATTGATCTGGAAATCGGCTCTCATATATTTTTAGCGGAATTGTTTTTACTTACGGGCGCAGACCCCGTGACAACTTACAAATATCTTCCCGCTCTTTTTGCTGCAATTTCCGCATTTATGCTTTTTCTTGTTGTAAAGAGGTATAACTTTTATGCGGCAATTCTCTCCATGATTTTTTTTGCATCCCTCAAAACCAATATCTCAATTATGGGTATCTGGCTCTTTGCACCATTAACGATGAGCATTGCATTTATTTACGCAATCACATTCATGTTTCTTTATGCAATTGAAAATAAATTCGCATCTTTTTTGGGAGCATCCGCATCACTTCTTGCCCTCGCGCTGATCCATCCGATTTCAGCGGTTTTTGTTTATATGATTCTCTCATTGTACATAATCCTTAAATTTATTTATTATTTATTTGAGCTTTTAAAAAAGTTATTGCTCGGGGGAGATAAAAAGGAAATGTTCTTTACATGGAAAAACACCACCGGATTTATAATATTATTTTTAATCCCGTTTATCTCTTTTATCTATTTTATGGCAATTCTTTCAAAAGGGACAACGGCAGATACAATAAACTGGTTTATCACGAAATTCATCATATTTCCAAAATCAACCGGCGTAAGCAGTTTGGTTTACGAGCCGGCATACCTCCCGGATATTTACGGGATTCTTGGTATCGGGCTTGCTGTGATTGGAATTTTATATATTATTTACATGAGAAAGAAATGGAAGCATTCCGGTTTTCTTATTGCCGCCGCTTTAACGGGAATAATTAATTTAATTCTTTTTCATTTCCCGGGCATCGGCTCATCCTTGCTTAATCTCGCAGCATTCCCGTTCCGGGTATTTGCCTTAAATTTGACATTCAACCTCCCTGGGAATTTCGCGATACTTATATTCTATGAGCGATTCATATATTACACCATGGTATTTATTGTGCCGCTGTCAGCACTCGGATTATACGCATCGGCTTCTGCCGTTATTAATGCTTGCACTTTCGCAATTAATATTGCCAAAATCAAAATTTTAAATAAAATTCACCGGCATATTTGTATTTTATTGTGCATCGCCTTTACGATTCTTGTATTCACAACAGTATTTTCCGGCTATTATGATGAAAAGGAAAAATTATATAAAATGATTACCGACGAGGACTATGAAGCGATAAAATGGATTGAAGAAAACAAGGGGCGAGGGCATGTAATACTTGCAAGAACAGAGGTTTCCATGGCAGTATACTCAATAAGCAGGAATTATGTTGTTGCAGGGACATCACACGAGGATAACTGCCCCGGAGAAAATGTTAAGGATATTCACCGGTTTTTCATGGGAAACTGCAATGAGCGGACGGCAATTCTGAAAAAGCACGATGTTGATTATGTAATAACTGATTTTGAAATACCCTGCAATTTAAAAGAAATATACCGAAATGAAAAAAATTACATTTATGAGGTTAATATGTCATAAATGCCGCAATCTGCAAGAAAATATAATAATTCTTTAAAAATCCTTTTTTAAGTTTTAATACTATTATATTATATAACAAAATTATTGAAAAATTATTCCCGGAAATTATTCGGAAATAAATCATTTTTTTAATTTTAAATGTAATATAATAAATCCAATAAAATAAAATAAAAATTTTAAGGGGATGATAACCACAACAACCACAACCACAACAACAGTAACTCTCGCAACAAACGCAGGAGTTGGAGAGGGTATTTTTTTAGTCGCGCTTCTTATAGTTTTGCTTTCGCTTAAAGAGATTTTTGATGCAGATAAAAACAAGTCCTCAGGTTCATTTGTAGCAACCGTGACTTATACGATTATCCCCTTGATATCGGTATTTTTCATTATTGTTGCTCAAAAAGTAATTGAAATATGGTAAAAATGTACAAACTAACAGGTAAATTTAAGGCAGGTATGCCGGTTTTTCTTTTGTTCGGGTTAATTTTAATTGGGCTAATCAATCCTGTTTCGGGCGCGGTTGTAGTTTCAATAGATTCTGATAAAAATAATTACTACCTGGGAGATACCGTGCAGTTCACAATCACCGTGGACATAGCAAATGAAGATACATGCGCCATAACACAGGCACAATTGGAAATTCACGACGGCAGTTCAATTACCTGCAATTTACCCGTAATTTACGGGAATTACGGGAATTACGGGAATTGCAATCTCCTGATATATATGACCGAGACCCATCACGATGATTGCCTGGCTTACGGGGGGAATAATTTATTAACATATACGGTTGAATGGAAAATCCCTCTAAACTGGAGTGCAAGCCAGGAGCATGCCAATGTAACCGTGACCTTTGAAGGCAGCGAATACAGCAGCGAGACAACATTTTTTATATTCGGTATCCTTGCAGGAGACCCGATTGAATTGATAAAAGCAGCAGATACACAAACTGCAAAAAAAGGCGAAATTATTAAATACACCGTAAGTGTTGAAAACAATGATAATCAGCCGCTGAATGTATTTCTCAACGATACGGCGGACGATGACCTTAAATTCGTGGGTAATGTTACTGTAAACTGCAATTGCTCGGGATATATTTACAATGAAACCCCCTGGTTTTTCACAACCGACCCGCAAGAGCGTGCAACTGACTGGTGGGTTAATTTAACGAATCTTCCGCCCGGCTGTAAATGCACTGTGATAACAACGGCGGAAGTGATGAATATGACCGGCTCCTCAATTTTAAATAAGGTTACTGCAAAATCAAACAACCAAACACACGGTGCAATTGATGAATCAAAAATTACCGTAAGTTTTCCTGAAGTAGAGAAAGAAGAGCCTGAAAAGAAAGGCAAAGGCGTCACATACGGTCCCGTATCAACAATAGAGCCGGTAACTATTGTAACGGAGAAAAAAATTTTAACAAATATTACCGATACAATAACTCCGGGAACGCAATGCTTTAATATAAAATCCTTGATCCAGAGGTTTGAAGACGGGAAATTGGAATATGAATTGGAAAAGAATTTGACAAACACTTCCTTCAATTTAATGCTTCCCAACGGGACATATACCGAATCAAAAACCGGGAAAAACGGTGAATTTTGCTTTGATTTTGAATGCGGGGATTATGAAATTAACATAAGTTATGAAGATTTTGAAAAATATATAAAATCATTCAGGGCGACTTACGGGAATCTTTACATAACTCCTGATGATTTTGAGGCAAACACAGGCGATGCGTTGACCTACATTGTAACGGATAAAGATAAAAATCCTGTCGGTGATGTGCTTGTAAATGTCACGCTTCCCGGAGAAATGTTGCAATTCACAACACTTGATGACGGGAAAGTTGAATTCAACACAGGGGAAGAAGAGGGCGGTTATAAAATATCTGCAGGGAAACACTGCTACGATGAAGGCACGCTCCAGGGAGTAATTAAAAGAGAAATTACCTGCGGGGACGGAACATGCGAAGGCAATGAAAACTGCGAAAACTGCCCCGGCGACTGCGGCTCCTGCCCTGTGCCGGAATTAATGATTGATTGTACGAAAGAAGTCAAAGCCGGCGGGAAAATAACCTGCAAAGTTACGGACGAACAGGGTAATCCGGTTCCGGGCGCGACTGTCAAATTAACCGATGGAAGTATCTACTCAACGGACACCGGGGGTAGCGTTGAATTCACTGCCGGGCAGGCAGGCGAAATTGATGCCTATGCAGATAAAGAAGGTTATGCGCAAAGTAAAAAGGAAAAGATTATTGTAACCATGAAAGGATGCCTGCTGATTAATGTAAAAATTCTCTCAATATGCGGGTATTGGTGGCTTATTTTAATTTTATTAATAATTGTTTTAATTTTATTTATATTACTTATGAAAAAGAAAAAGACCGCTTCCGACCTGGAGTTTTTATTAAACGCGGAATCGGAAGAACAATTAGATAAGGTTCTTGATAAATTTAAGAAGATTTATGTGACTCCCAAAACTTACGAAGAGTATATGAAAGTTACGGGTAAAACGGTTGACGAGCGCATAGAAGAAATTGAACTCAATGATAAAGGAAAGGAATATATGGAAAGCGTAAATGATGAAACCGTTGCCATTGCAATGCAGCTTTCTGCAAATATAGTTTTAACTGAGAGCGAAGAAAGAAAAAAGATTGCAGAGGATAATAAATTAAATGTGTTTAATCTTGAAGAAGTAGTTATCATCAAAAAGAAAAAGACAGTTGCTGATCTTGAATTTTTACTGACCGCGGTTTCAGAGGATAAACTTGGTGAAATTCTTGATAAATTCAAGAAAATTTATGTAACGCCGTTTACTTATGATGAGATTGCAAAAATTGGAGGTGAAGTTGACGAGCGCATAGAAGAGACAAAACTCAATGATAAAGGAAAGGAATATATGGAAAGCGTAAAGGATGAGACCGTTTCTCTTGCAATGCAGATCAGTGCGGAAATCTTTTTAACGGAAAATGATGCGCGAAGAAAGATTGCCGGGGAGAAGGAATTTAAGGTGCTGGATTTTGAGGAGGCGAAAGGATAAAATTCTAATGCTCAAATTGCTGCGGGAATTACCAGGAATAATACAACATTTGCCAGACCGTGAGACATTGAGATGCCAAGCAAGCTTTTTGTTTTAAGGAATACATAACCGTAAAACAGGGCAACGAAAAAAACAAATAAAATATCCAGCGGGTTCTTCCATATTATGTGCATCGCCGTAAATACAAGAGAGACAAAAACAAGTGCGTAATTCCTGCCGAGAACATTTTTCAGGTTTGTTAAAATAATTCCTCTGAATACCAGTTCCTCTGAAAATCCCGAGAAAAACATTAAAGCGAGTGCGTATGCAATCAATGTGGGAATCACTGCTTCGCTTATTACTGCCTGGTCTCCTAATATCAAATATTCTATATATCCGAATAAAATTCCCGTTGCTCCGACGCATAACTGCCATTTAATATTCCCCATGCAAAAGCCAAAATCTCGCGGATGTATATCATTACTTTTTATAAACAGGTAAGCAGTTATGATAAGAAGTGAATTTGTAACAATTATTGCATATATAAATTGAAAATCAGTTAATGATGTGCTTAGAATCCTTATCAGGGGAGGAAATACCAGTACCTGCATAAATACAAAATATTTTTTAGCAGACAAAAACGAATATGATAAAATAATAAGAATGAGGACTGCATGGATTGCTATTCCCAAATGAGGCGAGTCAAGACCAAGTTCCGCATAATATGCAATTATGATTTCTGCAATTACCAAAAGCGTTAAATACGATACAAATGCAATCTTTATATCTCTGTTCATATTATCTTTAATATTTTTGTGAAATTATTATTATTATTATTATTATTATTTCAATTCAATGTAAATACAGGGGAATCACCAGGAAAAGCATAATATTTGCCAGACCGTGAGACATTGAGATGCCAAGTAAGCTTTTTGTTTTAAGGAATACATAACCGTAAAACAGGGCAACGAAAAAAACAAATAGAATATCCAGCGGGTTCTTCCATATTATGTGCATCACCGTAAACACAAGAGAGACAAAAACAAGCGCATAATTCCTGCCGATAACACTTTTCAGGTTTGTTAAAATAATTCCCCTGAAGACCAGTTCCTCTGAAAATCCGGTGAAAAGAAATAGAGCAAAGGAATATGCTATGAATGTCGGGAAGATTACTTCACCGATAATTTGTTCCCCAAGTATTATATACTCCGTATAACCTAATAAAATTCCGGTTGCTCCGATGAATAACTGCAGTTTAACATTCCCGGTTGAAATACCTATATCTTTTAAAGGTATTTTGTTATTTTTTATAAACAAATACGCCGTTAAGATTAGAAGAGAATTTATGATTATTATCGTATGTATAAATTGAAAACCAATTAATGATGTGCTTAAAATTCTCATCAGGGGGGGGATTAAAAGTATGGGCATATACACGGAACATTCCCTGCCGGGAAAAAACGAATACGAGAGAAGTATAAGAATAAGTATTACATGGATTGCTATTCCCAGATAAGGTGAATCAAGACCGAGTTCCGCATAATATGCAATTATGATTTCCGCAATTACCAAAAGCATTAAATATGATGCTAATGCAACATTTATACTTCTATTACTCTTCATTCTCATAAAAAATTAATTTTTCTTTTTCAAATCCTCGGAAACCCTGTAACTGATAGCTTTTCTTTTTTCCCTGTCAAATTTTACAAGATTCGGGTCAAGAACAATTGCAATATTAATTGCTTTTCTTGCTTCTACTTTTTTCTGTAAACTAAAAAGTACAAGCCCCAGATTATTGTATGCTCGCGCATCCCTCCTGTTAAGATTAATTGCTCTTTTAAATGCCCTCTCCGCAGAAGAATATTTTTTTAATTCATAAAATAACATTCCAAGATTGTTGTATCCTTCTGCAAATTCAGGATTTAATTTAATTGCCTTATTGTAAAATTTCATTGCCTCAAGCAGGATTTTATTTTCTTTTTGCTCCCTTCCTTTTTCATAAAGCACAAGCCCTAAATTGTTGTATGCGAATGCGTTTTTATCATTAAGAACAATTGCCTTTCTTATGTATTTTTCCGCTTCATCAAGCTTTTTCCAGGCATAAAGGCACTCCCCTAAATTGTTGTATGCACTTGAAAAATTCTTTTTTAATTTTATTGCCTTTTTGTAGGATTCTTCTGCTTCTTCAAATTTATTTAACCTGTACAAAACAAGCCCTAAATCATTGTATATTCCAGGATTGTTCGGGTCTGCCTTTATTGCTTTTTTGTATGCAATTTCAGCGTCCTTGAAATTTTTTATTTTATTTAGAACAAGCCCCAGGTTTCTTTTTGCCTGCACGAGGTTGGCGTCAAGTTCAATTGCTTTTTCAAATGATTCCTTGCTTTCCGAATATTTTTTTAAATTTAATAATATTATTCCCAAATTATTGTAAGCAAGAGCATTCATGGAATCAAGTTCAATTGCCTTTCGGTATTTCTCTTCTGCCTCTTCAAACCTTTTCAGGTGATAAAGCACAAGCCCGAGGTCCGAATACGCTACCATGAATCCCGGGTCAATGGAAAGCACCTTTGAATATGACTCCTCTGCTTCTTCGTATCTTTTCTGGTGATAGAAAATAAGCCCCTGGTTAATGTATGCCGAAACATTTGATGAATCAACATCTATTGCCTTCTTAAAAAATTCATCCGCTTCATCGTATCTTTCCTGGCTAAAAAGAGTAACGCCTAAATTATCATACGCCGCTGAAAACTTCGGGTCAAGAGATATTGCAATGTGGTAATGTTCTTCTGCCCTTTTAAATCTTTTCAGGTCCTTGTAAAGAAATCCCAGGTTGTTATGGGCAATCGCATCTGTCGGGTTTAAGTCAATTGCCTTCCTGTACGATTCTTCCGCCGCGTCATATTTTTTCAGTGCATGAAGCACAAGTCCCCTGTCGTTATATGCCGCTCCTAATCCCGGGTTTAAGTCAATTGCCTTTTTGAATGATTCTTCCGCCTGCTTTAATTTTTTCATGTCCTTTTGAACAAAACCAAGGTCTGCATACGACTTTACATATCCGGGATATATTTCTATTGATGCTTTAAGAAGTTTTTCGGCAACAGAAAGCGCGTTTTTTTCTTTAAATTTACGGGCAATATTATTTAAAATTTCCGCCGTGTCTTTATGATACCCGTAAACCGCGGCATTTTTCTTGCAGGTCAAAATTGCATCATCCGGCTGCCCGCGATTTATCATCTCAACGAGTTTTTCTTCAAATTCTGATGGCATTTTTAAAGAATTCTACAATTCTAATTTTTTAAACAGGAATATTTTTATCAAGCAGGGGCATCAGTTTAATACCGCCCTTTGTGATTTGCATAACTTGCTTGTTCATTGAGTGTTCAATGCCGCGCATCTTTACAACCTGGAGCGTCCTTATGATGTTGCCCTTTCGCTCAAAATCGCTGAGGTGGACTATCCCGTCGGAAATAAATTCTTCAACCCCGAAAACAGAAAAAACATATTCTCTCGGGGGAATTTCGGAAATTAACAGGGCTGTGCAGTCAAGAGGTGATAATTCTATACCGAGCCGGAATATAAAATCCCTTATCTCCGCTTTATCATCCAAACTGTTGCAGACCGCTGTCACAGAATCAATTACCACTCTTTTTGCACCCCTGTCTTTAACAACATCAACGATAGTTCTTACCAGTGTGCTGGGATTTAAAAGTAACATTTCCCGCAATTTTTCCGCAACCTCCATGTCAAGAAAATATACATCGCCGTCATCAACTGCTTTCTGGTCATAGAAGCCAAAATTTTTTAAGTTTTTTATCATCTTGGCTTTCGGCTCCGTGAGGCAGATATAGACTCCTTTCTCATCATGCTCGCTCGCGCCTCTAAATATAAACTCGGAACATAAAATTGTTTTTCCGGAACCCGAACTCCCGGCAAGCAGTACAGAAGACCCTTGCGGAATCCCGCCGCCCAGTATTTTATCCATTTCATTAATTCCCGTTTTGCATAGTTCGTCACCAGTCATTTTAAATGTTTATTAAATTTAGTAAATTTATGTTATAAAATTTATATTATAAATTAGATAAAGAATTATAAGTAATTTATATTATAAATTTAGTTTATATATAAATATAGGAATTCAAACTTAAATAATTAAATAAAACCCAAATTTCCCATCCAAAAATTAAAAGAGGTATACTATGAAAATGTCCATCTCAATTTTTGTTCATTTTCTGTTCTTAATCTCTTTTGTATTAATTGTGAATGTTAATGGATTCTAAATGTTTCTT
>MCBE01000235.1 GCA_001723845.1 Candidatus Altarchaeales archaeon WOR_SM1_SCG
CTGTACGCAGTAGCATAATCATTGCTTTTTCAAGGTAATTAATGTTAGACACTACACTACCGCATGATAATGCGCCTGCGCCTGTTGAATTTTTCAATGAATTCAAAATTTCAAAAAAAGTTGTGACAAGACCAATTAAATCAAGATTTGAAATTGAATCCAGATTTTTTGCTTTATTTTTTAATTCATCTGCTTCTGCATCGTCATAAGGGTATTTTAAAATCCCGTTCATAACGCCGTGAACTCTTATCTTGCGGGTAAGAAAGCGCGTATCAACCCCTGATATTCCCGGAATGTTATGGTCATTTAAAAATTCGTGAAGCGTTTTTACGAGTTTCCCGTGCATCGGCTTTAATGCAAGTTCCCTGACAACAAAGCCCTCTGCCTGTATCTTTTCCGATTCAAAGTCACCAGGGTTTATCCCGTAATTTCCAATTAAAGGATATGTGGGCATCAAAATCTGGTATTTATACGACGGATCCGTCAGTGCTTCCTGGTAGCCGGTCATTGAAGTGTTGAAAACAACCTCCCCGCATGCCTCGTTTTCTGCACCGAAACCCTGTCCTTTTACAATTGTCCCGTCTTCAAGGATTAATGCAGCATTTGATTCCTTCATATTAAATATTAATATCGTTCAAAATTAATTTAAAATTTTATATCCAAAATTTAATTTAATAAATTATAATATTTAAATTAAACAAAAATGAATTATAAATTTATTTTTTTGCTTGCATTTTGTATGCTTTCGTGTAATTCCGCAGCACAAACAATTCTTGAAATCGCGGAAAACGAGTCAATGCTGTTTGATTCGGAACCTGAATTGATGGGAACATATTATGTGGATAATTCAAAATATTACATAGTTAAACACAACAATCCGTTTGTTTCGGGAATTTCAATTTATGACGAATACGGAATGAAAATAGAAGATGAATCTCTTGCCGAAAAAATAATTATCGCGCACCGGGTTAAAGTCGGGAACGAGACAATGGAAGTTCTTGAAAATTACACGCGAGCGGTTTTGTTAATTGACTCGCAAATCGCATCGGTAGTCCAGTCGCTTAATTATCTGATTTATAAACTTGACCGGAAGCAAACGGATGTGGATTACGGTGAGGTCAAAACTTTTTTTGAAATTTTGAATTCATTGAAAAATTCAACAGGCGCAGGCGCATTATCATGCGGTAGTGTAGTGTCTAACATTAATTACCTTGAGAAAAACAAGGATTATGCTACTGCGTACAGGGTTATTGAAGAATATGAAAAATGTATTTCCTCAATAGAGCCGACAAAATCAAATCTTGAAAATTTTAAAAAGCATGTCGGTCCGGCATCAGAAACCTTAAATTCCCCCGAAGTTCTTAAACTGGCACTTGGGAACGACAACCTTTCCCGCGAGATTTCTCTCGGTCTTGACAGTTCAATACAGCAGGTTGATAAACTTAAAAATTCAAGCAGTTTAGAAAGCATTGATGACCTTGACACAGGTATTTTAAAAAAGTCGTATGAGAAAATAAAATCGGGAATTGACAGCGAGATTGCCGGTTTTGAAACGCGGATTGACCCGCAGCCGAGA
Organism: Candidatus Altarchaeales archaeon WOR_SM1_SCG; assembly: GCA_001723845.1. Lineage (GTDB taxonomy): Archaea > Altiarchaeota > Altiarchaeia > IMC4 > WOR-SM1-SCG > WOR-SM1-SCG. The sequence goes on from MCBE01000235.1 coordinate 1,577, forward strand.
ATTTTGACAATAATCGGAATTTTAATTTTATTGATAATTGGTGTTATAGTGGCACTTATCGTAAAAAAGAAGGGCATTGAAATTAAAGATTTTAAATTCAGAAAGGAAAAGGAAAGCAAAGTCACTTCCTTTGGAGACCTGACAATTGTTGTTACGGAATCAAAAACCAGGGACCCTGTTGAAAATGCAGGCATCTCTCTTGTAAATTCAAAAACAAAGGATAAGTATGAAGGAAAGACGGATGGTATCGGGAATTTGATTTTGCGAGATATGATTGCGGGGGACTATGAAATGGAAATTAAATCATCTAAACACGAAACTGAAAACACTGATGTTTCCGTTGATCCGGGAATTAACAGGTCAATGATTGTTTTGAAGCGCAAATAAATTCGCGATAAATAAATATTAAAATTTAATGAAAATAGGAGTTCTTGCACTGCAGGGTGATGTAAGTGAGCATGTAATGCTTATAAAAAAAACACTAAATAAAATTAAAATTTGCGGCAGCGTTGTTGAAATTAAAAATTCAGGGCAGGTAAAAGGAATTGATGCATTAATCATTCCGGGAGGCGAAAGCACAACAATCGGCAAATTACTGATTAAAACAGGAATTTTTCAGGAAATTAAAAAATTGTCAAATAAACCGGTAATGGGAACATGCGCAGGGCTTATCCTGATTGCAAAAGATATAAGTGGCGGGTTAAAAGAACAGGAACTTCTTGGTTTAATGGATATTAAAGTTAAAAGAAATGCTTTCGGGAGACAGAGGGAAAGTTTTGAAGCAAAAATAAAGTCAAAAATCGGGGAAATTCCGGGGGTTTTTATCAGGGCGCCTGTGATTGAAAGTGCCGGAAAAGATGTTGAAGTTCTTGCGGAATATGAAGGGAAAATTGTTATGGTGCGGCAGGGTAAAATTCTGGGGCTCGCGTTTCACCCGGAACTTGCGGATGATACGGGGGTTTATGAATATTTTTTAGGGCTGGTTGGAGGATGAATGAATGGGGAGATAACGGATGGGATTATGAGAAGTTTGCGATAGCAAATTTCCCCGAAGGGAAAAATTTTAGTGCAACGTTCCGAGGGAAAAATTTTGAGTAAATTCAGAGCCCCTTTATTGCCCATCCATAAATCCGCACATATCAATCAATTTTGCTTTTGTATAGATTGTATCTGTTTCTTCAGATGTTAAAAAATCAAAAGTATGTATTTCAAAAGAATCAAAGATTTCTTTGTTTTCTTCATAAAATATCTTTATTTATTTTAATTTTAATTTTAATTTTAATTCTTTAACATGACACACTGGACTCTAACGGAAAAGGGAAGAGAACTCCTTGAGAAGTATGTAAAAAAAGACATCGGCTTTGCGGTTAGCGACCTTAAAGACAACAAATTGTTCGGGAATGTCCTGGACGATAATTTTATAAATATTCTTGACGAGAAACTTGACAGGAAATCGGTCTATTCCACAAAGGCGGTCTCAATGAAGCATCTTATTAAATGTTTCTCGGAACAGAGTGTTGTCTGGGGAATTAAAATGAATCTTCTTATTGGAATTTTGCTCTACAACGATGACTTAAATGCAGATAAATTATCAAAGAAATTAAGGGTTACGAAAGCGACGGTAAAGGAGCATATACTCCTGCTGAAAAATTGTGATTTAATTAAAAAGAAGGATACTGCAACGCATTTGTCTGATTTTATGTAAGTTTTCATAATTGTTCAATAAAGGGGTCTTGCAAATGCAGGAATAGTTTTCTATGCGGGATTCGTTTTCCCGCAGCGGCTGTGCAGGATGCGAGAGAAATAGAAGAATAAATTTAGATTATCCGGGTGAGTTTAATTATGTTTCTATTAATTAATTGTTTTAAATTTAAATTAATTATTATGGAAGAAAATAATAACGAGGTTATAGACCTTGAGTCATTAAGTACCGACCGCTACGAGCGGCAGAAAAGAATCCCGTGGTGGCACCAGGAGGTTTTAAAAAATGCAAGAGTACTTGTTGTCGGGACAGGAACTGTCGGTAATGAAATATGCAAAAATCTTTCCCTGATCGGAGTCGGGGAAATCTGGATTATAGACAATGATACGGTTGAGATTGCAAACCTGAACCGCTCGGTTTTAATGAGAGGTGAAGACATAGGAAGAGACAAGGTGGATGCCGTTGCAGAGCATATTAAAGAACTGAATCCCGAGATTAATGCGGTTCCTGTTAATGCCAATGCCGTCTGGGACATCGGTGCCGGGTTTTACAGGAATTTTGATGTTGTATTCAGCGGGCTTGATAACCGGGAGGCAAGAATTTATGTAAATAAATACTGCTACATGACAAAAACCCCTTTTATTGATTCCGGCATTGAGGCACTGCGAGGAAGGGTAATGGTAATTAAGCCGCCTGACTCATCGTGCTACGAGTGTACATTTTTCGAGAAGGACTACATGCTTTTGAGCATTAAATACTCATGTCCCGGGCTTCCGATTGAGGAACTGATTGAAGGCAAGGTCCCGATGGTTGCGACAACCTCATCGGTTATTGCAGGTATCCAGGTCCAGGAAGCAATTGAACTTTTGCACGACAGGAAGTCATCTCTTGAAGGGCGCGAATTATATTTTAACGGGGATTTAAATGAAATTTCAATTAATACGATAAAGAAGCGCGACGGATGCATGGGGCATTTTTACATTGACGAATTCATAAAAGTTCCAATAACCGTAAAAAACACGCTGAAAGAGTTGAAAAAGGAAATTAAAAATAAAATTAATATTAAGGACTTTGTTGTGATGCACGACCGGGAAATTGCGTATCAGGCAATATGCAAAAATTGCAGTTCCAGAAAAGAAATTTTAAAGCCCGTCGGGAGAATTACCGAAAAAGAGGCATACTGCGAAAAATGCGGCGAGAGATTTTCATTTGAAACCTCGTCTGAATTAAAGCATGATAATTTAACCCTGAAAGAACACCATGTTCCGCCGATGCACATATTAACCGTTCAAAATAATAATGAAATTTATTATGTTGAGTTATCCGATAAAATGGAGGATATGGCATCTTTTTACATCCGGGAAATTTTATGAAAATGAGAATCAGGATTTTTTGCGCGGGAAAATTGAAGGAGAGTTTTTACAGGGAAGCGTGCGAAGAGTTTATGAAACGGCTCTCGCGAGAGAGAATTGAAATTATTGAAATCCGCGACTCAACGCCTGGAAAAGAGGCAGGGGAAATAAAAAGAAAATTAAAAAATGAATTTCTTGTGGTACTTGATGAAAGCGGAATCGTGAAGACATCAGGGGAACTCGCTGAATTTATTAAAAATTTTCAAGGAGATCTGGCATTTGTAATCGGCGGACCCAACGGAATTTCAAAAGAATTAAAGGAAAAGGCAGACCTGCTTCTTTCAATGTCAAAAATGACATTCCCGCATGAACTTGCACGGGTCATTCTTCTTGAACAGATTTACCGGGCGTTTATGATAAATCAGAATAAGGTGTATCACAGGTGAATGAATAATTTAAATAATTTATGATTAACGAAAAGGTGGTTGTCTCTAACAATCTTTCGGGCGTCTTCATAGAACTTCTCCATATTTTCACCATGCGACATAACCTTTTTGTCAGATATTGCTGTCACTTCTCCCCCGTATTTTAAATTTTTAATTTAATTTATCTTAACAAATTCAATTATCCCCTCATCTTGTTTAAATTTTATATGAAAATTATCAAAGATGTCCCGTCTGCCAAGCAGCGGCGGGACTTCCTCTATCAATGCCCACGCCACCTTTACTTTAAACTCATAATTTTCAATTTTGACATCAACTTGCTTGAATATTACCGGGACGCCTCTTCCTCCGACACCATATAATTCTTCTATTTCATCCTCTACTATATCAAACCCGAGTAATTTACCAAATGACAGGGGAACCAAAGTAATGTCTGCCCCGGAATCTATGTACAGGTGATCTTCAATCCATTCACTATTTTCTGCTTTAAATTCAATATCTGCAACCGGACGATATACAGTACCTCCTCTTCTGCTTTCTTCCTTTCTGTATTTAAATATTATCATCTTATCTGTTACTCAATATCAACATTTCTCCGCTTGGAACTTTTGCTATTGATAATTTCTTACCGGGGCACTCTTCTTTTGCTCGCCTATAGACATCCTTGGCATCCCTTCCGCTTGCAACGACTTTCTCATCTGCAATCACCACCCATTTACCTACATATTCGCTCAGGTCGGATTTCACATACCATTCATAATTTTTTGATGTCATTTTTAAGTTAGTTGCCTGTAAAACAATTATATTCCGGTTTAATTAAATTCCAATTTTTATAATAATTATCACGCTTTCCTACTTCAAAAAAGGTATTCCGATTTTATTCCCTCGTTGCATTGAAAAACATAATTGTATATCCTGTTATCGTTCATAAGCAGTAATCCTTTTCGCGGTGATGTAAAAACAGTGGTGTTAAACGGTCCCCCGTAGTGCATGGAAGATAAATGAAAGGTATATCCAACCCCAAAGAAATAAAATTCATCATTTACAATAAGCGTGCATCCGGAGTAGTCATAACTGTTCCTGTTTGTAAAGGTAAGTTCTTTCCCGTCCTCGCATGAGACCTCAACATTAAATTCCTCATCCTCGGGACTTATTCCGGTTTCGTTGGTTAATGTTTCGGTTTTGTTATCGGCAACGGTTTCATTGGCTTCTTTTATCCCGGTTTCGTTTTTGGCATCTGTTTTTGTTTCCCCTGCGGTTTCTGTTTTAGTATTGTTTTCGGTTTGTGTTTCCTGTTCTGTCCCTGTTTCCTGCTTCGTTTCCTGCCCGGTTTTTGTATCGTTTTTGCCTGCTGTTTTATTGTCCTGTTCCTGTTCAATTCCTGGTTTATCTTCCGGCAGGTTTTCTGTCTCTTTATCTGCACCCGAAGGACTTTCCTGCGTATTATTCATGCAGCCGGTTGTTAAAACAATAAATAATATCCCGATAATTCCGATACCGATTAAAATTTTGCCTTTCATTTTAAATTATTAGATTTTTTAAAAAAAGAATCCCGGTTAATTAATTATCCTTAATTTGTCGTAAAAATCACATTTTCTCTCGTTAACAATTTCATCAATCAAATTATTTATAAATTCCCCTGCACCCTTAATCTTCACTTTTTCAAAAAGAAGGGTTCTCTGCCCGAAGTCAATGCCTGACTTTTGTATTTTAAAGGCAGATTTCCTGTAAGAACTGCCCCCCTTACCCTCCATTTTCAGGTAATATCCGATATGTGCAAGGATCACTGCAACTTCGTATTTCAGTTCAATTTTGTCCTTGAATATTTCATAAGGGATGCGAACAGGCATCTTATAGTTTTTGCAGATTTTATAATTCAATTTATTTAAATCAAACCCATTAATTTTATTGTAATATTTCACATCAGGGTTTCCCCACTGCCCGCTGTTTTTATACAGCATTTCATAATTTTCAACAAAACCCGGGAATTTTTCTTTAATTATTTTCATGAAATGTTTTTTCTGCCGTCCTTCTTTAAGCGTCATTCCCGCGGGAAGAATAAAGTTACCCCCTGCTTTTTTTGAAGCGGAAACGACATCTGTGATTGACTTTTCATTATCGGAAATAAACGGGATCTGCGGCATGAACATAACTCCCGTTGAAATGCATGCACCCGAGAATTTTTTTAGCGCAGAAAGCCGTTTATCGGGTGATGAAGCATCCGGCTCAAAAATTTTTGCAATTTTTTCCTCAATCGTTGATAAACTGAAAGAAACAATCGCCCCGCTCTTTTCATTAATCTCTCTTATAATATCAAAATCCCTTTCAATAAGATGCGACTTCGTTAATATATGAATGGGAAAATTAAATTTTTTCAATAATTCAAGAACCTGCGAGGTTAAATTAAATTTTAATTCAGCCCGCTGGTATGAATCACCGACACCGCCGCCGACAAAGATAATTGCCTTTTCCCTGATTTTAGGCAGTTCTTTTTTAAGAAGTTCAACTGCATTCGTTTTCACATAAATATCCTCGCCGAAAGTTCCCTCTACTCTGTATTTTTCCGCTCTCCCGTCGCAGTACGCGCAAGAATGCTCGCACCCCCTGTAGATGTTCATCCCGTATTTTGAAATGAACCAGTCGTCCGTGTACCTGTGCTTTGTAAGGATGGTTTTTGATTTTGTCGGAATGTAGTTTACCATTTTAAATAAATTAATTTTTAATTCTAAAACTAATTTATAATTACAGAATTCAATTAAATGAGCGGGGGTGGCCAAGCCCGGTCAGGCGTCCGGCTGCAGACCGGAGAACGGGGGTTCGAATCCCTCCCCCCGCTTCCGATTCATTATCCAAAGCGGATATTTTATCAACTTTAAATCCTAATAAATAAAAGGAGTGCCACCCGTCCTGTCCGAATCCCGTATAAAAATACGGGAAAATGAAAAAAATAGATATACATAACAGGGAAAGAACAAACAGAACACTTAAAAAGAGATTAGAAAATGCAGATATTTGCAGCGAGAATAAATATCTGATTAAAAAATTTATAAAATATAAAATAGAAGAGAATGAAATAAGCGTTTTGAGGCAGAACAAATATTTTTCTACTCTCCGGATTATTGCGGAAAAGTTTAAAGAATGCTATAAAGATAAATTGTTTAAAGAATCCACAAAAGAGGATTTTAATTCACTTCTAAAATATATTTTTTCTATAAAGATAAGACATGGTGGATCCGATAAAAAACCAACATTAAAGCCGATGAGCCCGGCGACCCGGGAGGATTATGCTATTCAGTTAAAGACATTTCTAACCTGGATGGATGAAAACAATTATCCTGTAAAAGGGGAATGGATTAAAGTTCCAAGAAGAGAGAAGCCAAAAAGATTAAGACCTGATGAACTCTTAACATGGGAAGATATTGTTAAATTAAGCAGGGCGGCGATGAACACGCGAGACAGGGCATTGGTGCAGGTATTGTTTGAGTCGGGGGGGCGTATAGGTGAGGTTTTAACAATGTTTTTATGTGATGTTGAGGTTAGGCATGACGGAAGCGCCTTAATCCTGCATCTCCGGGAATCTAAAACAGATATTAGGGGGCTTTGTATTATAAAATCGGCTCCGGCTCTTGTTGAGTGGATTGAAAAACACCCGATAAAAGACAACCCTGATGCACCTTTATTTTGCACATTGGATAAAAATAATAATTCTGTGGAATACAACAGCATTAATAAAGTATTAAGGGACTTAAGAGCACGCTGCCCGGATATGAAAAATAAAAAAGTCAATCCGCACCATTTTCGGAAATCAGCCGCTTCATACTTCTCACATGTGGGTTTAACTGAATTTGAGGTAAAAAAACGGTTCGGGTGGGTGATGAGTTCAAAAATGTTTGATATTTATGTTCACCCGGATGAGAACCGTATCAATGATAAACTAATGGAGATGAACGGGCTTATACAAAAAACTCCGGAGCAAAAGCAAAAAGAGGATGAAAAATCAAACCCCTGGAAATGCGGCTGGTGTGCGCATCTCAACCCTGCAGGAACGGATTTTTGCTCAACCTGTAAAAGAGCGAGGAAATTTAACAAAGAAGGTTATAAGGAGAATCTGAATCCGGATGAGACAAAGTTAATTCAGGAATTAAAAGCATACATAGACGAGCAAATATTAACCGCACTTACTAATAATCAAACAAAAAATAAAAAATAAGATGGCAGCAAAACCTAATTTTATCCGGATCAGGAAATATAATGACGATTTAACTGATTACCAAATTAGTTTCGGGAGAGACAGAGAGCGACCCGCACACTATAAAGTAATAAAACACAAAAAGACGGATGCTGTTGAAATCATAGAATTAGAGAAAATCTAAAATCTAAAGGTTACTTTATTCAGGAGTCCTGATGCCGTTAAAAGTTACTTTAAAGACCCTGCAAGAGCGAATGCTTAAAGGCACTTTAGAAAAATTTGTTATTTTCCCGCAATTTTCTCAAGAAGCCCGATAACTATCTTCTGGTCTTTCTGGTTGCGTTCTAAAATTTCTTTCATATCTTTCAACAAACCAGTATGTTCATGTAACACAACAGTATCTTCCTTTACACTCTCTACTGCATGTCCAACTGCTTTTATTGCATCAACTCCTTTGTCAAGTTTCCTGCCGAAATCTTCCATTGTATCTGTTTGGATTCTATTAAAAGTTTTCGGAATTGGAGAGACATCTTCAATCTCATTTTTAAATATATTTTCTACAAAAATGTCCTCTTCATGCAGAGTTATAACATCTGTAAAGTCATCAATACGCTCCTTTGCACCGGCACACACAAGTTTAACAGTACCGTCAGTATCATTGAAAACATAGCCCTTTAGTCGTCGTTCTCTGGCTCGCTCCTCAATAAAGCCCCTATAACCTGCATTCTGCACTTTTCCTTTAATAGTTAATGCACACCTCATATTAATTATAAGGATTCAATCTTTAAATTTAAAATTAAATTTTAAATGCACTTTGATTTAATTCCGGATAAAATTTAATCAGACCCGTAATGAACACAGGGAAAGTTTAAATTTGGTCAATGCAGCGGTATAAATGGTTATATATGATAAGACACCTGCTTTTTTGTATGAATGATATGGGAATTGAGGAGAAAGTCGCAGGAAAGCCCTGAAATTAAGTTCTGCTATGCGGGAACGGTATAAATATATAATAAATAATACAATACACGCCCAGCACCCGTCTTTTAATCATTAAAGTATATTTTATAACAATGTTATATTAGAGAAAATCTAAAGGTTACTTTATCCAGGAGTCCTGATGCCGTTAAAAGTTACTTTAAGACCCTGCAAGAGCGAATGCTTAAAGGCACTTTATAATTTTCATTACTTAAATAAAACCAAAATTAAATATATAATTATACAAAAATGTATAAAAATAAATATACATATTTGTATTATACAAAAATGTATAATAAAATAATAAACTAAAAAATGAAAAATCCGTTCGTATTTGGAATAGAAGTATCGGGAAAGCAGTTCACCGACAGGAAAGATGAGATAAGTGAAATAAAAAGCGATTTACTAAGCGGGCAGAGCGTTATAGTTTACTCGCCGCGCAGGTACGGTAAAACCTCTCTTGTAAAAAAGATTCTCGGAGAACTTAAAAATGAAGTTGTAACAGCATATATAGATATTTATCCCATTACATCAAAGGAAGGGCTTGCTGAAACATTTGCAGGTAAGGTTACATCATCGGCGTTTACGAAAATAGATGAGATGATTAATGCGGCAAGAGAAATACTGCCGGATGTTTCACCAAAGATTTCAGTAAAATACGAACCCGCTGAAATAGAATTCAGCATTAAAGGAAAGGAAAGGGATATGGATAAAATATTTTTAGAGTCCATGGATGTTCCGCAGAAAATTGCTGGAAAGAAAAATAAGCGAGTTATTGTCGCATTTGATGAATTCCAGGAGATAAGAAGATTAAACGGGGATGAAATTGAAAGAATTATGAGGTCGCATTTCCAGTCGCAAAGAGATGTCTCTTATATATTTTTAGGCAGTAAAAAACACATGATGAAGGATATTTTTGAGAATAAAAACAAACCGTTTTTTAGATTTGGCAAACACATATCGCTTAAAAAAATACCCGGAAAAGAATTCTCGGAATTTATAAAAAATAACTTCCGGGATACCGGGATTAAAGCAGGTGATGAAATAATAAAAAATATACTGGACCTGACACAGTGCCATCCGCACTACACGCAGCAGATATGCCATGAAATATGGTATGCAGTTGCAGCAAAAGAGAACCAGGAAATAAATGCCGGGGACATTGACGAAGCGGTTGAAAAAGTTCTGATAAACCAGAACGACGCTTATCTGAGTATATGGGACGCCGCAACAAAAGGAGAGAGGGCGATTCTGATTGCCCTGGCATCAGGTGAAACATCCTTTTTTTCAAGTAAAACGATTGATGAATATAACATGGTTTCACAATCCCATGCGCAGAGATCATTAGAGGGACTGGAAAGAAAAGAAGTGATAGAGAAAGTAAACGGGAAATATGAAATTGATATATTTTTCAGTGAATGGATTAAAAGAAAAATTATACAGATAAGACCTCAGGCACACAGTTAAATTTAGATAAAATTCTGAACCACGGCTTTAAAATTCTAAATACCACTTACAGAAACTTATTGAGAACGCATAAAAAGGCAGTGAAAGGCAATTATTATTAAGACCGCCGAGAAGTCCCTAAAAACGCCTGAAAATTGCGTTCTGATATGTTGGAACATTATAATATATAATAAATGATATAATACCTTTTGAGTATATTGATTTTTATTAATTGTTAATGGGTGTTAATGGGTGTTAACGGTGTAACGGTGTTAATGGTGTTAACAAATTTAATATATATGCATTATTTATTTTTTTATTAATTGTTAATGGGTGTTAATGGGTGTTAACGGTGTAATGGTGTTAATGGTGTTAACAAATTCGGTTAAATTCACCCCTTAATTTTTCAATAGTTTTAGGTTAAAAAACAATATGCTTAAACCCTTTTTAATCTGAATATTTTAGATTTAAGCATCAAACTGCAAAAATCCGGGAAAACTATAAAGAAAAATAGGTATTAACGTATTAACAACCATTAACACCATTAACAACCAACCCAAGCATAACGATTTATAATGTTAATGGGTGTTAACACCTGAAAAATCCATGCAGTAACAACACCAAAATCACACCTTTTTTTCTTTATAAAAGTTTTCAAGCATTACTTCTCAAGTCCTCATTTTAGGACATGAAATTCTTGATATTAACTTATAGAATAAATATCTTCCAATCTATATGTATATTTATCTCTTGTACATTCATCTATTCCATCAAATCCTTTTATTTCATGAGCACATCTTTGATAAAGGTTGCTGTCTTTTTCATTTTTATCATTCCATTCCTTTAAATTTTCCATTGCCTTTTCAAATGTTTTTTCGTTCTTTATAGTATCAAACATTTTAATATAATATTCAAATTCTATCTCTTTATGGAATCTTTGATAAAGAACGCTGTCTTTTTTATGTTCATTATTCCATCTCATCAATTCATTTAAAGCACTTTCAAAGGTTTTTTTATCCGGTGCGCCCTGAATTTTTTTAATGTAACTCTCAAATTCTTTGACTTTTTTATATAAATAAATTCCATCAAATAAGAGGGGGTATTCAAATTTTTTAGATTTAAATTCTTTATCTTTAGTAGTCCAGATAATTTCTTTATAATATACCATTAGCTTACCTGTTTCTTCATCTTCAATACATTTATAATTAGAACGATTCAGGTGCATAGTAAAATCTATTTTAGTTACTTTTCCCTCATCCTTATTACGCGCAAATTGAATTGGACGGGGAAGTTCTGATGAATTGATATTTATTATTTTATTGTTATCACTCTTTACGATTTCTGCATTTTTCAGCCAACCTTCACGGGCTTTATGTATCTGCTTCCTGTATTTTCCTATTTTTGCATATGGTGGTTCTTCAATCAAAAATCCCAGTAACTTTTCACTGTCTTTTCCAGGCACATCTTCCCAACTAAATAAACATTCATCTTCAATTTTTTTATTTATGAAGTCCTCGCTGCATAGGTGTTTTGTATATTCTAAATTTAAGTAATGTATTCTATTAGAGAATAGTCCACGACCTGAAGGATACTTAAAATAATCTCCTTTAAATAAAATCTCGTATATAATTTTTTTATAAACAATTATATCCGCACGGTTCTCAAATTCCTTTTTAGTTTCACTTATTTTATCCATGATTATATCAATCATTGTGTGAAATAAGGCATCGTAACCCACTATGGTTTTTTCTTTATAAGATATTGCATCTATGAAAGAATACTCACTATCAGAAACATAGAAGTAAGAGCCATCCTCTTTCTTAAAAATTTCCTTTTTTCCGTCATAGTTAGCAATAATTTTTTCATAATCCACTAATTTAATAACCGGGGCATTTCGCATAAAGTCCTTAAAGTCCCCGGCATAATAATCAGAGAACTTATAAATATTCATATATTCGTTATCTAAGTGTATATCTTTTTGAGGGTTTGTGGTATATGTAAATTCACCATTTAGGTTAAAATATATGTTTTCTTTGTGTTTTTCAAGTGTGTTAAACGCATCCTTCAAAAAATGTTCCTCGCAGTTATCAACATATTCCAGGAAATCCTCAAAAAAATTCATGAGATCATTATTTCTATTAAACTCCGAGAGTTCCCTTTCAGGTTTTAAATATAAGATATCCTTGTGATTATATTCTTCTCTGATCCTCTCAACACCTAAATACATCTTAATTTGTTCGATGGTTCCTTCCAATAAACAACACGAAAACCTAATTTTTGATTCCTCTTTTTTAAAAGATAATGTATTCACCATGTTTTTAACAAAAAAAACATTTAAAAAGCGATAAAATAACCGGTTTAAACCAATGAATTTTAAGAAACATCCAATATTTCCAAAACCCATCATCTTTTCAAACCCACTCCTACCCGGGAAAATGCCACCACCAAAAGGCATATTAAAACTTTCATCCAAACCCCCCCATAATTCGCTGTTACCTGCAAAAACAAAGTGCAACAACATAGTCATAAAATTCAATTGGTCTTTATTATCTATTGCAGTTTCCCAATCCTCATAATTAATATTTTTCTTTAAATTATCTCCAACCATTTCATTTACTGCCTTTTTCCAATCCTCATTATTAACCACTTCTTTTAATCGTTTTTCAGCCCACTCAAACTCATAGGTAAATAAACAAAGATACCTTAAAAAAGCAGTTATAACATCCATATTTGCGGCGTAAATGCGGCGGTTGTTTTCATCTATTCCTAAGTCCTTCAAAAATTCAACCCCTATCGGATTTATTATTTGTTTACCTTTATCGGTTGTTTTAGTATTGGAGAACTCATATAACAAGTTTTCATATTCTGTGTATTTCTTCGCTTTAGGGGGTATTGTTTTTTTCCGCCCCCTCGCACTCTTTCCCCACTCACTCTTTCTCCACTTTTTTATATCCTTTTTATATCGCTCTTTATCAGCAGGAAGCAACAGATTTTCTTTAAGCAGCCCGTATTTATGAGATTTCCCAAGAAGCAGCCAAAAATAAAGTCTTGAGAGGTGGTCTTTTTTCATTGAATCATCAAGTATTCCCCCCGTGCTTTTATCACCGGAGATTTTTATCAAACTTTTTTCAATTTCCTTTACAGTAACCTTGTTTTTACTTTCCATTTTTATATACAAAATTTTTAAAGGTTTTTTTGTATACCATAAAACACTGTCAAAAATAAACAAGTTTTATTTTTATACAATGGTTTAATGTATATTATATATTATGAACTACATTAAATTAAATTAAATAAAAATGAACGATAATTCAAACCCACCAAATTTATTTTATACAACAGAGGAGGTGGCTAAAATTTTGAAATGCGGAAAGACCACGGTTCACTATTTAGTCAAAAAAGGCAAGTTAAATCCTGTGCAACTTGTAAAAGGAGGAAAGCGATTATTTCCAACTCAAGAAATTGAAAAAATCGCAACGATACCTTAAAGAAAAAAATAAAATGGAAAATCCACACGACCAACATACCCGGCTCGCTAAGGCAATACAAGAGAACCCTAACCTTTTGGATGGGCTTAACGAACTGGAACGCAACGCGGCGAGAATAATATTCAAAACAAATCAAACTCAAAAAAATCAAAAATAAAAAACGGGAGGCGGACGGCGGGTGGCACCCCAAAACCCCTCCCGAATATACTCAAAATGAAGAAAAACAAGAATACATTTATTAATGAGGATTTATCTTTGTTATTAAAAAAGTTAAATACCTCCGAAATAAGCAGCATCTTAACAAGATTAGAGGTCAAACACAAACCAGATTCCCTCCGGGACTGCATTTACACATTATGCAACGAGGGAAAAGACCTTACTAAAACTACCGTTGATGATATTTTGAACACCAAAAATCAAGATAACACCCCCCGATTTTCCTCTGATGCGTCTCGGAGGGTGATGAAAAGCACATTTCTCCAAAACACCATTTTCACAGAGGAGCCGCCGCACTTCTTTACAGATAAATTTCTCCTGGATTTTCAGGCAGCAGTTCTGAATAAAATCAAAGAAAAAAAAGATCAGGAAAAAAGAATAAAAGAGTATGCTGAATCCCTAACAGCCAAAATTGAAAAATCCAACACAGATTCTGACTTACTTTGTGAAAGTGTAAGAAACATCCTGGCAGAGCCGGAAATAAAGGAAAAAATCACCCACCGCATTAATGATTATATAATCACAAACCAGGGGTTGTGTGAAATTGTCCTTGACTTCACAGAGGATATTGAATTGAAAAATTTTGCAGTTGCGGAGGCGCTCCTGGAATGCCCCGATGCGACTATTTGTGTTTTTGAGGATGCTCTCGCCGAGATTGGTGCGAAAGTTATAGCAAAAAGAACGAAGATTAAAAATAACAAAATTATTCGTGTGCCGGAAGTCCAGGAATTACGGTTAATTCCTCGCTTCATTAATCTCCCGCAGCACAGCGAAACAACAATAAAAAATTTAAATTCTAACATGTTGCACACCCTCGTTAAAATAAAAGGCGTTGTCACAAAATTAACCAAAATTCAACATAAAGTTACGAACGCAAAGTTTATATGTAACCGGTGCGGGAATGAAATCTGGATTGAACAGCCGGCAGCCAGGCGAACACTTACCCCCCCGGCTGTCTGTAATTCTTGCGACAGAAGGGAGTTTAGATTTATTCCGGATGAATCGGAAATGGCAGATGTGCAATTCCTGCAAATCCGGGATGCGTTTGAAACAATGAACGAACAGGGCGAACCTGAAAGCATTGACGGGTGGCTTATGAATGATTTAGTGAATACTGTCTATCCTGGCAACAATGTGTTTATAAATGGAATTCCGCGATTGATTAAGAGAGGAAAGGGAAATGAAGCAGTTTACGACAGATTTTTAGAAATTAACAGCGTGGAACTTCTTGATGATAATGGGGCAGTTGAATTAACTGACACAGATATTGAGGAGATTGAAGCACTAAAAAAAGAGGGAAATCTATTAGAAAAAGAAGTCAACTCAATTGCTCCTAATATTTACGGCAACAAAAAACTCAAAGAGCTCGGGGTTTTATACCTTTGTGGCGGTTCCGGGAATAAACGAGACGCCTCAGGCAATGAGATTAGGGAAGAAATCCACCTATTGGTTATTGGAGATCCAGGGGTTACAAAAACACTAACCGCAGAGGAAATCGCTAAACGCTCCCCCTCTGTCATATATATAGACGCTAAAAACACTTCCGGGGCGGGGCTTACAGCGACTGCCGATAGAGACCCGTTCTATAATGCATGGGTCTTAAAAGCGGGTGCGATAGTGAAATCCCGCCGCACCATTATTGATGAGTTCGATAAATTTGATGATAAAGAGCTTCACGAATTAAATACGCCAATGCAGAGCCAGAGACTAATCGTGTGTAAAGCCGGAATCACAGCAAACTACAAAATCAAGACCGGCATACTCGCGTTAGCGAACCCTAAAGGGGAGCGCTTTGATTTGAGTAAAGAGATTCATAAACAGATAAGTTGCCCCCGCACCACGTTGAGCCGGTTCGATTTGATTGTACCTATGTTTAAAGTCCAGAATGTTGAGGAGCGAAAGGCAATCCGGGATCACATGATGACTCCCTGGACGAATGACAGCGCACGGGAACAGGAGGGTATCATACCCCCGGAACTATTTAAGAAAATAATAATATATGCCCAGAAAATTAACCCTGGGCTGAGCAAAGGGGCAATTCAAATTATTAAAAAATACACCGATCATCTATTAGAAAACGAGGGAGCGGATGCGGTTTCTTTTATGGAGCGACAAATACATCCGATAATCAGATTAACCACCGCTCGGGCTCGGGCGCAACTTAAAGACATGGCAGACGAGGATGACGCAAAGGCAGTTATCAGAATTTATGACTATTTTTTGAAAAAATTAGCGACCGATACACAGGGAAGAATTGACTATTCTAAAATATTCGGAGATTCACGAGACACGAGGGAGAAATTTGAAACCATAAGAGGTGTGGTTAAGGAAATAAGCGATGCGTCAGACACTAAAACTGCGCCGGTTGATGAGGTTGAAAAGAGGGTAGATGTACCAGTAGAGGAGTTTGATCAACTAATTAATGAAATGAAAAGCAAGGGCGAGATATGGGAAGCAAAACCGGGGATGTTGAAGTTAAGGGAATATTAACTAAAAAACTTAAAAATGACACCAAGACCGACAGCACACAAATATTTAAATCCGAGGAAGGATATATTAAAAGCATTAAACAAAATACCGGCGGGGCAAAGCGTAACTACCTCTGAAACCGCCCGGATTTTAGGAATCAGCCGCTCAATTATCATGCATCGTCTCAAAAAAGGCAACTTTAACGCCCGGATTGTCAACAGAAATTATGAAATAACAAAAGAAAATATAATTGAGTTCCTGAAAATACTGGATGCAG
>MCBE01000236.1 GCA_001723845.1 Candidatus Altarchaeales archaeon WOR_SM1_SCG
CCCACCATGCTCTTCTTGTAACTGTTTAAGATATCCTAAAACTCGATCACGTTTTATTTTCATAAAAGAATATCAGATTTCAAAGATAAAAGTTACATGCATGAGAATTTTATCGGTACAACTTATTAAGATACAGAAAATATATCAAAAATTACCCTGATTATTTCTCACCCTCAATCTTTATTCCAATCCAAGAGCATCTTTCAAACACGCATCAACTTCCCTGATTCCTTTATCAGAGAGTTTTCCAAGAACTTTAATTATCATTGATTTATTTATAGTCAGCAGGGATTCGCATCTAACAACAGATGGAATTCTTATCCCTGCTTTGCGGATTTCATCGCCGTCAATAAAATACTGTGTCGGCTCATAACTTCTTGATATATTGGATGTGCAGATTGCAATAATTGCATCATCAAGCCGTTCGTTGTTGAAGTCCTTTGACACAATAAGTCCCGGTCTCACCTTGGACTCTCTTAATTCCTCCGAAGGCATCGGAACCCTGCATAGAACGACACTTCCTCTATTCAATTTCATCTTTAAATAACTCATCGTAGATGTCATTATCAGAACCAGTCCACTCTTTATACGCCTTTGAACCCATCTGCATTTTTAATATTTCTTTACTTTCTTTACTACACTCCTTTTCTTTTAAATATTTAGCAAAATCAACCACTTCCACCAGTTTATTTCTGGGGAGTATGTCAATAACTTCTTCAAGTTCCTGTCTGATTCCAACTGCTTGTGCGCCCATTTTTATTGTGATATAAATTATATTGGGTTTTATATATTCTTTATAAATTTAGGATTTGAGATTAAATAAATTGAAAAAATGAGGCATTTTATTGTGTAACTTTTAATAATTAGGAGTAGGGTTAATTTTAAAATTTTATTTTTTTAAAATTCAAAATATTGTTTGGGTTTTATGGTTCTATCGATTGGAAGGAAGAACAACCACAGGAAAAAGAGTTTACACTAATCCGATATGGGTTAATGTTTATACGCTGGATTCTGACGGAGATGGGCTTTGTAATTATCGTGACCAATGCGATGTAATGTATGGAGATTATTGTAATGGATGCCCTGAGCCGTCATGTCCTTCTGGAGAACATCCTGAGTGCTTTCCATCGGGACCTTCTTGCGTAACCGACCCGTGTTTATGTTCGGACGGAACTTCTTCATCTTCTGCAACAACAGTGTATGATGAAACTGCAACTACCTGCTGTCTTGATGATTCTCATGCTGAAAGATGGTATAAGATTGATGTAAGTTCAAGCGGAGATTTATATATAGAGTTATTTGATTTTGGTTCTAATGATTTTGACTTATATCTTTATAATTCATCTTTATCTTTAATAGGAAGTAGTGCCGGTACAACGCCTACTGAGGAAATAAATAAATCAGTACCATCTGGAACTTACTATATTAAAGTGTCTCAATGGAGTGGTAAAGGTGAGTTTAAACTATATGTTGATTTTGACCCAGAATTTTATGGGTGTGTTGGTGCAACTGAAATATTTACTTGTGGGGAAGTTGTAACCGAAAGTTGTACATTTAACGCTGATTTAAATTGCACAGGAGATGCCTTAACGGTTACTTCAGATGATATAACTATTGACTGCGATGGCAGAACTCTAAATGGAACTGGTTCAGATGCAGGAATTGTTGTGTATGGCAATAATGCAACAATCAAAAACTGTAAAGTATTTAATTACTCTTATGGAATTGTTTTATGGGAGTCATCAAATAATAGCATACTCAATAACATTGTTTCAAATAATGAGCGTGGGATTTGGTTAGGATATTCCTCAAACAACAACATAATCAACAATAATGTGATTTCAAATTTCCAGGGTATTTGGTTAGAGAACTCATCAGATAACAACATAACTAACAACATTGCAAGCAATAATACTCTTTATGGAATCTGTTTGTATTCTCCATCAGAAAACAATAATGTGATTAGAAACATTGTAAGTTTAAATCATATTGGAATTTTCATATATCCTTCATCTAATAGTAACAGCATAATCAATAATATTGCAAGTTCAAACGATCATGGAATTTTCTTATGGAATTCCTCAGGTAACACCATAAAAGAGAACATGAATTACAATAATACAAACAGGGGGATTACTTTATCCAACTCCTCAAACAACAACCTAACAGAAAATTTAATCTGCGAGAATGGATTAGATTTGAGTTCAGATAATATTAGTTCAAACTATGGTGATGAAAATACATGCAATACAACTGAAAAATGGGATGATAGTTCAAAAGAAGGATGCGCTTACTCTTGCATGGATACGCCCGATATAAAAATAAACAAAACATTGGTTAATTACTTCCCTGATACTGGCGTTGTTGAATATAACATAACTGTAAAAAATAAGGACTATAAAAATACCCATGACCTTAGTATTAAGGATTTACTACCCTACGGCAATTATTCTGTTTTTGATGTAAACATTGGTTCGGATTGCGATGAGTATATCGGGGCAAGATTGATTGGAGCAAAAATAGGCGAACCGATAGGAGCAAAAATAGGCGAACCGATAGGAGCAAAAATAGGCGAACCGATAGGCACGCCAGGATGCTCAGATTATTCGTTGTATTATCCAGATCAATATAATCTATCAGAAAGTCCCGTGTTACTACATGACCTAAAAAATTTATATTCATTCCAACCAAGTTCTAAATGCACAATCAACTTCAAGGTAAATGCAACCAACTGCCCTTACACAGAAACAAATTTCACAAACACTGCCCTTGCGTCAATATCCAATTACAATCTAACTTTCAATGCTACTTCAATCGCAAGCATCAACTGCTCTTCAAAACCGGATTTAACTGTAACAAAATTAGTGCCGACAAAAGAGCATCCTGAATGCGGTACAATAATTGAGACAAGTTTTTTAATCGGGGAAAACATAACCTTTTACATGGATATTGAAAATTTAGATGAGCTTTATGCTTCAAGTTTAGAAACAACTAACATTTCATTGCTTGTTTTTGAAGGTTCTGATTTAAGATATGAAGATTATAAAATAATAAATTTGAAAGAGATATATGAGTTATATGATTTAAGTTTTTCCTGGATTCCAGAGAATGCTGGAGTTTATATCATAAAAATCAAAGTTGATTCTGTAAACAATATTTCAGAATTGAATGAAACAAATAATGAATTAGACATAAAACTGGTTGTTTATCATGTCTGCGACCTCAATCACGATGGAATAATAATCCACGACTACGACGACCTAATGACCGCCTACAAATGCTTTCTCGGAATCAAAAATTGTGATAATTATTACATGAACTGGAATTTAATGAAACAAGAATATCAATGCTTCACCGGAAATTTTAATTAAATTTTTATTTTTATTCTTTACCCCTTACTATCCACTTTTTCAGGTTTCTCCCATTTTTCTTCGTAGGTAATTTTATTGAAATTCAAATATTTAAAAATTTCAGCAGAAAGTGATGCTTTTCTCATCAAAATATTTTTATCCTTAAATACCTCTTTGGGAATTGTTACTTTTAAGTCCCCTGTTTTGCTTAAACTTATTTTAAAATTATCTGAAAAATTAAAATTTCTTTCAATCAGGTGATTAACCTTCGCCCTGTCATCTTTTGCCTCATCTTCAATTTTGACATTATAAACAAGAAATTTCCCTGCCAGTTCCGGGTTGAAATCAACCCTCACCCTTCCGCCGGAAACGGTCTGGATTTTCGCGGGCTTCCCGTCCAGCGTGACATTCATTCCCGGAATCGGATTCATCTTTTGCTGCGTGAAAATTTTTTTCGGAATCAGTCGTATGAGTTTCGGGTCCCGTCTTCCAAAACCCTTATCAGGACTTATGTCTATTGCTTTTTCGTCCCCGGCTTCCATCTTTTCAAGTGCATCATCAACACCCGGCAAAACATGACCTTCCCCGGCAATAACGGAAATTGGCTTATAAATTATCTGCTTGTTATAAATTCCCTCCTTTTTTGCAATTTCCTCATCCGTTGTTTCAAAGACTGTTCCTTTTTCTTTTAACTTCGCCGTGTATGAAATTTTAATAAATCTCGTTTTTGATTTTTCTGTAGCCATTACATTTAATTATTTGATTTAAATAAATAAATAATAAAATAAATTTAAGGAATATAAAATAAATTAGATATAAATTTAGATATAAAGATGAATATTAATCTTGTAAAAAGAAATTTAACAGAGATTGTAACAGAAGACGAACTTGATAATCTCTTAAAGGAAAAAAAACAGCCAATAACATACTGCGGCTACGAGACATCGGGTCCTGTTCACATAGGAACAATGGTTGCGATAAACAAGCAGATTGACTTCCAGGACGCCGGATTCATGGTAAAGGTTCTTTTCGCGGATGTCCACACGCACCTGAACAAGAAGGGTGCAGAGGACTGGATTGATTTGATGGTTGAATACTGGAAAAAATGCTTTATTGCACTCGGTCTTGATAAAGCCCAATATATCAGGGGAATTGATTTTGAATTTGACAAAGATTATGTTCACGATGTTCTTGAACTTGGACTTCACACAACGCTTAATCGTGCAAGAAGAAGCATGCAGGATATTGCCCGTGAGTTAGAACATGCCTCTGTTTCGCAGATGATTTATCCCCTGATGCAGATTGCAGACATTAAAGCACTCGGTGTTGATGTTGCACACGGCGGGATGGAGCAGAGAAAAATACACATGCTTGCCCGTGAAACCCTGCCCGAGATTAATTACAAAAAGCCGGTCTGCGTTCACACGCCGCTTTTATGCTCCCTCCAGGGTCCGGGATCAAAGATGTCTTCCAGCAAGCCGGAGACCATGATTTCGGTTGCGGATTCGCCTGATGAAATTAAAAAGAAAATTCAGCATGCTTTCTGTCCCGTAGCAAACGAGGGAAATCCGGTTCTTGAAATGTGCAAGTACTTAATTTTCACAAAATTCAACACGATGAAAATTTCCCGACCCGGTAAATTCGGGGGTGACATAGAATTTAATTCATATTCTGAACTTGAAGAGAAATATTTGAAAGGAGAACTTCACCCGATGGATTTAAAATCAGGGGCTGCGGAAAATATTATTAAAATTTTGAAGCCCGTCAGGGATATGATTGAGTCCGACGGATTGGAATTTCCAGTGAATGGATAACTCTTTATTAACCTGTAATTCATATTATATAAAATTATAAATATAAATATTTAAAAAATTAAGTAGCAAAAATGAACGCCGAAGTAACAGAAAAAATAGCTGCTTTAATGACGGCTGCATTTGGGCTGGTTGCAGCACTCGCATGGAACGATGCAATAAAGTCGCTTTTCCAGGAAGGAGGAATGCTTTACTCAGTTGCTGCATACGGACCGTGGGTGTACGCTGTTTTAGTCACCATAATCGCGGTGATTGCAACCATCTGGATAGGAAGAGCGGTTGAAAAAGCAAAAGCAGAGGAAAAATAGAGAGGGTAGTAAAATTGTAACCCTGCAAGGAATTGCAAACTACCGTAAAGAATCCCGGTGGGTTTTTCAATGCTTAGCATTGCTTTTACTAAAATTTTGGATTATCAATTAGTTTAACTTTCTCAATCACCAGTTCACCGCGAACGCCGTCCCACAACCTTTTAAAAAAAGGTTGATCAAAACAGGTGCGGGATTCACACAACTTCGTTTGTTCACCCGCACTATTTTATTTGTCAATTAGATCAATCCCGCCAATCACCAGTTCACCGCGAACGCCGTCCCACAACCTTTTAAAAAAAGGTTGATCAAAACAGGTGCGGGATTCACACAACTTCGTTTGTTCACCCGCACTATTTTATTTGTCAATTAGATCAATCCCGCCAATCACCAGTTCACCGCGAACGCCGTCCCACAACCTTTTAAAAAAAGGTTGATCAAAACAGGTGCGGGATTCACACAACTTCGTTTGTTCACCCGCACTATTTTATTTGTCAATTAGATCAATCCCGCCAATCACCAGTTCACCGCGAACGCCGTCCCACAACCTTTTAAAAAAAGGTTGATCAAAACAGGTGCGGGATTCACACAACTTCGTTTGTTCACCCGCACTATTTTATTTGTCAATTAGATCAATCCCGCCAATCACCAGTTCACCGCGAACGCCGTCCCAGACCTTCCTTGATTTTAAAATTTCAAGTCGCTTTTTAAATATCGGTCCGTCAATAACAAATGTCTCGTATTCTCCGCCCTCACCGCCGACATCAATCCCGAATTTTTTGTTTAATTTTTTTAAATCGTCAAGCGCCGAAAAATCCAGTTTCCTTCCCAGCCACGAATCATCCAAGCCCTCAGCAGCAACGCCCACGATAATAATCTCAAATCCTGCTTTTATTGCCTCCGCAATAAGTTCCTCATGGTTTTGCTGCCAGTAAGGTGCAAACACATTTAAATTTAATTTTTTGCAAATTCCACTAACGATTTTATACTGGTAGTTTGAATGAACCGCACCGACCGTAACCCCCTCAATTTCAAAATTATTTTTTAATTCAATAAGAGCGTTCTCAAGGTCAATATTTTCCTGCGGCGGCTTTCCTGAAGTTGTCTTTGAAATCAGCGGAATTCCAATCGCCTCTGACTGGTATTTCGTTAAATTAATGTTCGGCACATGATACATGTAACTGTCGTCGCGGCGGGAGAGCATTGAAAGCAGGGCAGGGACTTTGTGACCTTCTTGCAGGGCTTTGTAAAGGGCTATCGTGCTGTCTTTTCCGCCGGAAAAAAGGGGTGCTAATTTCATTTTATAATTTTTTCATTTAATTTTTTTATACTTTCAAGTAAATTACTTGAAGATTTTTCTAATTTTATTTTGTTATTTCTGAATCCTTTCAATAAAATCCAGCAAACATAAAATAATCCGATAACTAACAGCATCCGCCAGATTAAAGAGTAATCAAGCCAACCTGAAATTATTATCAAACCGAGCCAGATAAATATAAAATTCTTACCGATAATTTCTTTTGGAGGTAAAAGATTCCTTAATGCAATCCCGATAAGGTAAAAAAGACATAAGATAAATAGTAGTTCCCCGAAAATACGGTGTCCCCATCCGGATAAAACTGCTGCTAAAAACCCGCCAAATAAAACCAATATTGTGCCTATGAGGTATTTTTTATTTTTCCTGAAACCAAGATATGTTGATACCATAATTGTTAAAAAGGAGAAGGCATAAAGTGGGTAAAACCTAAATATGCCTGTAAAGAAAATAAAAGCCAAAATAATAATTGGAATAAATAGTAGTGTAAAATATTTCCAAACCCTTGAGAAAATATACTCTAAAAGCATGAGGACAAAAAATATATGGATGAATGGCCAGAAAAACATTTGTGAATGACGTTTATTAAACCAATAAACAGACAGACGGTCAAACTTGCATAATAGTAAGTCAAAACCATATACTTCTTCTTGAATTTCTCCCCAGAAATGTTTGCATTTGTAACTATAATAACACCCTCCGGGAGTTTCTCCGTATAAAGGAGAAGAAGAAATTATATCAAATTCAGTAATTGCCTGTGCCAACATAAGTACTATTGTCAACAAACAGAATAATATTAGTAATAATTCCCCTATTTGTCTTTTCATTAATATTTTATATATTACCGCTAAAATGATTGCTGCCAACGAAATTACATAAAACAAGGTTACTGCAATGGACACTATTCCATATAATATAAGTTCTATTAAATTCTCCTGTGATTGCCCTTTTTTCTGCCATGCAGCACGCAGTATTTCATATTTTTCATTGCAGGTCAATGGATTCTCAAGAGGAATATCTTCAACATAAAACATCCCAATCCTTGTTGTATCCTCTGGTTCCGGACACATTACGATGGGCAACTCATTATCATATATTTCCTGCGGCATTGTGTAAAGCACAAAGGATGTATCATCTCCAAACCATATCGGACTCCAGTAATCAACGAGTTCATTTGCTTCACTCAGTGTCAAGCCCCGGTTTATTAACTTATCTCTTACTTTTTGAGTTATTGATGATTCAATTAGTGATTTATTGTCGGTTATGTCTCCGATTACTGCTGCGTTTTCGTGTGCATTAAGTTGTGGAATATAAATATATGAGGCACTGTAATACTCCCTACCGCATCTCCAATCTGTACAATTTAGCACATCAATATTCCTTATATAAACAAGGAAAACATCATATATTGTGTGGTTTGCTAAATTTTTTATGTAAAATGTGGCTGTGGTTTTGTTGTCAAATATGCGTGCTTCAACACCCAACGGTTTCTCAACATCACCTTCATAAAATAAATATTTGTATTTAAATGTTGTATTATCTATTCGGGTTATCGTATCATTGTCGATAGGAAAAGAGAGATAACGACCGGTAGGGTGTAGGCGAACATAAGAATCGTTCGGATCAATATCTGTATTATTATATTCAATTATTGAATTATCTTCAATATAAAGGTTATTCCAATTAATTTCATTATAACTCACTGACGCATCCGGAAGTGCAATAATGTTTGTTACATCAGGGTAATTAAAAAGTATGCCAATGTCTATTTTAAATGATTCGTTTGAATGGAAATAGATAACCGGTTTGCCTATTTTTGCTCCGATTTTAAATTCACTTTTTGGGGGCATACCATAAATATGTGTGAAACTTGAACTATATTCTTGCTGCCAGACACCCCATTCATGGATTGTGTAGTTTGCTGTGTTGTTGCAAGCACCCACAACCCCACTTATACCGAAAACTAAAATAATAATTATGAGTAAAAATTTTCCAATGATTTTTTCTATTTCGGCTGCTTTACTTTTTTGTAAATTTATTTTGAATTTCATGTTGATTGGTAATTAATTTAATTTCAAATATTATTTCAATTTACTTCGCACTAATAAAAATAATAAACATAAAATTGAGATAATGATTACTGCGGCGATTATTAGTGATCTGGAAAATTTGTTTTCCGGCGGGGTTTCTGTTGGGATGTCAGGAGTTTCGTTTTCGGCTGCGGGTAGGTTTTCTGCTGACGGTTTAGTTTTTATATGAGTGCAATTGTATGTGCATCCTGTTTTTTCTATATCGCTCCAGTTGATGGATTTGTCGCAGGTGTTGTTGCTACCGGAACTCGATCCCCGATATTTAGGGTTATAAGGATACTCCTTTTTTATGTCAATTTCATTTTCACAGATCAAATTTGAAATTAAGGTATTGTTCACATCCAACAAGTAAATGCCGGTATCGTAATTATTAGTTATATTGTTGTATTTCAAGGTATTAAACCCGCCATCAACAGATATGCCTGTACAGGTTCCATGTATGGTGTTATTTATCAGTGTATTATGAGAACTGTCTAAAGAAATTCCTGATTGAGGTATTTTTGCTCCTATTACTGCCAATCCTGCACTGCAATATCCTTTTCTATGTTTAACAGTTATATTGTTAATGGTTGTGCTATCACACTTTCCATCAACATCACAATATCTTATCTTATAATAATATACAGTTCCATTAGGTGCATACGGCAGTTGAATATAGTGATACATATTCCTTGAAGAATCTGTGATTGTATCACCAAATAGGTTATCATTCGTCACATAACTTAGTGTATAATTACTTTCCTCATCAGTATAGAAGTCAATAGCAAGACACCATTCACGAGTATATAATTTAACAATTTTCGGGGGCGTCGTATCATTAATTATTACAACTCGTTCTTCTGTAACACCAACTATCTTATCACACATATATGCATATGCTTTGTAAGTATAAGTCCCATCTTTTAAACCTTCTATAACTACCTCTTCGTGCACAACATGAGTTGTCTTGTTTGTTCCATTTAATTCTAAAAAAATATTGTGGATAGATGGCTCATCAGATGATATACAGATATTGATGTGGCTTGTATCTACAACAGAACCATTTTCCGGTGTCGGCTCAATAAATGTAAGTGTCGGCTTAACATCAATGTTTACATTTCCATCTATCTCATTGCCGATTAATAGATTATCTGATGATTTCCATGCACGAATTCCAAACCAATTTGAATTTAATGTATTGTTGATTATTGAATTTCCTGGAGAGTCCCATAAAAAAATTCCACTACTGAAATTATTAAGTATACAACTCTTAATCGTGTTATTTGACTTTCCATCTAATTGAACTCCGCTGTTTTTTCCAACGCCAGTCATTGTATGCCCCTTGCAATCAAAAACCTTATCATTAAAATTCTCCGGATTGTCAATACATGTTCCATCGTGGTTCATTATATTTGCAGTGAGATAAATCATTGTGCATGAAGTATTGTTTAGTTTGTTTTCGCAGTCACTACAGTTCTTGCAAGTGCAAAAATTAATTGATCCATCACAGGCATACCTGCAACCGATACCTCTATCATCATTCCATCCGTCTGCATTATCACATGTGTTGTTATCACCATAACTTGGCTGCCAATCAGAAGTATTAAAATCTAAATTTATGCTATTACAAACAATATTTGAATTTATTATTGAATTTGAATTTTCTGAGTAAATTCCGATGTTATTATTTGAAATATTGTTTTCTTGTAAAGTATTGTTTGTATTTCCTCCTGGACAGGAGGATCCAAAATGGTTGCATTTAGATATTTTAATTCCAATCAAATCGTTATTTAAAATCTGATTATTTAAAATCTGATTAAAATCTGAGTTGCCACTAAGACAAAGTCCATAAGAATTATTATTTGCAATATTATTATTGGCTACATTATTGTTTGAATAAGCCAAACCAATTCCACTATCACTATTTGAATTTGCAATGTTGTTAGTTATTAAAATGTCTGAGGAAGAATACAAAGAAATTCCATGAGTGTTTGAATTTGCAATGTTGTTAGTTATTAAGGTGTGTGGGGAAGAAGATAAGCGAATCCCAAAATTGTTTGAATTTGCAATGTTGTTTTTAAGAATGTTTTTTGGGGATAAAATTAAATGAATTCCCTCTTTTGTATTTGAATTTGCTCTGTTGTTGATTAAAGTATTCTTTGGCGAAGAATCTAAATGAAATCCATATTCATTTGAATTTACACTATTTTGGATTATTTTATTGTTTGAAGAAGAAGATAAGCGAATCCCGAAAATGCTTGAATTTACACTGTTGTTGATTATTGAATTGTTTGAGGAATCTTTTAAATAAATTCCTGACCAACAATCAGTAATTATACAGTTTTTGATCATATTGTTTTCTTTGCCGTCTAAATATATTCCCTTATAACCTTTATAAAGAATTTTACTTCCATCAATCTCATGTCCTTGACAATCAAAAATTTTATTATTGAAATTTTCTGGACTGTCAATACATGTTTCTTCATATACAATATCCCTTCCGAGTTTCACCACATTACAATCGCTGTCATTCAGTGCATCTGTACAGTCCGTGCAATTTTCACACATACAATTTTCACCGTCAACAGAGTAAGCATCCACACACCCACACATACCAAAAGTCAAACCAAAAATTAGCAACGCATGAGATATATTTTTTAATCCATGTAATGTATGTCCGGCTTTATTTGTTTTTTCATCTTTTTTTTCGGTTTCAGTGTTTTTAATTAAATTTGATTTATTATTCTTCTCTTCATCTTTTGTTAGATATGCCAAAGTTGCGCCGATTGCAGCACCTCCGATGCCGCCCAAAAGAGAAAGGAAAATGGCAGGAGTTGATAATATATCGCTGCCTGGTGGGGTGATAAATAAGATGGTGCATAAAAACCCCACAATAAACCCGATTGTGGCACATAAGGGAATGTTCAAATTAAATTTTGATTCTTTGTCTTTGGTTTTTATAGTAGATTGTTGTTTTTCCTCTTTCATTAAATACGCAAAGGTCAAGCCCAATGCTGCACCCCCAATAGCACCCCAAAAAGGAATAATTAGTGATTCTGCATCTTTAAAGAATAGATGACTCATGACACTAATTATCGCACTTCCGATGCCAAACCCGGAAGCGCCCGCAAATGATAAATAAAGAATTTTCTTTTTGTCTTTAAACATTAATCCTAACGAGGCACCCACTATGGCACCCACAACAGCACCCACGATTGCGTTTACGGTGGCAAACCCGATAAAATTGAATACAGGCGACCCTGCTAACTGCGAGGTGAAAAGACCTATTTCAATCAACAAGGGCTTATTAGCAGTTACAAATCCTGCCATAAGTCCCCCAAAAACCCCTATACTCCCCAAAAATAATAACAAAAGAAGTTTTTTTATATCTCTCAATCCCAGTGTAAAAACAGTACTTAATGCGATAGCAGGGGATATGACAATCCATATATCACCAAAAACGAATATAAGCGCAAAACTTATGGCGAAACCTACAGCACCAAAAAATAAAGATTTCCAATCCGACTTTTCTTTTTCTTCATCCACCTCTTTCACCTCTATTCTCTTTTTTATTGAATTTTTCCTTTTCCTAAAGTTATAGACAATATAAATAATTCCAATAACAACCAATATCGTCAGCAAATAACCAAAGGTGGCTATCAATCCGTCTATTGTATCAAAAATTACGATTAGTGATTTGCGTATCGCACATAATTGTTCTTTATCGCATGTCGGTGGATTCTTCACAGGAATATCTGTAACATAAAACATCCCAACCCTTGTTGTGTCCTGCGGTTCCGGACACATTGCAACGGGCAATTCATTATCGTAAATTTCCTGCGGCATTGTGTAAAGCACAAATGATGTTCCATACTTATCAAACCACCTCGGTTTCCAGTAATCAACCAATTCATTTGCCTCATCCGGTGTCAAACCCTGATTTATTAACTCGTCTCTCACTTTTTGTG
The DNA here is from genome assembly GCA_001723845.1 of Candidatus Altarchaeales archaeon WOR_SM1_SCG. GTDB lineage: Archaea > Altiarchaeota > Altiarchaeia > IMC4 > WOR-SM1-SCG > WOR-SM1-SCG. The sequence continues at coordinate 12,819 of MCBE01000236.1, forward strand.
TTATTGACGATTCAATTGATTTATCGCTGGTAAGGTCTCCTACAACAGTCATATTCTCGTATGTGTTAAGTTGGGGAATATAAATGTAAGATGTTCCATACCAACCACTACACCAAATGCAGCCATAATCAGAAGTATGCAGCATATATCTTATATAAACAAAGAAAATATCATATATTGTATAATTTGCTAAATTTTTTATATAGAATGTTGCAGTGGTTTTGTTGTCAAATATATATGCTTCAACACCTAGGGGTTTAACAACATCTCCCTCATAAAATAAATATTTATACTTAAATGTTCTGCGACCCATCCTGGTTACTGTATCACCATCTATAGGAAGGTGGATGTGATAATATCCTTGAGGCGGATAAACATTAGAATCATCAGGGTCAATGTAGGTATTATCATATTCAATTATTGAACTATTCTCAATATGAATGCCCTCCCAGCTAATCTTATTATAACTCACTGACGCATTTGGAATCGTAATAATATTCGTTACATTTGAATAATTAAATATTATGTCAACATCCACATTAAATGATTCATTTGAGTGGAAATATATAACCGGTTTGCCAATTATTGCAATAATTTTTGGGTGTGTACCAATATATGTAGAATTTGAATTATATTCTTGCTGCCAGACGCCCCATTCATGGATTGTGTAGTTTGCCGTGTTGTTGCAGGCACCTACAACCCCGCTTATACCTAAAACCAAACTAACAATTAACGAAATGTAAACTATATTTTTTAATCCATATAATATAATTCCCGTTTCATTTGTTTTTTTCATCTTGTTTTTTGTTGGTGTTTTCATTTTTATCACCTCTGTTTTTTAATTTTTATTTTTTAAGCAAACCACTTGAAGATTTTTCTAATTTTATTTTTTTATTCCTGAATCCTTTTAACAAAATCCAGCAAACATAAAATAATCCAATAACAGATAATATTTGCCAGCCCAATTGGTAATCAAGTAATCTTGAAATTATTATCAGGCTAAGCCAGATAAGTAAAAAATGTTTTCCGATAATTTCTTCTTGAGACAAAAGATTCCTTAAAGCAATCCGGATAAGATAAAAGAAACATAGAATAACAAGTATATCACTAAAGATATAATGATACACCCCCTGCCATCCGGAAATCATTGCTGCAAATCCGGCAAATAGAATTAATATTACGCCTATAGCGTATTTCTTATCCTTCTCATTAGAACTGGCGTATACTGACACTATAACAGGTAACAATAATAAACCCCAACCTAATGAGTAATCAAATAATATTGAAACTATTATCAGGCTAAATAAGATAAGTAAAAAACGTTTTCCAATAATTTTTTCAGGAAGCAGAAGATTCCTTGAAGCAACCCATATAAGATAAATGCCGCATAAACTAACTGTCGTCTCCCTGAAAATATAGCGAGATAGTTCTTGCCACCCGGAAGCCATTGCGAAAAATGCCGCAAATAGAATCAATATTGCGCCCACATGATATCTTTTATCACCCCTTCTAACTCCGAGATATACCGACATCATGAAAGATAACAACAATAAACTCCACAAGGGACTATAGCTGTAATCAGTAAATGATATATAGATGAAAAGGGAAATAAGAATAGTAATCGGAATTGATATTAATGTGAGATACCACTTCTTTGTTCTTGAGCCAAGATATGCAGAGGGGATTATACTTAAAAGTAGTAACATATAAGGAAATTCAATATATCTTGGATAATAATGACTGGAATAAAAACTTGTTAGCCAATTAAAATGATCTACACCCGCTGATTCAAAACCATACAGGTCCCCATAAACTCCCCAATAGAAGGGAGATTCTGGTATTTCTGTCTGCGACAAAATAAGTACTATTATTAATGCCCCCATAAAAATAAGTAGCAATTCCCCTATTTTCCTTTTTTTCAACATTCCATATAAAAATACTGAAATAATTAGTAACAAGAAAAGAAAACAAACGAGAGATACTACAACAGATAATATTGCATAAAATACGAATTTTTTTAAAAGATCCACATCATAATCCTTTTTTTCCCAATAAATATATAAAGTTTCTGCTGGTTCAGAAGTATAGTTTTCCCATCGCCAGATAATTATCTTTTCCGACTCTGTTTCAATTACTTCACTGCAATTTGTCATAAAATATGGCTCGCCTTCAATTGGTTTTTTAAGATGTATCTCTATAATTTCTTCAGAAACAGGATGATCCCATGTTCTTGCAAGGTACAAAGAATACCTAAAACTGGTACCTGGTGTCCGATAGAAAAACGGAAAATTATTATCAACGCACAGACATCCACCCCCACCGACTTTATATTTGAATAATATTGTTATATTTTTTATTTCATTCGGCTTGAACACAGTTTCCCATGTAAACAAATACATCGAGGTTGCATCTTTTATTGTTTTCTTGTGTTTGCCATTTTCATAGACCTCGATGGTATTTGAATATAAGCGATATGGTTCCACAAAATAAACTAAAGACAAGTTATAGGTTTCTGAATTATTATTGATTACTGTAAAATTTGCATGGATATCTAAATAATCCACCTCGTCATTCACAATTACTATCGATTTATCAAGAAATAAGTTTTCAGGAGGGGGATGAATAGGAGCTACATCGCCCCAGATATCCATATAAATTTTAGCAGGATCTGATGCATTTACAAATCCCTGCGAAATACTTAAAAGCAAAATCAGTACGATTAATCTGATTAATGTATTGTTTTTCATATTATATATTTTGTTTTTAATCTTTAAATATTAAAACATTTTTTGTATATATTATATATTTTGTTTTTAATCTTAATAAATAGAAACAGAAATATTTAGAAATATTTGCTAAATTTGTCTCGGGGCAGACAATCGCTCCACGAAAATTCCCTTCCCCTTCATACGCGCCTTCCCGCCGCAGAAAATAATAATACAATTTTTCCTGCAAGAATAAATCCGGACCTCGTGTTAAAAATAATGATTCTGGGAAATTTAATTGTTTCCTGGTTTTTGGTTTGACAACTTCTCAATTATCATAAAACCTTAATAATCATGCGGGAAGGGGTAGTTCATACGCATTTTTCAGTGGTGCCGGTTTTATAGTGCCTTGCATGAATTTATCTTCAATTGCTTCTAATTTCCGGGCAACTTCAAGAGTGTAGTAAATTTCTTCACACTCGCAGCAAACATCTGCCGGAACTTCTCTAATCATCAAAAGTTTATTCTTTAGTAAAGCAGGAATATCTACTTTTTTATGTTTTACTTTCCATCCGCAAATAGCACATTTTTTCATATTAATTTAAGCAGTTCTAATAAATCAGTTGTTGTGTATATTGTAATATTGTGATCTTTCAACTTTTTTAGTCGTATTTCATTAGTCCAGAGGGCAATATCATAACCATTGTCCCTGAAAAATAAAGACAATGCAACGTAAGGAACATCTTTTAAATGAGGGGATAAAAGGTTCTTTGCTTCTAAACCGTAGTCCTTGAATTTTTCATCGGGAATTGTTTCTACAAACAATTTCAGGTCATCTAAAATTTCATCGAAATCATCTCCGGAAATCCCGGATTTTTTGCATATCTCTTCCTTGTGGTTTATTAATTCCTCAAAACAGAGTGCGGGAGTGTATAACTCAAAAATCTCAAAAGAAGTGAGTAATCTTCGGGTGGTAGAATCCTTTTTAAAGAAGGAAAATAGGATATTAGCATCAACAACAAGTTTCATTTACATCCACCCCCGCTGAGCCCACTTATCGGCGGCGTTTTGCTTTACTTCGTTGCCGAGTATCATGCAATCTTCATCTGACAGTTCGGAATTTTGAAGCATTTTGTCTAATCTTTTCAAAATAGAATCTCTTGCCAGTCTAAGGCGAACCACGGAGCGAATGTCATTCTGCAATTCGGATAACTCTTTTTTGTCAAGTTTGACGCCGGGGACATTAACAACTACTTGAGCCATAAATAATTATAGAATTTATTCTTTAAATTTGTTTTCCATATCATTCAACAACTTTTTGTTTCCTGAAACAAAAAACAAAGCCGGCTTTTTTGGGTTTCTCAATTCTCTGTTTTGTGTATTGGCAGTGGATTGCCCGGTTTTTTATAAATGTCAATCAATTCCTTTAGAGAGTCCCCATCTGTCTCAATAGCTTCTGATAGTGTGACTCTTTTATGACAGATTAAAATTCAAAATTTAAATACTACCAAATCCCGTTATCATTTCATTAAATTCCAATTTTAATAATTATTATCGGAATTTAGAAACAAACAATAAGTTAAATCAAAATTAATAATTAATTAAAATGCCCAGTATAGAACTTAACACACCGGAACTTATGGAATTTCTTGACAATAAATTTACGCTCAACGAATTAAAAGAGAGAATACCGATGATAGGGGTTGATATGGAATGTATTGATGAAGAGAAAATCGTGGTTGAGATATTTCCAAACAGACCCGACATGCTGAGTGTTGAGGGCTTTTCTCGCGCATTGAAGGGCTTTCTTGAAATTGAGCCGGGACCTGTTAAATACGAGGTCAAAAATTCTGATGTCTCACTTACTGTTTCGCCTTCGGTTAAAGATGTTCGTCCCTATATCGCGAGTGCAATTGTAAAGAATGTAAATTTTAATGAAAATTTTCTTGTTTCTTTGATGAATTTGCAGGAGAAACTGCATGTCACGCACGGCAGGAACAGGAAAAAGGTTGCTATAGGCGTTCATGATTTTGAAAAAATTCAGCCGCCTTTTACTTACAAAACCGTAAAATACGATGAAATAAAATTTGTCCCGCTTGATATGAATATTGAAATGAATTTAAAGGAAATTTTACAAAAGCACCCTAAAGGCACGGCTTATGCTGATATTTTTGACGGAATTTCCGATTATCCGATAATTCTTGACAAAAACAATAATGTCGTCTCATTCCCGCCGATAATTAACGGTGAACTTACAAGAGTTACAAAAAGTACAAAAAATTTGTTTATTGAAATCACGGGAACCGGTGAACTTGCCGTGCGGCAGGCATTAAATATTGTCGTAAGTGCTATTGCGGACAGGGGCGGAGAAATTTACGGCGTCCTGATTAATCAAACAAACGAGAATTACGAGAATTTATTATAACCCAAATTTCCCATCCAAAAATTAAAAGAGGTATACTATGAAAATGTCCATCTCAATTTTTGTTTATTTTCTGTTCTTAATCTCTTTTGTATTAATTGTGAATGTTAATGGATTCTAAATGTTTCTTCCCAGTTAGGTATTTACTT
>MCBE01000237.1 GCA_001723845.1 Candidatus Altarchaeales archaeon WOR_SM1_SCG
CATGCCCCGGGAAACTGCCGCCTGTTGAATGCGATAAAAATTTAATCGGGAGGGTTATGGAAAACTTAATCGGAAACGCAATTAAATTCACCCCTGCGGGCAAGAAAATCATGAGAGGTATCTCCAAAAAACTCGCGGGCAATAGCAAGTGCTGCTGTTGTCTTTCCTGTCCCGGCAGGACCTGCAAACAATAAATGCGGCATTGATTTTCTCTCAATGTATGCTTTCAGCCGGTTTGCAATATCTTCCTGCCCGATCACGTCCTCTAATTTTTTGGGCCTGTATTTTTCAGTCCATGGGAGTTCCATTTTAAAATTTTTTTAATTAATTTCAGTCAATGTTAATTTCCAATTACTAATTAAATTTATACACATTAAAGTTAAATTTAAGAAAAATTTAATTTAATCTGAAATCGTAATAAATAATAAGGATTATAAAAATAGAAAGTATATATAAAAAATGTCACAAAAAACATTTATAGACCTGTTTGCCGGCGCAGGGGGCTTATCAGAAGGATTTGTCAGAAAAGGTTTTATCCCTATTGCACATATTGAAAAAGATAAAAACGCGTGCCTGACACTAAAAACAAGAACAGCATATCATTATCTCAGGAATAAAAGAAATCTGGAAATATATAAAAGTTATCTTAAAAGTGAAATTACGCGGGAAGAGTTCTACAAATCTGTGCCTGAAGACATTTTGAACACGGTGATGGATATGGAAATTTCCAGAAGTAATATTAAAATTATTTTCAAAAATATCAGGGACAACCTTCATTCAGCAGGATACGAAAAGATAGATATTATAATCGGTGGTCCTCCCTGTCAGGCATATTCTCTTGTGGGGCGGGCAAGAGACCCATACCGAAAAGAGCATGACCCCAGAAATTATTTGTATAAACTTTATGCAGAATTTCTAAAAGAATTTAAACCTGATCTTTTCGTTTTTGAAAATGTTCCGGGAATACTTTCTGCAGGTAAAGGAAAGTTATTTGATGACGTAAAAAAATATATGGATGATGCAGGATATATATTTGATGAACCTAAAACTCTTGATTCATCATGTTTTGGAGTTCTCCAGAAAAGAAAAAGAGTAATTTTAATGGGCTGGAAAAAGAAGTTGAAATGCAGATATCCTGAGTTTGAAGATAAGAGTAATGGATATTCTGTCAGGGATGCTCTGATGGACCTGCCGCCACTTCAGCCCGGAGATAGTATCGTTTATGGAGATTATATTGCCCCGCCTGGTGATTATCTTAAAAAATATGGAATAAGAAAAGGAGATGATAATCTAACTCTTCATATTACCAGACCGCACAACGAGAGAGACCTTAAAATATACAGAATGGCAATTGAAATGTGGAGAAAAGAAAAAAGAAGATTAAAATACACCGATATCCCTGAAAAATACAGGACACACAGAAACACCAGATCATTCCTTGATAGATATAAAGTGGTTGCTGATGACCTTCCACATTCCCATACTGTTGTAGCACATATATCAAAAGACGGGCACTATTATATACATCCTGACATCAAACAGGTGCGTTCACTATCAGTCAGGGAAGCTGCAAGATTACAATCTTTTCCTGATGATTATTATTTCGAGGGAAGCAGAACATCAAAATTCATGCAGGTGGGAAATGCTGTTCCGCCTTTAATGGCTGAAAATATTGCTGAGAAGGTGGGGGTGATGATATCATGAATAAAACACATACTTATTTAAAAGCTCGGGCAAGAATAATAAAAATCATTGGTAAAGAGTTAATTTCTAGCGAGATAATATCGCTTGTTGAACTTGTTAAAAATTCTTATGATGCAGATGCTACTACTGTAAGAATATACTTTAAAGACATTTTCTCAAAAAATGGAGAGATATGGATAGAGGATAATGGTGTTGGTATGAGTAAAGATAAAATATTAAATGTATGGATGGAACTCGCAACACCTGAAAAAAAGCTCACAAAGGGATCTCTTAGATTATCAAAATGTTTTGAACGTAAAATGCTCGGAGAAAAGGGCATCGGTCGTTTTGCAGTGCACAATCTCGGAGATGAAATTGAATTGGTGACCAGAGCTACAGATGACTGCTTTAAGAGTTTATTCAACTATGAAGTTTTTATGAAGATTGGTTGGAACAAATTTACAGCAGATAATTATCTCAATGAGATACCAATTGAAATTGAAGAAAGAACTCCAGAATATTTTAAAAACTCGTCCGGAACACTTATAAAAATTTCATCAATAACCCCCTGGACTGGGAAAAAATTAGAAAATGTTATTTTAAAATTGAGAAGCCTAGAAACCCCCTCAATTCTTAAAAATGAGAAAAATGTAATAAACAAAAATGATGAAAGTGATTATACTAGGGATAGAAGTTTTTCGATAGAAATTGACGGTAATCTTAAAAAAATAAAAAAAATAATCTCAAACGTACCGTCTCTGTCTGAAATATTGGGGTGTGCTTTTTATAAATTTTCAGGTACTGTTGATAAAAAAGGCTTTTTTGTATATAACTATGAATTTGATAAACCAGGTTATCCGGATTTTACACGAAAAATATTGAATAAGAAAATAGATTTAAAAAAGTATGATGCGGAGTTTTTTAAAGAACTTATGGAAGATAATCTCGAAAAACTCTCTCCGGGACCTTTTGACATTCACTTTCATGTGTGGGATCTTGATTCTAATTCACTAAAGATTGCGGGTCTTTCAGGTATTTACAGAAATACGATTAAGCCTAATGGAGGAGTCAGAATATATAGAGATGGATTCAGGGTGTGGCCATATGGTGATGAAGGTGATGACTGGTTGGGGCTTGATCTTCAACGACTAAATGCTCCTAAAGAACGATATGTGAGTAGAAACCAGATAATAGGTTTTGTAAATATTACAGCCAATGAAAATCCAGACCTTCTCGATCAATCAAATCGAGAGGGACTTCTAAAAAATACTCAATATTATACATTTCATAAATATGTTAAGAGCGCTATTAGGGAATTAGCCAATCTAAGAAAGGCAGACAAGTCCGGAATTGATAGCGTCACAAAAAAGGGAGACTGGGAAAATAAAGTTACCCTGAATATTAAACAATTAAAATCAAAAGTCGAAAGAAATAGACATACTGAGATATATAAAAAAGATATTGATAAAATAGAAAAATCTTACAAAGAAGAAATGGATGAGGTACTGGAACGATATTTAGGTGCAGCCGCGTTAGGAATTGCTTATACCTTACCGATCCATGAGCTAAAAATAAGACTTTCAAACATAAAAGATCTTATAAGAGAACTTATAGACGATCCTTTGTTACAGGACAAGTATTTGAGAGAATTAGTATCTGTAATAAATGATACCGAAAATACCGTAAAAGCAGTTTCTTCTGTAATTGCGAGGCAGAAAAAGAAAAAGATACATCTTAAAAGTGTGGCCGAAACAGCAGGACAATTAAAAGAAAGAGAGTTGAAAGAATATGATATTGAATTTGAAATAAAAGTTTTGCAAAATGTTCAGGTAAATATAATTGAGGGATTGACTGTAACTTCGGTGATTAACCTTATAGATAATAGCATATACTGGATAAGGGTAAAACAGAATGAGATGCGTGAGAAGAGAGAGATATTTAAGGGTAAAATAATTGTAGAAGTCGGTATGAATGAAGATAACTCACCTTTCATAAGAATCATAGATAATGGTACTGGAATTGAAGATCCACTTGAACTTCTGATTGAACCTTACTATAGCAGAAAGACCGATGGACTCGGGCTTGGATTGTATCTTGTTAATGAAATAATGCATAAACAGGGGGGAAGATTGAGCGCTTATAATGAAGATGGGGCAGTTTTTGAACTCATATTTAAAAAAGAGGAAGGTGATAAGAATGAATAGTTTTCCAGGAAATGTTTTAATCATAGATGATAAATTAGATATTCTTGATGAGTATAAAAAAGAAGAGGATATAGTTAAGTATTTGTTTAGCTGGGATGATATCCCTGGAAACGATAGCATGCGAATCCTAAAATTTTTGAAGAATAACTTGCAACTAGAGTGGGTAGAAAATGCAGAAATCAAAAAAAGCGATAATGGTGAAGCCATAACACTTACAAAAGGGGAAAACTCACTCATATTCAAACTTAACAAAGAAGAAAGCAAAGTAAACTTAGAAATCAGTGGTGGGAAAACTTATGAATACATTTTAAAAAAGGAGAAAGGTAAGCTAAACATATGCATAGATGATATAAATACAAAATATGAATACACAAACTTAAAAAGATTGGTTGATTTCTTTGAGACAGAAGGAATCCCTGTAATGAAAATTTCAGATACTCAAAATCTGCAATTCATCACGGAGTATATACAGAAGTTGCGAAATATAAGATTATTAATATTGGATCTCGACTTAAACGGAGATGGAAATGTTGACTTAGATGATGAGGAACTTATAAGAAAAATACTTGAAATTTCAGTAAAAGAATATGGATATTTTTTCCTCTTGATAAATTCAGCACATAAAGAAAAATGGGAGGAGATAAAAGAAAATATTCATAATGATATTCATGTGAAAAAAGTAATAGAAAATCTATCGCATGTATTTTCGAAAGAGGATGATTTATGGGATACACTGGAAAAGATTATGGAAGAGAAGTTCTCTCTCAATCTAATCTATAAATTCGAACAAAATTTGAATAAAGCCAGAGATAGTGCTTTCAGGGAATTTATAGATTTTGATACAGATACTTGGAATAATCTTATCCATTTAATGAGTAAAGAATCTGGAGAGATAGTACATAGTAATATCACAAATATAATGCTGGTTTTGTTAAAACAGCACATGCTTTCTGTTAAATATAATCCCCCAAATAATTGTAGTAATCAATCACGTGACAAGGATATTATTAAAAATTTGTATAAAAGTTTAAATTATGTGTTGAACGAAAACGAAATATTAGACAATGATCCTATCTGGACTGGAAATTTATATAAAACTAACTATACCGACATAGGGAAAAAACTTGCTCTTGTTATAACGCCAGAATGTGATATTGCACAGAAAAATAATATAGAACAGTATAAAGTTTTATATGGATTTGAAATAAATGATACAACATTTTGTAAATATGATCATAAAGATAATAATACGGTTAATATCCCGTTATTTACAAAACGTGCGGGAAGAAGCATGAATAATAATAATTGGAGGAGTAGAAAGGATTTGAACCAAATAAAGAATCCTAATCAGTATTTATATATTTTGCCTTTTGCGATTGAGAATAATAGCACATGTATGGATTTTAGATTTTCAGAAACTGTGAGTAAAGAGGATACCAATACATGGAATTTAAAGCTGAGAGTTATTGAACCGCTAATAACTGATATAATGGATAAATACTCTAATTTATTTAACAGAAAAGGATTAATAGATTTTCCGTTCAAAGAAGCTAAAATAAATCTTTTAGAAGATGAGTAAAATATCAGATATGATTATTGAACTTCATGATAATTTCTATCGTGATTTCCCATGGCGCCACACTAAAGACCCCTATATAATTATGATCGCTGAATTCATGCTTCACCGCACAAAAGCAGAGCAGGTGGTGCCAGTATATCAAAATTTTATTAAAAAATATCCTGATTTAACTTCTCTTGCAAATGCTGATAAAAAAGAAATAAAAAAAGTTACCGAGCATCTTGGTCTTCACTGGCGAAGTGAGCATTTTATTAAGGCAGCCAGATTTGTTGTGGATAACTATAAAGGAAAATTTCCTGAGGAAAGAGACGAGTTATCAAAAATACCTGGTGTGGGAGAGTATGTTTCAGGAGCGATTCTTACGGTTTGTTTTAATAAACCTGAGTGGGTTGTGGACAGCAATATTGCAAGATTCATTAACCGATTTTATGATCTTAAACTGAAGGGTGAGATAAGAAGGAAAAAAGAAATTGTGAATATCTCCACAAAATTATTTCAATGTGATAAACCCGGAGAGTTTCTTTTTTCCATTATAGATTTTACATCTCTGGTGTGCAAACCGGTAAATCCTCTGTGTGCCGGGTGTCCTTTAAAAATTCATTGCAAATATGATAAAGTTCCATCATCAGAATAATAATATCGTTCCCTGATTTTTCATAAATTTAACTAATCATATAGTGCCATCATTTTTACCCCTTTTTTATTAATTTTAAATCTAATAACATAAAATACCATTATCACAATTAAATTTAAAAGAACAAGGAGATAGGTATGGAATTTAAACACACAACCCGGGTTTCAGGCGAATTTTTGATTTTATTGTTAATTCTATTTTTATTACCGCCCTGCATTACTGTTTCTGCAAATCCTGTGATAAACGAGATAATGTATAACCCGCTCCAGAGCGATTACTACAATGAATGGGTTGAACTGTATAACCCGAAAAATTATTCAATAAATTTGACAAACTGGACATTATGCGGCGATGCACTGCTTCCCGGTTATGTGAACCACGGCGACGGTGAAATTTATTTAAATACTTCTGTAACAATTCCCGCAGGCGGCTATGCGATAATTACCGACGGCTCATCGGGAACCGATGTCTATGGAAATTTTAATGTAAATTTAAATTCTTTTGCATTTCATGTTAACTCTCCAAGCATCTGCGGGGGATTGGAAAACAGCGGGGAAACAATTACTTTAAACGGTAACAACAATTTAATTGATTCGGTAAATTACGCGGGTTATACCTCTTATGCAAACGGGAACAATAAAACTCTTGAAAGAATAAATTTAACAGGTATTTTTGCAGAAAGCGCAAGCTTCGGCGGAACACCTGGATTTGAAAACAGCGTCGTGATGACAAATCAATCAAACACAGCAAACGAAACGGCAAACGAAACACAAAATCAAACCCAATCAAAACCCGGAATTCAATTAACTTTAAACCAGGATTATCTTGAAATCAATGAAAATTTAACCGTTACTATTAATCTTGCAGGCAATGCAGCGGGAAATTTATCGGTTAAAATAAAACGAAACGCACAGGATGATTGGCTGGAGGAAATCTTTAGCCAGGATAATATAACCTGTTTTTCAGGCAGCATAACATGGAAAGTTCCCGGAAATGCAATTTCAGGAAAATACAAGGTCTATGCCCGTTTTGAATATCCAGAAACCCATACCTCGTCAACAAAGTATTTCAATGTATCGGGGTTTGAAGATTTAGGAGAGCCGAATTTAACTATAATTTCATTCCGGGAAAATGCGGAATTCGGCGATTATAAATTTGTTTTAGTGAAATTTAATTCAAACAACTACGATTTCCCTGTTTTGAGGTTTGTATCTTATGTCAATAAGTATGTCAATAATGACGGCAATGAGACGAAAAAGTATATCTCAATGGACTTAAACAAAAAAACCATATCCTCAAAGTTTTATGATTCAAACACTGTTGTAAAACTTTCAAATATTTCCAGGGGGGAGACATTTTATCTCGCCTTACCTTTGCTTTTGAAATGGAATTGTGACGGTGATCTTTCTGACGGAGAATACAGGGGAACTGCCAGAGCGTATGAAAATACGGGGGATTATATTGAACAAAAATTCAATATAACCGTCAGCGGGAAAAACAAAGAACTATGCGAGAAAGAAATAAAATATATTGAACAAGAAATGCTTCTTTCAAATACAGGAATGGTTATATCGGGTGAAATTAAAATGGAAATTTTAAACACCTCGGATGAAACAAGGATAGGTGAGGAATTAACGACCCGCCTGAGAATAACGAACACGGGAGATGGGAATATAAATGAAATTAAAATTTATTCTTACATTTACAAGGGAAGCATGCTGCTTTCTTCAGGTTTCAATGATGTTTCCGGCAAATGGATGGGCGGCTGGACTGCAAACCAGGAAGTTTTAAATTTAGAAGAAGGAAAATCAGTTGATGTTGCACTGAAAAATAAAGTCAAAGAGGACGCAGAAACCGGGACTTATGACTTCAAGGTCAGGGCGAAAATCGGGGTCAAGGATTATGATATTAAACGAGAGATACTTGTTCTGGAAAAAGAAGAGGGTTTAAAAGAAACGGTTGAAATTAATGAAACAAAAAATGATACTGGAAATTTAAATGAAACACATGCGGCACAGGAAGATTGGGATATGGTAGTTCCTGACAAAATTAAACTGAAAATTTTGAATGCACCGGCAGAGATTGAAACTTCGGGAGAATTTATAACAATTTTAAATTTAACAAATACCTGTGAAGAGAATATAAATGAAATTAAAATTTATTGTTATGCATACGATGGAAATAAGGTGGTTTCCCTGGGATTCAACGAAGAGCGGGGAGAATGGATGGGCGGCTGGACCGCAAACCAGAAAGTTCTGAATGTTTCAAGGGGAAAAGCAGAAGTTATTGAACTTAGAACTAAAATCAAAGATGATACGGAAGCAAAAGAATACGATTTCAAGGTAAGGGTGAAAATCGGGAATAATGATTATGACCTCAAAAGAGAAATTAATGTCACGGAGAAGGTTTCAAATATCAGCATCACGGTTGATGAAAGAGAAACAACCAGTGAAGCGGAGATTGAAAACAAACCGGAAGAGGAAAATGTCGTGCAGCAGGAGATTTATGAAACCGCAAACTATGATTTAAAGCCATATTTCCTGTTGATTATCCTGATTCTTGCAGGCATTGTTTTTGTTTATAAGTTGAGGGAAAATAAAAAAAAGGATTAAATTCAATTGAATTTCCATTTCATACAAAAACCGGGAAAACTAAATTGTGGATAAATTTAAATTGTGGTGGTCTGCGGGGGGTGAACGAAGGGATAATTTGTGCATGATTAACCGCAAAACCACCAATTATTTATTATGAATACAATCTTATTATTTATGTGCATAAATGGGGGGGGGAATAAGATAAGTAAAAAATGATTTCCGTTGAAAAAATTGATGCGCGAAAACAACTGAAACATATACTCCTGTAAGTAATAAAAACCTGGGGGCAATAAGGAGTCCTCCAGACAATTTAAAATTATGAGATTCATAGGGTTTTATTTATTAACTTTAACTTTAAAACACTAATATATTACTAATAAAAATAAAAATTTATCCAAAGCAATCATACCTGGCATTTGTGTCTGATATAACCGAGCTATATGAAATTAGTCGCCTGAATGGTGGATTTCTATGTATGAGATATACAATTTATACTTTTAAATTTAATATTTTTAATCTAAACGTGATTTTATTGATGAAATAAAATAATCCTATTAGTAGATTAGTAATAAAAATGATTGAAAAAAAAGAATTTTATAATTTACCTGTATTTTTGGAAAATTTATTTGAAGATGATGTTGAATTGCTGCCCTCGGTTAATGAATTATTTGAACTGGAATTGGCTTATATGGAATATAATTGTTTGTCAAAAGATGAATTGCTGGGTAGGTTATCTTATTTTAAGTCCGTAAACGGCAATTCTACAAAGCATTTTTTGATGTACAGCCACCCGACAAAAGCACTTACAAATAATCGTTCATCAAGCACAAAAACCTATTTTGAAAACGGGCAATTTTCCACAGGATATGCGACACATGGATTATTTCCTTATCACGGGAAGTTCCACCCCCAGTTAATCAAATCGTTAATTAATGTTATTGGATTAAAAGGAGGGGAAAGCATTCTTGATCCAATGTGCGGGAGCGGAACAGCAAACATTGAAGCTGCGCTGATGGGTATTAATTCTTATGCAATTGACTTAAGCCCTTTTTGCCAATTTATGACAAAAGTGAAGTATAACAGCTTATTTATAAATATTGAATCATTAAAGGGTATCTCCGATAAATCAGAAGAATTATTTGATTTTTTCAGTATTGATAAACATAAAAGACAATTACAAAAAACAGTAGATGTTGAAAAATCAAAAGTTTATGACCTGACACTGCTTGCTTTTTTGGATTCTCTCGGGTATTCTAAAAGGGTAATTAAATCAGACCATAAGCAACTTTTTAAAAAAGTTCTAAAAAGATATGAAGACACGGTTATTGAGTTTATATCAAATAACTCTAAATATCTTGATGAATTGGGAACGGTTAAAGTTCTGGAAAATGCAACAGCAACAAAAACTCAATTGGAGGATAATTCAATTGACGGGGCAATCACATCACCTCCATATTCATTTGCTATTGATTATGTAAAAAATGATGAAGACCAGTTAAACTTTTTAGGTTATAATATTAATAATATTAGAAGAGAGATGATTGGACTTGCAGGTAAAAACAAAGAAGAGCGGCTGAGCAACTATTTTAGAGATATGGACTCTGTGTGCTGTGAAGTGTCAAGAGTACTAAAAGAGGATAAATATTTTGTCATGATAATAGGTTCCAATACAAATCAAACAGGTGGCATCAGATTGGAGGGTAAAATAATAGACTCGTGCAGAAAATATAATCTAAAATTAGTTAAAAGTGTTTTAAAGCCGATAAAGGGAATGAGAAACACTATGAAGGATGAATACATACTGTTTTTTAAAAAAGAGATACAAAAATGAAAAGCACACAAGAAAAATTTAATATTGTAATTACAAAAAATACATTTTATTTTTACAACCGGGAATTTGAAGAAAAATACGAGGGATATGTCAATTCAATAAAGGAAACTTTACTTGTCTTAAAGAACCAGATACAGAATACTGGATTGAAAAAAGAATTATTTGAGGATTTAATATATAAAAAAGAGAATGGTCTAAGAGCTTTACTTGCATTAACCGGGTTTTCAAATGAGAGTTTTAAACGGCTTATAACCTTCATGAGAATAGTTAACGATCAAGAATTAAATGCCCTCACTTATAAAGAAAAGTGGTTAGGCACTGCAGAAATAAAAGATAAAGAAAATATTCAGGAATGGTCTGATAATAAAATTCAAAAAAAGATAATAGAAAACAGTTTTTTTAGAAAAGGATTAGTAAACATATTTTTTGAGGGATCTACAATTCCGATCCTTTCTAATGCTTTGCCCCTTTTTGAAATTAAAAAGTTAAGCATTTCAAAACTAAACTTTGAAATAGAAGCACTGATTGATACATTAATTCGTTATAAAGAAAAAGGTTCTTATTCAGGCAAAAAAGAGAATAACCCTGAAGGGGTGATTGAAAACATACTTGATGAATTGGGTGTTGGATTTGAAAAGGGAGATTTAGGAGAGTTGATTGATAACGTACCGGATAAAAAGAGGTCAATGGATTTTATTATACCCGACAAAATAAGTCCAAAAATGATTATTGAGTGCTCATATTTAGTTACAACTTCGTCTGGTCAGGGAGATAAGTCAAAAACAGAGATTTCAATTGATTCTTTAATTAAAGAACACTATCCAGAAGCCCACTTTTTAGGTTTCGTTGATGGCATCGGCTGGTATGTAAGAAAAAATGATCTAAAAAGGATGGTTGCTGCTTATGAAGATGTTTTTACATTTCATGAAAATGAATTAGAACGATTTAAACAATTAATAAAGGAGGTGGCTGCCAATGATTGACAAATATGTTAATAATGTGATTCGGGGAGATTGCCTGGAAGTTATGCGCAACATCCCGGACAGCAGTGTAGATATGACATTCGCTGACCCCCCTTTTAACTTGAAGAAGAAATATAATGGATATATAGACAACAAGGAATTTGATGCGTATTTAAATTGGTGCAGGGAGTGGATTTATGAAATGGTCAGGATTACAAAGCCCACCGGCTCAATATTTGTTCACAACATTCCTAAATGGCTGACATACTACGCGGGTTTTTTAAATGAAGTTGCTTATTTTAAGCACTGGATTGCTTGGGATGCACCAACTGCACCAATGGGAAAAAGTTTACAGCCGGGGCATTATGGTATTTTATATTATGTAAAAGACCCGGATAAAAATAAATTTTATGAAATCCGCTATTCACATAAGAGATGCAGGAAATGCAAATATCTTTTAAAAGATTACGGTGGTAAGAAGGCGAGTTTACATCCGTTCGGTCCTTTAGTATCGGATGTATGGACAGACATCCACAGAATTAAACACAACAAGTATAGAGATGAACACCCCTGCCAGTTACCAATACATCTATTAGAAAGGTTAATTTTGATGAGTACGGACGAAAATGATATTGTACTGGATCCTTTTGTTGGGACTGGAACAACCGTTATTGCAGCAAAAAGATTAGGGCGGAGATTCATCGGGATAGATATGGATGAAAAATATGTAAATATCACAAAAAATAAACTATTCATAGAATCGCCCGGTTCTAAAATCGGGAATTGTTGGGTTAGTTTTTACTTATATGATGTGGTAACTATCAGAGGCATAGACTGGGTAAGTTTAGAGCAATATTTTTTAAGTCCTGATAATATTAAGGAGATTGATTTTATAAAAATAAAATTTGATGAGCAGACAAGATTAAAATATGAAAAAGATGAAGTTTCGGCAATACCTATACCTATGTAATAAGAAGGCGACCAAGAGTAGATAACACGGAGCTATACGGCTCCGCTACACTTCGCCCAAATCGGCTGTATCCAACTTCGCATAGCACGATTCAGTTAAATCAGTTTACCACACATTCAAAGTTTAACGAATGCACACGCGAAGGAAATACATTAATAAAAAAGATAACCAATACCATTTAAACATATTCGTGATTCAATTGAATTATTAATTTTTATCCCAAATTTTAATTTTCTATTATGCTAATTGACACCCACGCACACCTTGACTTCCCCCAGTTTGACCCTGACCGCGACGAAATGATAAAGCGCGCATCAAGTGAAAATATTGTTATAATTCATTCCGGTCTCGGCGTTGAGGGAATCGGGAAGGCAAAAGAACTTGTAAAAAATTACGATAATATTTATGCAACCCTTGGTCTTTCCCCGACCGAATTTTCAGGTGAAGTGATTTGCGGGACAATAAATGAAATCAGGAAAAACAAAGATAACCCGAAAATTATCGGTATCGGTGAAGTGGGATTGGATTATAACTGGGTTAAAGAGCGGGAATTGAGAAATGCGGAGCATGAAAATTTTAAAAAATTCATTGAACTTTCAAGTGAGACAAAACTTCCGCTGGTGATTCATTCAAGGAATGCGGAAAACGATTGTGTCAAAATTTTAAAGGAATATAACAGAGGGGCGATTATGCACTGCTTTTGCGGGACAATTGAACTTGCACTTGAGGCAATATCCTTCGGTTGTTTGATTTCCGTTACAACGACCTTCATGAACTCGGGTTACAGGAAAAAAATGGTTCAAGAACTCCCGCTTGAAAAACTTGTCCTGGAAACAGATGCTCCTTACTTATCTCCTGTTCCGGGCAAAAGGAACGAATCAATTAATATAAAATTAACTGCGGGGGAAATTGCAAAAATCAAAGGCGTTGATTTTACAACCGTTGCAGAAACAACAACCAGGAACGCAGAAAAATTCTTTAATGTAAAATTTGATACAATTTAGTTTTAGTCCTGATTTTTTTAATTTTTTTTAAATTTCACCTGGATTGAATTCGGACCTATAAGTTTCACATCAACAAGCGCCCCTGCCTTAAGACCCATTGCCTTTAATTTCGAGGGAAGCGTCACCGCCATTGAATCGCCGACAATTACAACCTTTCTCGTGCCGGAAATTTTACCGGAATATTCCTTTAAATCCATGAGTTCCTTTGTCTGTTCCGAGGTAAAGGTCATACTCCCGCACTTATCACACTTCAGGCAATTAACCAGAAAACCGTCAAAAATCGTTTCCGCTTCAGACATTGCGCCGCCGCACTTGCACTTCATTTTTTGTTACTTTTTAATATTTTTTAATTTTTAATATTCTTTTTTATTTATACTATTACTATTAATTTAACATCTATGTTATTATATATGATTACCTGTATAATAATAGTTTTTAAAATTTCAATTATCAATTAAATTTTATATTCCTTCCCCCGCTCAACAATCGTAATATCAATTCCTTTCCTGCGAATCAATTTTTTAAATAATTTGGGATATTCGGTGTGAACCGGGAATAATTTTTTAGGCTTGATTTTTTTAACCATCTCCGAAATATCAGAGCCGGTTGCATGCCCTGAAGCGTGGCGCTGGTACATCTTTAAGTTAAAAAGTTTAAGCCAGTTTTTAAGCCGCTCGTAATCAATCTCCATTTCCTCGTTAAACGGCTCGCTTAACGAGTGAATATAGACAGCAGCCGGATCCGGCTTTATGTCTATCAGTTCATTCATGTTGTAGAATGTGAATGACGCAACAACCTTATCCTGGTTTTGAACTACATCCTCGGCTGTCCAGATGTTGTCGTATTTAAGGTACATCCGCTCCCATGCAGCATAATCCTGCTCCCTGTATGTTCCGGTTCTTCGCTTCGGCTGGTAGATAACAATATTTTCATCTTTAATTTTCGGAATATTATTTTTTAGTTTCTCATCCTTTGAAACCCACTTCAGAAAGCATGCACCCTTTAATGTGATTAAAAATTTCCTGTCGTTTTCAACCGCAAGATTAAAGAAGGTTTGCATCCGGTCAACATCCTTGAAGTTAAAATCAGATATAACAAATTTTTTATTGCGGTTCGCGCGTTTAATAATCCTTCCGGATTCTCTCTTAACCTTTGCTTCGCTTGAATTATCTTTCATTATATCAATTCTTGTTCCCTCGCAGAGCATTGCAGCAGGTTTACTCTCGCAAGCTTTCTCAATGAAATCAAGAGTCATCTGCGGGCGAAGACCGTGAAGGCGCAAGTCGCCTGTATAGACAACGGCACCTTCAGTTGTGTGAATTATAAAGCCGTAAGCACCGGGAACTGAATGGTCAACATGCACCGGCTCAATCTCTAATGAGCCGACCTTTATCTTATCCCCTGTTTTAAATGTATTAAAAATTCTTTTCACGGGCGCAACCTTCCAGTTCATAAGCGGTCTCTTTTTAAAGTCAATAACCTCGTTTTCAATGTTTCTCTGGCTTGACTCGTCAATGGCTTTCAGTAAAAGCCAGGCGGTCTCCCCGCAGTGAATAGGAATATCTTCGTGGAGAAACGAAATGTAATTTGCATGGTCTGCGTGCGCATGGCTTAAAAACAGGGCATCAACTTCAACTTCTTCTTTCTCCCTGCCGACGGTATTTAAAAGGTCTTCCCTGTAAATTCCTTTAACATCAGGGGTGAGATTCATTGCAAGAAAATCCCCAAGACCTTTTGCAGTTCTCGGGTTCAGGTATTCCATGTAATACTTCTGCCGGGCAGAGAAACTCATCCCGAAGTCAAGGAGGATTTTAGTGTCCCGGTCTTCAAGGAGGATTTTACTGCCGCCTATCTCGCAGACGCCGCCGTGGGGGGTTATGGTTGTCATTTTTTTATTTTAGATTATAATTTTATTTTAATTCAATGGCATAACTTTTTGAATCGGCTTTAAGCCAGCCACCCCCTGAGTTTATAAGTTCCATTATCTCTTTATCTCTATCGGGATTATCTTCAAGATGTTGCATTAGAAAGAGTAAGTCAATTGTTCGAACTATTAAAACATTTTGATTTTTTGCATACTTTATTTGATCCTTATTTACTTCAGTTTCAAACCTCTCACCAATATCACTGATAGACATTTTATTATTGATGAATAGTACGCCAGGAGTGGACTCTGTTAATTCGTTCCTGTCTCGATGAGAATCTACTTGATTTATATGCTCTCTTTTAATACCGCTTTTTGTGCCTTTAACTTCTATTACAGCCAAAATATTCTCGTTTTCACCAATAATTTTTGCATCCTCATGCTTTTCATCTATTGGATCAATATTCAATTTGAAAAAATTCTCTAATATTCTAACGACAATATCTTTGAGATTATCACCTGACGTGGTGAGAATTGCTTTGTATTCTCTTAAAGATTGCAGCTGATTTTCAAGTTTATTCCTTTGATCAATTAATGAACTAATTTTTACTTTTAAATTTTCTTCAGCTCCAAATTGAAAGTTGTCTAACCAAGCAGGTAGTTCTACGACGTGTTTTTGTCTATAGTCAAATATCGCATTAGTCACTAATGTAACAACTAATTTTGCAGTGGAACGGTCCCTGTTTGCCGTATGAAAAGGTAAAAAGAAAAGCCGATTGCGGAATTCGGCACCCACAACGACATTGCCTGCTTCAGCGATAACTTGCATTTCAATATTTTTGTTATCTGGCAATTTCAAAATGGTCTTAGCAACACCATATTTATTTATATATGGTTTAAATTCGTCTTTTTTAGGAATTACTTCGGGTAACTGCACATTAGGTAGATATCTGCCCACTTTAAACTCGTTAAGGATTCTTTTACATAAATCTGTTTCAGGTATATATTGAGTATCAAATTCACAATGAACTTTATCCTCAATTTTGTCAACAAGGAAGCAAACCCATTTACTTTTTTCTTTAAGCATATTGGATATTTGCCTTTCTAGTTGGAGTAATAAGTTTTCATACCATTTTACCTTAATTCTTTCTCCATAAAAGGCATGAGGAAAAAATTCAATTTCTTCAAATATTCCTTGAGGAATTATTATGCCATCAGCGTGGTCTATGCTTGTAGAATCTCCAAATCGAATGAACTCTATCTCTCCAACATTTTCAAGCATTATGGACATCATTGGAATTTCAAACCCAGCTTTGTCAAATCCATATGCAAAGATTTTTATCCCTTCCATTGGTTCTTCTTTTTCGATTTTAGGTGGGGTTACTAAGTTCTCTGTTTTATTTTCTCTTTTCCAAGGACATAAATTTATCATTGCTGTTTTTAATTATTTGGATTTACAAAATAAAGGTAATTCAATATGTTAAACTTCTCAAAACTCTTTACCATAATATATTACAATTAAGAAACTTTTAAAGTTTTTATGCAACCCGAATTATGCTCATTTTCAGCCGCAGTACATTACATTATCTATCTATTCATTCAGTTTTTCGTTTCCCATGACCAAAGTCCACTGGCTTCAAATCTATGAAACGGTATTCTGGTTTTTGTTCTGTTTTTTGTTTCGCGTAATTAAAAACCTCTTTTTGACTTCCTCGTGAGAGACAACACGACCTTCTTCGGCAGATTTTAGAGCAATATCTATCTTCTTTTTGACATAGAATTCATACATGATATCATTATTATCCGGAATTGCTGCATAAATGTTTTTCATTGTGATAATTGAAATGGGAAACCGGAGTATTAATATTTTCTCAAAATTAATTGTTTAAATCTTACAATGGATAATCTGAAAATGAGCAAAGAAGAGTGGAATGAAGTTGAAAACACCCTCTTTGAAATGGTTCCGGATTATGATAAGATCAACAAAAAAATCACTTTCGGAATGGATGAGAAATGGCGCGGTGCAGCAGCACTTGAAAGTGAAGGAACCTGCACTGCACTTGAAGTCGGGTCAGGTCCGGGTACGCTTGCGGTTAAATTAATGTCTGAAAAAGTTATATGCCTGGACCCTATTCCTGAAATGCACGCGGCTTTCAGGCAAAAAATAAAGGAAAATTTCCTGCCGGAAGATAAATTTGAGTTTTTGACGGGTTCTTGCGAATCAATACCTCTTCCCGATAATTATGTTGATATTGTTTACTGCGCTTTCTCGTTTCGTGATTTTTACGATAAGGAAAAGGGACTTTGTGAGATTTACAGGGTCCTTAAAAATAAAGGGAAACTAATAATTCTTGATATTGCAAAACCCGGGAAAATCAGGAATAAACTGATATATTTTTATATTAAAAGAATCGCACCGCTGCTTGTATGGAAAAGCAGGGAGCACATACATTATCTTGCAGAAACTTATAAAGCATTTGCAAGTCCGAGGTATTATGCAAAAACCGTTGAGGATGCGGGATTTAAAAAAATTGTTATTAAATTTTTAAGTTTCGGGCTTGCTTTTATGCTTGTTGCCCGGAAATAAAATACATTGAAATTTAATATAATATACAACTTGAGTTTCAAAGATGTCTAAAAATGACATTTCAGCATATCGTTTTATGTTGCCGTGTCAATTATTTAATTAAACTTCAAAATTATTAAAAGTTGACCTCTTTCAAAACACTCTCAAGATCAAGAG